>CAZDKZ010000014.1:0-39395 GCA_964506215.1 uncultured Holophagae bacterium
TCAAAAAAACGAGAGGGGAAGTCCGTGTCAATCGTAACGACGACTTCCCCTCGAATACCTTGCGGTTTTGCAATTCTGCCAATGGTAAGGTAGCGGGACGGCATGTGGCTCTATTCGAGTATTTCCAGAACGAACCGTTTCTTGAGTTTCATGCCGGACGCGTTCAGGATTGTCCTGACGGCACGGGCAGTACGCCCCTGCTTGCCGATAACCTTGCCGAGATCATCCGGTGCTACCTTCAGTTCCAGGACGGTTGTCTGTTCGCCTTCTACCTCAGTTACTTCTACCTGGTCCGGGTGGTCCACCAACGCCTTCGCGATAGCTGACAAAAGATCTTTCATAGCCTTCCTCCTTCACGTATAGGGCACCCTACCTTTGGCAATGGATCTTGGTGTCAGTTTACAGGATGTTCTGCTTCTTGAAAAGAGATTTAACTGTAGCGGAAAGCTTGGCACCTTCCTTGATCCAGTGCAATGCCTTTTCTTTGTCGATGTTGACTTCCGCAGGGTCCAGCAGCGGATTGTAGGTGCCGATCTCTTCCACGAAGCGACCGGTGGGAACATTGCTGTCCTCGGACACCACGATCCGGTAAAAGGGTTGTTTCTTTCTGCCCATGCGTTTCAGTCTGATTGCGATCATCTGTTGCGTACCTCCGTTATTGGAAAGGAATATTTAAGTTCCTCATTTTCTTGACGTTTTTCATCTTACCAAGAAACGAGGGGTTTGACAACTGCTTCATCATCTTGCGCATCTGCACAAACTGTTTCAACAGTGCGTTCACTTCCTGAACGGTCCGGCCCGATCCACGGGCGATCCGTTTTCTGCGTTTGCCGTTGATGATGGTATGGTTTCCCCGTTCACCCGGGGTCATGGAATTGATAATGGCCTCCATGTGGACCATTTTCCGGTCATCCATCATCTTGCTTGCGTTTTTTACCTGGCCCATGCCCGGTATCATGCCGAGAATTTTCTCCATGGACCCCATTTTCTTTATCTGCCGTAACTGCTGTCGAAAGTCTTCCAGTGTAAACTGGTCCTTGACGATCCGTTCCTGCAGTTTCAACGCCTGTTTTTCATCCACCACTTCCTGGGCCTTCTCAATAAGGGACATGACGTCGCCCATGCCCAGGATACGGGATGCCATGCGATCCGGGTGGAATGATTCAAAGTCTTCATATTTCTCACCGATACCGCAGAACTTGACGGGTTTTCCGGTCACATACTTGACGGAAAGGGCGGCACCGCCCCGGGCGTCACCATCCAGCTTGGTGAGAATGACACCGGTCAATTCCAACTGCTCGCCAAATGCGGCGGCGGAATTCACCGCATCCTGCCCGGTCATCGCGTCAATGGTGAACAGGATCTCCGTGGGCTCAACGGCCGCCTGTATCTGCTTCAATTCAGCCATCAATTCTTCATCAATGTGCAGGCGGCCCGCTGTATCCAGGATCACGGTATTCAGTCCACGTCCCTGGGCGTCCTTTACTGCGCGCCTGGCAATGCTGACGGGATCCCGGTCTTCCCCGATATCAAACACGGGTACGCCCACCGCGTTCCCAACGACGCCCAGCTGTTCAATGGCTGCCGGTCGGTAAACGTCAGCGGGAACGAGCAGGGGAAATTGTCCATTCTTTTTGAGATGAAGGGCCAGCTTGCCCGCGGATGTGGTCTTACCGGATCCCTGCAATCCCACCAGCATGATGACGTTGCATGCCCGGCTTTCCAATACCAGGTCGGCACTGTCCGCACCCAGTATCTGGACAAGTTCATCATGGACAATCTTGACAAACTGTTGTCCCGGGTTCAGGGCCTGGGAAACTTCTGCACCCAGGGCCTTTTCCTTGATGCTCTCGGTGAAGCTTCGAACAATTTTGAAATTGACATCTGCTTCAAGCAACGCCATCCGGATGGTTTTCAGTGCATCTGTTACATTGGATTCAGTAAGGCGGGCAACGCCCCGGATTGCGCGAAACGCCTGATTCAGTTTGTCAGTAAGCTGGTCAAACATGGATACACAACATCCCCTTCAAACATTCAGTGTTCAAGTATAGCAACAAAGTTTCGGGTGTCAACAATTAAGGCAAGACCTTTGACACGGGCGGTTCAGGGGTTTTGGGGGATGAAAAAAGGCGGCCCTGCAGGGCCGCCGGGAATGCAATTGCAGCCGATCCTATTTCACTTCAATGTCGCCCGAGGTAGAGGTGATTTTCACGGTATGGGTGCAATCGTCACATTCAATGTAGAGCTTTCTTTCTGCTTCATGTGTTTTGCCGTCCGGGGTCTTGAGCGAAATGTCCCCATGGGTGGAGCCGGCAAACCGGTAGGGTTTCTGCTGTTCAATGGCCAGTTCAATGTCGCCGGACGTGGTGGTGCACAGGATGGTCTCTTTGAATTCCAGCACGTGTGCTTTGACCTGTCCGGAGGTCGAGTTGATCTTCACATCTCCGCTGATGCCCTTTGCACGGATATCACCACTGGTGGTGGCGATGGCGACTTTTTCTGCACTCATACCATTTGTCGTCAGTTCACCGGAGGTTGTTGCCACCGATAGAATCTTGCCGGTGATGTTTTCCAGTACCAGGTCGCCACTGGCAGACCGTGCTTCGAACTGTCCGCCGTGAACCGATGCAACATTCATATCACCGGATGCGGTACGGATACGGATCTTTTCGCTGTCCCCGTCGGTGAATTTGACGTCACCGGAAGCAGTGTTGATCATCATGCGCTTCGGTTTGACTTCCTTGACAACCGCGTCGCCGGAGGCCGTTGAGATTTCGAACATGTCCCCGACGAAATCGGTTACGGACACATCCCCGGAAGCGGTCTGGATCTCAATGCCTGCACCGGAGAAACCCACGCAATCCACATCACCGGAAGCGGTGTGTATGTTCAATGCGCCGGCATAATCCTGCGGCAGGACAATGTCCAGTTTCAGATCGGAGCGGAACCGGGCATTGAATACCAGCTTTTTCCGCCAGTTACGGTCCTGTTCCAGGGTAATGAACAGTACATCGTTTTTCTTTTCAATCTGGAGTTCCGGTTTCTTCACATCTGCGTTGCTGGTAATGGTGCCGTAGAAATGGGCGGAGAGTTCCGGACCCGTTGAGGTGGTGACCTGAATATCTGCGGCGACCTGCTCGGTGATTTCGATCGCGGTGACACCGGACAGTGAGGCGGACTGTTGGTCATCGACCTCCACCGTCATGCTGGAATCTCCCGCCATCAGGTTGGTACTGTGCAGCACAAGTGCCGCCCCGCTGAATGACAGAACGCACACGGTTGCAAGGGACAGAACAAGGTGTTTCAATTTCATGACTCCCTCCTTACGTTGAATAATGAAATATTGAATTTCAGATATCGAATCGCCGCTCTGGCGAGGAAACGCGTTAAGAACCACATCCCGATGCCCAGCAAAGCACCCAGGGAGAGCATGCCGATGGCGATCAACAAGCCGGAGAAGAAAATGGCTGCACCGGACATGCCGCCCACCACGAACATGGAGGGAAAGACCAGGTAGATCAAGGTTGCGATCAGGCAACCGCCGCCGGCCAGCAGGATCAGCAGGGCCAGCAGCCAGAGGAACAGGATGAGGCCGGTGATGAAGATGGCCGGGATTGCAACAAAGATGATGTTGAACAGGCCCAGGCTGATAACGGCGGTAACGGCTTTTGCCACACTGCCGGGACTGAACCGGGTATTGGCATGTTCCACGAAATGATCCGCGCGGTACAAACGTCCCAGGGTTGCCGGATCCCCCAGGCTTCCGATGAGTTCATTCTCACTTCTGCCCGCAGCGATCCCCACTTCAATATGTTCCCGGTAGTCCGACAGGATATCCTGGATCTCCGGTTCCGGCAGCCCACGCAGGGATTTGTTCAGATCATCAAGAAACGTCTGCATGCCCATCTTCTTCCCCCAGGATCCGGTTTACACCGGTTGTAAATGCGTTCCATTCGGAAACCAGTTGTTTCCGGTATTCATTCCCCCTGTCGGTCAACCGGTAGTATTTCCGCGGTGGCCCGCCGGTGGATTCTTTCAGGTAGGTTTCAAAATATCCTTCCGTTCTCAGGCGCCGGAGGAGGGGATAAATGGTGCCTTCCCCGATGTCAATATTCTCTGAAATCGACTGGATCAACTCATACCCGTAGCAGTCTTTTCGGGCCAGGAGGACCAGTACACATAATTCCAAAGCGCCTTTCTTGAACTGGATGTTCACATCCGCCTCCAAATGTACTTCATTACCTGGTACTGTGTATTGCAAGGTATTGTTTCATGCAAACATCTAAAATGTCAATATGCAGGCGAAGACAATCGTTCTTGACGTGGAACCGTTGATTTCAGAGAATGATAGCAGGAGAGGTGATTTCTTGGATCGTTCCTTTACAAAAGCATTTAATTTGTCCCGCTACCTGCTGATGGTTTTTGAAACCCGCGGGCTGGACGGGTTCCAGGTTGAATTGCGGCGTTGTGCCGGATTCATTATGGAAAACACGTCTGATAACCGGGAAGCCAACAACCGTCTCCAGGTCATCATATCGGGTATCCTGACCAGTCTGCTCGGAAATGAAACGGAGCAGATCCTGCGCCACCAGATGCAATTGACGGAAAACTTCATGAATGAATCGGATCCGGAGTCAAAGCTGGACCACCTTGTGAACGATGCGACTGAATTTCTTCGCCGGTTTGAAGAAGGCGATGGGGAACACATGTTTTCGGAGCGGGTGATCAGCTTCCTCAAGGAAATGCCGGTTGAAGATTTTCAGTCACTGACCGTAGATTCTCTGGCCCAGGCATTCTGCTACAGTGCGGGCCATTTTTCGTCCAAGTTCAGGGATGAGACCGGAAAACGGCTGCAGGAAGTGTTAATCAACGAACGGTTGAACCGTGCATTCGAAATGTTTCAGACCAAGGGGTTGAAGCCGACCGTGAAGCAGGTGGCGGAAATCGTGGGATTCTCGGATCCGCATTATTTCAGTCAGTTGTTTAAGAAGCGGTATGGCCTGCTGCCATCGGACCTTGTTCACTGAGATGCTGTGTTGCTCCGGGTAAGCAGCAGTCCCAGCGGACGTTCACCAAACCACACCATACTTCCTTCCAGGAAAACATGAAAAAACAGGCTGACAACGGTGAGTTTCCAGTTGGGAATCTGAATGCCCGGTGCGGTTGCCTGGGTCAGCACAGACAGCATAAAGAAAATGACCATGAACAGGCAGAGTTCGATGGCCAGGAACTGGAATATGACCAGGGCAGGGGAATCCGTCTGTCTTGCCTTCCGTGATGCTGCGGCCTTTTCTTTCCTTTTCCGCTCCACCTGGGATGTATTCATTTCAGCAGGCGTGGCTTTCAGTTCGGGGAATTCGTCCGTCTGAAGGGAGGCAGAGATGAGCGGTTCGTCCATGATTTCTTCCTGTTCGGGTAACGGGAACAGGAAGCGGGAATCCGAGTCGCGCATTTTGATCATGTCATCAAACATGGCGGAATATCGGAGATCGCAACTGCACCGTTCACATTTCTCCGACGTTTTTTTGTTCAGATGTCCGCAGGAGCGACATTTCAGTGGCATGGCATTACCGGAAAAAGTGGAACCATTCCCGAACCTGGCGTTTGGAAATGAGACCGCTGATATACCGGTTCATGACCTGTCGGTGTCGCTTCAGGATGGGGTTGGCGGGATCCAGTATCTCTGCATATGAGAAATATTCCTGTGCGGTCTGACCATCCCCCGCATACGCATGCATGACGCCGGCCTGTTCATAACTTTCAATCAGCTTTTTCTTGTACCGGATATTGTCCGGACTGTTGGAAAGCAGACTGTAGTAGCCGGAAATGGCGTCATCAAAGCGTCCCTGGTTGAATGCCTGTTCCGCATTGCGTCGGGTCCTGGCTTCATTGACTTCTTCGCCCATTTCACTCCTGGCGGCACTGAGAAACTGCTGGTCCGTGTCTGACAGTGTTTTCAACGTATTGGCATGGAGAAAAAGATAATAGGACAACAGGTAACGCCGCTGGTTGTACAGTTGCTTGGCCTGGCTGACCAGTTCGGTCTGTTTCTTTTCAATTTCAGCAGCCTCACTGGCCGGTGTCGGTTCCATTCCGGGAAGCGCAACCGCTTGCTTCTGGTCCTTGAACTGTTTGTAAAAACTGCGCAGTTTCAGTTGCGGGATCAGTAAATATCCTACACCGGCGAGGATCAGCAATGATGCTACAACGATTACCGGCCCCAACCATTTTCTTGGCGATGACGTTGTCCGGGATGGCTCGGCAGCTTTCCGTTTGGCACGTTCGGCTGCCTCTTCCGGGGACCGTACCCGCCGTTGTCCCGTATCGGACGGATCCTTGGACCCGAAGTCCAGTTCGATCAAGCCTTCGCCCGGTCCCGGTTGTTCGGCTGCCTTTCGCCTGGCAATTTCCAGTGCTTCAGCCAGTTTCTCGTTGCCCGGGAACACGGACTGCTGTTTTTCCAGGAGACTGACAGCCTGATGCGGCTGGTTGGCGTTGATCATGGATTCTGCTTTCGCAATCGCGGTGCTGACCCCATAATCCTGTTTCAGGTTGGCAATGAAATCCCGCGCTTCATCTGTTTCCCGGGTGTCCCCGGTTCGGTCAATCAGTTTCATCAGCAATGAATGTGCCCGGTCCACCTCTCCCGCTCGCCCGATGGCAATAATGCTGTTGAGCTCCTCTTTGTCCAGTGGTTCCTTCTCAGCGGGCTGTTGGGACGCATCTGCACCCGACTGTTCATCCGTGGCGGCATCTTCCGGATGCAGTTCCCGTTTGGCGTTGACGATGTATTCTTTCAGAATTACGTTGTCGGGTTCCAGGTGGAGCCCATGCTCCCATGTTTTCAGGGCGTTTTCAACGTCTCCCACTTCATAGAGTGAGACGCCCCGTTGAATCAGGGTATTGATGTCCAGTTCACTTTCGGATTCCGCTTCACTGACGGATTCTTCAATATCCGGTTCCATGGACAGTGATTCTGGAACAGGTTCCGTATCAAACGGGCCGGCATCGGCTTCACGCTCGTCAGACATGGTGTCCTCATCGGTTACCGCCTGGACCCATGAATCCGACATGATTTCGGTAACCGGGTCATCCATGGCCGGGTCGATGTCGTCCAGGCTGATTTCCAGCGGTGCTTCCGCGGGTTCGGCAGCCTGTTTCTGTGCTTCATCCAACAGGATCTGCACATCCGGATCATCCAGTTCCTTGAGGAACTGGTTGCCCAGTTCCAGCATCCGGCGGAACCGTTTTTCTTCCAGTAACTGTCCGAGATTACCCAGAACCTGCCGCCTGGATGTTTCGTGGAGGCGTTTGATTTTCTCGTGGTTGACCCGGCCCGCAATGGGATGGATCAGGGCATACGCCTCGTAATAGCGGCCTTCCCGGTAATAATCAGCAGCCTCTTTGACGCGCGCAACAACTTCTGCCTTATTCATGTCTTGAATTTTAACGAATCTGCGAAGTTCAAGTCAATAACCGAACGCGCCATCCAGCAGGAATATCGTATGATCCGTCCCGGTGGGTTTGTAATGGAACATACTGAACACCTTGTCCAGACGATGCTCTGACAGGCAGTTTACACAAACTCCGCTGGTTCGACAGGGCACCTGGATTTTCAGCCGTTCGGCGTTCAGGGGTGTGGCAACTTCCTGGATCCGTCTGATTGCATCATCCAGGTTTGCTACGATTTTGTTGGCGGAGAGTATCCAGACCACGTGTCTGGGGCCATAAATTGTGGCCGCTACCCGGTTCCCCATCCCGTCCGCGTTGACCATGATGCCGTCCTCTGTCACCGCATTGACAGCTGTGACAAAGACATCCGCTGTCAACTGATGTCGCCGGACATCGTCTTTCCTGTCGGCCGGAACCGTCCAATGGTCATAGACGGTCATGCCCCACCGGGCGCATGCATCCGGCAAACCCAGTTCCCGGGTGGTGACGGACCCGCCGAAGCCGACTGTTTCATAGGGTCTGCAGAGCCGTTCCAATGCATGGACCAGTTCTTCCGGGTTAACCTGAAACGTGTCATGGAATCCCCGCCGCTTCAATGCGGAAACCAGTTCCGCTTGGGTTTCAAGGGATATCATGAACCAACTCCATGGGAAGACCGCTTATCTGTTCTGTGTGGAGGATGGGATAATCTCCTGTCTTTCGCCGCCATTGGGAAGGGTACAGGGTTGTTGAGATGTAGCCGTACCGGTAAAGTGCATCCCCGCTTTCTGCTTCCAGCAGTACCGAGGCCAGTTGACGATAGGGCTGTGTCCGGTTCAGGGGGACCACGTACCAGCCTTCGGGGATTTTTCGCGTCTCCGTCCGATAGGTGCCGGAGACCGTTTCCATCATGAAATGCCCCTGGAAGGGACGGGTCTCATACGTAATGTCGGTGATGCCGAAAACCCGGACCGGTACTTCAACCGGGGATGATAACCGGTACAGGTGGATGCCGTGTGCATGGAGTCGTTCGAGGATGGGTTGCAGGAACGGCGGCAGGAGATAGGCACCCGTAATTGTCCGGGATTCTCCCGCATAGTCTCCGCGCCAGGCCACCGTATAGTCCCGGCGTTCTTCGGTTGGTCTTGCCCATCCATTTTCGTTGCGCTTCATGACATATCCCTTGATGGTGATGGGGTCTGAAAATGTCCGGGCTTCCGGTTCAGCAATGAAGCGGACATCCGGTTGCTCAAGGTAGGCCGTCCGCATACGAACCATATCATCCTTGTGTGCCAGTGTGTATGCGATCAGTTCTTCCATCAGGGCGTAGCAGGCCCTGGTCCTCGTGGGAAAATCCGCGTAGGCATAGTTTTCGTTGAGGATTGAGAATGATCCTTTCACGGCAAAATAGCCGACACCGTAAACCAGCCGGCTGGAGAACGTATCCCAGAGGGTCGGCTGGATCGGATCATCAAAGTTTCCGTAGGGAATGGCGTCGACCTTGTGGTTCTCCAGGATCCTGTCATTGGTGTCCGGGAACAGGTGGTTATATATATATAGATGCATTTCACGGCTGCCGTTCGGGTTGCTCCCCCAGGTCCAGGTGAGGGGTTCTTCATGGTAGGACCCGTTGGTGGTGTGGCAATCGACATACACAAGGGGCTGCCACTTGTCGAACAACCGGACCAGTGCCCGGGTTTCGGGATTTTCCAGTTTGACAAAATCACGGTTGAGGTCCATATTCAGCGCATTTGTCCGGATTCCCACGCCCTTTTCCACCCGCTGGTAAGAGCGGTGACGGGGATCAATCCGCTCATTACCGTCCGCATTGAATACCGGTACCATCAGGATAGTGAAATGATCCAGGCAGGGACTGGACGGTCGGGACAGGATGTCCCGGGCCAGCATCTGCAATGCTTCTTTCCCTTCCACTTCCCCGGCATGAATGTTCCCGACCAGCAGGATGACCGGTTTGTCGTTGCGTGCGGGTGCTGCAATGGCCGGATTCCCGAGGACGACCAGGGGGATGGGACGACCTTCCAGCGTTTCACCGATAGAACTCAGGATGACCTTTTCCGGGTGACGTTGTTGCAGGGCCGAGAAGAAAGACTGTACATCGTCCAGTGTGGACGTTTGCGTGTAGTCGGTCTTCTCGGGCACCGTAAGCAGTTCCCCGGCATTTCCCACAATGGATATGCAGGCGACGAATATGGCTACGCTCAGTTTCGACCAGGTGAGAAGTTTCATGGTGCCTCCTGTCCATGGCTCCGTTCTACCGTTTCATTCTGACACGCCTCTTTTCGCCTGACAAGCAGATCAGCGGGTGGCGGATCGGAGAATTTCCATTACCTGGTTTACCGTGTGGACCGGTGGGTGGCATGTGCCGTCGGCGCAAACCTGGTATTGTATTGTCGTGTTTTCCGTAATGTGTTCCGGGACAATTGAGCCCAGGTTTCGCAATACGGGAGCTGTTCGGTTGTTGACCGCCAACGTGACGACAGGATAGGGAAACGATACCAGTTGGGACAGAAGGGGGCGGACAAGAGATTGTGCGAGTTCGGCACCGATTACCGTCACATGCAGTTGCGGTCCCTGCCGGGCCATCCACCCGGTCATATAATGGGTCGCGACGGTGGGATGGCGTTGGATCAGCGGTGCCATGACAGCTTCATTTTCATCCAGATTGGGCGCAAATTCGTTTGATCCGCGGACAAGATCCAGTTGATTGAGCAGGTGGTAAGCGATGCTGTTGCCACACGGATAGGCACTGTCAAATTTCTCTTTCCGTTTGAACAGCAGTGGATCCCCGTCGTCCGGTACGAAGTAAAATCCGCCTGCTTCAGGGTCGCGGAATTTCTGAACAATCAGACGACCCAGCAAAAGGGCCCGCTCCAGCCATAAGGGGTCCTGGAGGCACAGATACATTTGAAGAAATGCCATGCCTGCGGCAGCATAATCGTCCAGGAAGCCCGGTATGCTGGTGATACCTTTCCGGTGACAGTGAAACAGGGTCTGGTCCTTCAACAGGTGTTCCGTGATGAACCCGGCGGCACGGGTAGCAGCGTCCAGATAATCATTTTTCCCGGTCACATGATAGCCGGCGGTCAGTGCGTGAATCATCAGGCCATTCCAGTCGGTCAGTATCTTATCATCCAGGAACGGTCGTTCCCGTTTTTCCCGGGCCACGCCCAGGCGACGGAGAACGTCACGAACAAACCTTTGCGTTTCCGGGGTGTCGTTTGTTGCGGATGATGGTTTTGTACCGGCAAGATGCAACACGTTCCGGCGATTCTGCGGGAATTCCGGATCATAAAAATTTCCATCCGGTGTGCAATGAAACAGGGCTGCTGCGCGCGCAGCGTCATCCGTACCCAGCTCGGCTTGCAGTTCTTCCATGGTCCACGTGTAAAATGCACCTTCGCCGCCCGGACTGTCGGCATCTTCAGCCGAGAAGAACCCACCGTTCGGTGCCTGGAGATGCGTGAGCACATAATCCAGGGTGGATGTGCCGAGGGCCAGGGAATCCGGATTGTTACGCAGACGGTAATGTTCAAATGCGGTCCGGGCAATCATGGCCTGGTCATAGAGCATCTTTTCAAAATGGGGGACCTGCCACTCCCTGTCTGTAGAATATCGGTGGATACCGCCGTCCACGTGGTCATAAATGCCACCTTGACCCAATCGGTCCAGTGTCAGATCCACCATTTTCGTCGCACGGTCAGAACCGTGTAAAAGATGATAACGGAGCAGAAACATCAGGTTGTGCGAAGCAGGGAATTTGGGCGCTTGTCCAAATCCGCCGTGCTGGTCATCGAATTCTCTGGAAAGCTGCGCGAAAGCCCTGCCTGGATCAAGTTCTGTGCTTTTTTCGTGAACAGGTTCAACTACCGTCTGTTCCAGTGCTGTCCGGATCCGTTGGATGGATTCGCTGATATTGGCCGGTTGCTGTTTCCAGATGTCAGCAATGCGCGGCAACAGTTCCAGCAGTCCCTGGCGTCCCATTCGTGCTGTGCGGGGGACATAGGTTGTCGCGAAGAACGGTTCCCCGTCCGGACTCATGATCACGGTCAGTGGCCATCCGCCGGAGCCGGTGAGCATCTGGCATACCTGCATGTATATCCCATCAATGTCCGGACGCTGTTCGCGATCCACCTTGATACTGATAAAATCACGATTGAGCAGGTCCGCCACCGCATGATCCTGAAAAGACTCCCGTTCCATCACGTGGCACCAGTGACAGGTGGCATACCCGATGGAAAGAAAAACGGGTTTGTTCTCCTCCCGTGCCCGTTGGAAAGCCGCCGGACTCCACGGATACCAGTCTACGGGATTCGTGGCGTGCTGCAGCAGGTAAGGACTGTTTTCGTGGATGAGCCGGTTCTGATGGTCTGACATGTTTCCTCCACCGAATGGATGTGAATACTTTACAAAAAAGAAACCAAAAAGAAAACACGAATTGCGGGCGCTTATCTTCCAGACAGCGGTTTACAAATGGTTCAGTGATGCGTATATTCTTTTAAGATAAATCAAATAGATCTGCATCGTGGATACAGACAGGAGTGAGCCATGGCGAATGAATCACAACAAATCAAGAAAATTGCCATATTGACCGGTGGCGGTGATTGCCCGGGTCTGAACGCTGTGATCCGGGGCGTGGTGAAAGCTGCGATTCGAAAATACAACTGGCGGGTGTATGGCGTTCCGGACGGTTTTGAAGGACTGGTGACCGGCAGTTCATTGGTGGAACTGACAGAGTTCAGTATCCGGGGTATTCTGCCGCTGGGCGGTACCATTCTGGGGACGACCAACAAGGGGAATCCGTTTGAATATGTGGTGAGTCGTGACGGAAACGAAGAAACCGTGGACATGTCGGACAGGGTGGTGGAAAACCTGAAATTGCTCGACATTGACGCACTGGTGGTAATCGGTGGAGACGGTACGCTTCAGATTGCTGACAAGCTGACGGATAAGGGTGTCCGGGTGGTGGGTGTTCCCAAGACAATTGACAATGACCTGTTGTCAACGGACTACACCTTTGGTTTCCACACGGCAATCAGCACGGCAACCGAAGCATTGGATCGATTGCACACCACTGCGCAGAGCCATCACCGGGTGATTGTGGTGGAACTGATGGGACGATATGCCGGCTGGATTGCCTTGAAGTCCGGAATTGCCGGCGGGGCGGATGTGATTCTGATTCCGGAAATCCCGTTTGATATCAAGAAAGTCTGCAGCAAGATCAAGCGCCGCAACAAGCTGGGAAGCAAATTTTCCATCGTGGTGGTGGCCGAAGGCGCCCGTCCGATTGACGGTGAAATGGTGTTCATGGAAACCGGCAAGAAGGGCAAGGCCCCCCGGTTGGGTGGCATTGGCAATGTCGTGGGCGAGGAGATCAGCAAACTGACCGAGATGGATGTCCGGGTGACAGTACTGGGGCATCTGCAACGTGGCGGGTCTCCCACTGCCTGGGATCGGGTTCTGGCAACACGGTTCGGCGTGGAAGCCGTGGAATGCCTGGCCCGGGGGTGCAATCAGCACATGGTCTGTCTCCACACACCGGACATCGAAACGGTGCCGATCAAGGAAGCGATTGCGGAAATGAAAGGTGTGGAACCGGACGGTCAGGTGGTGGCCGCTGCGGAGGCAATCGGCATCTCGTTTGGCAGGTGATTTTCAGAAAAATTTTCTTTCTCACGAAAAAGTGTAAAATTGTAACAGAATATCTTTATCAAAATGTGATAGTTGTCACTTGAACAATTTTTGCTGTTGACTAAATTGTATCCTGTGCTAAAGTACGCCTCCGATGGGAGGAAGTGTATGAGCAACATCGTAAAAACCGTACTGGTCGGCATTGCAGTGAGTGTCCTGTCCACCAGTATTCCGGTATCACAACCGATTGTGGAAGACTCCCAGCCACGGTATGAAGATATCGCCCGTTATGTCGAAATCCGGCAGCGGGAAAAACGGGTACTGCAGGTTTTTGACAGTGTTCGGACCAATTTGACCGGGACCGAGCAGACTGACCTGGCCCGGATTATTGCCGAAGAATCACTGGAAAACGGGTTTTCAGTGGATTTTGTGATGGCTGTAATGAAAACAGAGAGTTCATTCAACAAACGTGCAACGTCGCCGGTGGGTGCCGTTGGACTGATGCAGTTGATGCCCGCCACAGGCCGGGCCATGGCAGCGGAGTATGGGATTATGCTGACAGGTAAAGAAACGCTGTATAATCCGCAGTTGAATGTGACGCTTGGTATTCGATATCTGAAACGACTGGCTGATCGGTTTACCGACATGAACCTGGTTCTGGCCGCCTACAACATGGGGCCGACACGCCTGCGGCAGAACAGACCGCAGGGGGCGTATCCGGTGTTCAAGTATACGCGTCTGGTACGGGAAGCGCACCAGCGTATCGAAGAACTCTGATCGCCGAAGAATTGGCAATTGGTGAAACGGGGCCGTCTGGAGACGGTCCCGTTCTTTTTTTGTGTTCGGCAACGGGTTGTTCTGTCTTCGACGGTGTCGCAGGAGGCAGGGTTTTCGGTTCTGCCGGTTGCAGTTGCCCGTTTCCGTCGGTCCCGGTTTTTCCCGCCGGCATGGTTTTCCCGATGGCGGGGGGACTCGGGACAGGTTTCTGTACCTGAACATCAAATACATTCTGAACAAAGAACAGGCCCACAAACGCCAGAATGCCGGCCAGCAGCGGTGTGCCTACCCAGCCGCCGGCAATGGCCCCCAGCGTGCGATAGCTGAGGTTTTTTGCCCGTTTGATGACGGCAATGCCAACCACGGCCCCCACAACAGCCTGGGAGCTTGAAACGGGAACCAGCGGAATTGTCGGTAACCCCATCCGGATCAGCCAGGATTCGAGACCTTCAGATGCAAAGAGGAACAGCACCAGGGACTGGGCAAGGACGACGACCAGTGCAGCCATGGGTGAGAGTTTCAACAGGCTGGAGCCAACGGTTTCCATGACCCGACGGGAATAGGTGAACACACCTGTAGCAATTGCTATACCGCCAACGGCAAGCAGGATGGTGTTTCCGGAAACCGTACCCAGAGCGGGAATTGTGAAATCAGCGAACGGTTGGGAGGGCATGAATACCCCCACCACGGCCCCGATGTTGTTTGCACCAAGGGAATACGAACCGAAAGCACCGACGAGGATCAGTCCGTAGCGGGTCAGCTGGTCCTGTCGAAGGAGATGAATGCCGGATCGGTGGACAACGGGACGAAGCAAGGTGTACAGGCCGGCGGCAATCAGTCCCGAGATGATTGGGCACAGCACCCAGGTCCCCATGATCTTGGTCAGGATGGTACCGTCTGTCGGTGCGCCGGCAAACAGGTTCCAGCCGATGATGGCGCCCACGATGGCCTGTGTGGACGAAACGGGTAGTTTGGCCCTTGTCATGCCATAGACGGTCACTGCGGCACTCAATGCAACAGTAAATGCACCGCCCAGGGCATTGACGGCACCCAGGGCACCCAGTGTGTGGGCGGGACCGGCGCCTGCAATGGAACCCAGGACCACGAATATCCCGCAGAGGATGGCTGCGGTACGGAACCGGAGCATCCGGGACCCCACTGCGGTACCGAATACGTTGGCGGCGTCGTTGGCCCCCAGGGACCAGCCCAGGAACAGACCGGACGAGAGAAAAAACAGCAGCATGCGCTACATGCTCCGTTTAATGGCATAGATGGACAACCGGTCGGCAACTGCTTCCGCCTGGTCTGCGATCAGGTCCATTGTCTGGAGGACATCACGGAGATGGATTTTGCGGCTGAGCTCCATGTCCATCCGGAAAATCTGCCGTTTCAACCGGTCACTGATTTTGTCCGCTTCCTTTTCATAGAAATAGACTTTGTGAATGGTCTCCTGGACCCGGCTCAACTCTGTAAAGAACGCACGGGCCGCGGCTACAACAGCCTCGCCGCACTGGGTGCAGACGCCGGTAAGTTCCCGGAACTGATCGGTCAATTCCATGGGAATGTCCGGTGTCTCAATGGAAAACTGGATCAGGGATTCTTTCCCCGCGTCAATCACATCATCCAGGTGCTCCAACAGACCCAGGACATCACCCCGGTTCTCCGGTATCAGGGAATGGGTGTACAGGTGGTTTTCGATCTCACGTCGAAGGGAGTCTGCCCGGCTTTCATACTTGTCAACCTGTACCAGACGCTCTTCAAAACGTGCCAGGTCGTCCGACAGGTATTCACGGATGCCGTGCTGGTAGACCATCAGGCCTTCGCTGATCGCATTCATGTAACTGTCCAGCTTTCCAATCAGGATCCGTGTGAGATTCAACACAATGCCCATGATTGCTCCTTTTCTGTCAGGCTGTTGTGGTTGGTCACCAGTTGGAATACGGGTGCCTGACCAGGTTGATATTGAGATAGCGGGGATCGTTTGAGACTTCGTCCCCGACCCATTCGGGTATTTCCACCGGTTCCTGTTCATCCGACAGTTCAATCTCCGCGATGACAAGGCCTGTATTTTCCCCCATGAACACATCAACTTCCCACAAGTGGTTGCCATGGCCAATCCGGTAGCGCTTCTTTTCGATGATGGGCCTCATACAGATGGTGTTCAGGATTTGATCCGCATCTTCAACGGGGATGGCCCATTCGAATTCGTGGCGAACCGTATCCGAAATACGGGACTTGACGGTGAGCCATGCATGGGTGTCTGTTATCCGCACGCGTACAACGGACTCCGGATCGGTTGAGAGATAGCCTTGCCGCATATGGACGGGCTGGTGGCCGGAGACGACCTGACGGTCCTGTACGAGGAACTTCCGTTCAATCTCCATGCCCACGTGTGCTTCCCCCTTTCACAGATTGTTGAATCGAATCAACCGGTTGGAATGCAACATTGTCCTCCTGTGAAGGAAGAATGTCAAGTTTCTGTCTGGTTTTGTGGGGGTGTTTGCGGGCGCAAAAAAAAGAAAGAAACGGGGGAGTTAAAGGAAGATACGTTGATGGGTCTAGTCTTGGTAAGCCAATGTTGGTGTTGATTTAAGATAGGCTAACTGTTTGGCTTCCCCCGTGTTTCTTTCGTGCCATTCTTTAATGCAACTTTGATGCCAGCATATTTGTGCAAGTTTTAGGCTGTTTTGACCCTCTGGCGTCAGAAACGCAACGAAACCCGCCGGGCATGCGTCAAAATATTGACGAAAGGTGGATCATTTCTCCGCAAGTGTCCTCAGGGGAGTACGGAAATTGTGGCTTATCCCGGGAACCCCAGTCGTTCATGAGCGGCCGCAAGGGCATCGATGACATTCTGAATGTGCTGGGGTAATTCCACACCCAGTTCTGCAGCGCCCTGAACAATTTCCTCCCGGTTTACCTGTCTGGCAAATGCCTTGTCTTTCAGCTTTTTCCGTACGGATTTGACTGTAACATCCGCCAGCATGCCGCTGGGTCTCACCCGGGCAACGGCCATGACAAAACCCGCCAGTTCATCTACCGCGAACAATGTTCGGGCCATCTTTGTGACCCGGGGGATTCCGGTATAGGCTGCATGACCACCCACGGCGTCCACCAGCTCCTGGTCAAAACCCGCTTCGAGAAGCAATTCCATTCCGCGGGCGGGATGCTCTTCCGGGTAGGCCTCGTAGTCAAAGTCATGAAGCAGTCCGGTGATCCGCCAGCGAACTTCGTCTTCTCCATAGAGTCGGGCGTAAAACCCCATGGCTTCTTCCACCGCGTACAGGTGGCGTCGGATGGAGTCAGACTTCACATATTGATCGACCAGGGACTCGGCAACGTCTCTCATGATTCCACCGGTTCGAACCGCGCGGTGAAATGCCTCAGGAACGGCGGTTCCCATTTGATCTTGAGTCCGGTAGCTTCGTTGCGGTGGGCGTGGGTTTCAATAATGGCTTCGATGGCGAAATCAAAATGACTCTGGGTATATACGCGTCGGGGGAAGGCCAGCCGGACCAGCTCCATTGCGGCGGGTATTTCCGCTCCCGTTTCCGGATCTTTTTTGCCGAACATGACAGATCCGATTTCCACGCCACGGATGCCGCCTTTCTTGTACAGCTCGCCACACAGTACCTGTCCGGGGAACTGATGGGGCGGGATGTCGGGATAAAACGATGCTGCATCAATATAGACTGCGTGCCCGCCGGTTGGGCGGATGATGTCAATACCGGCCGCTGTCAGTCGTTCGCCCATGTATTCTGCCGTGCGCAGCCGATACTTGAGATAATCTTCGCTCAAGACCTCTTCAAGGCCGACAGCCAGGGCTTCCAGATCGCGCCCCGCCAGGCCGCCGTAGCTGGGAAACCCTTCGGTGAGGATCAGCAGGTTACGGGCATGCATGGCCATATTGTCGTCGTTGAGGGCGAGAAATCCACCCATGTTGACCATGCCGTCCTTCTTGGCACTCATGGTGCAGCCGTCGGCGTAGGAGAAGATCTCCTGGGCGATTTCCAGAACAGTCTTGTCTTCGTAACCCGGTTCCCGCAGCTTGATGAAGTAAGCGTTCTCCGCAAACCGACAGGCATCAATGAAGAACGGAATGCCCCGTTCCCTGAAAATGCGGGAAGTTTCGCGAATGTTTTCCATGGATACCGGTTGACCGCCGCCGGAGTTGTTGGTGATGGTGATCATACCCAGGGGGACGTCCTCTCCGTTTTCGTCCAGAAACGCGGTGAGCTTTTCCAGGTCCATGTTCCCCTTGAACGGATGTTCCAGCGTGGGAATCCGGCCTTCCGGGATGACCAGGTCAATGGCGTCGGCCTGGTTGTATTCCACGTTGGCCCGGGTGGTGTCAAAGTGGGTATTGTTGGGGACCTTGCTGCCCGGTTTCACCGAGATGGAAAACAGGATTTTTTCCGCTGCCCGTCCCTGGTGGGTGGGGATGATATGTTTGAAGCCCGTGATGTTCCGGACCACTTCTTCAAACCGGTAGAAACTGCGACTGCCGGCATAGGACTCATCCCCCCGCATGATGGCGGCCCATTGACGATCGCTCATGGCGCCGGTGCCGCTGTCTGTCAGAAAGTCGATGAGAATGTCATCGGCATGGATCAGGAACGGGTTGTAGTCCGCTTTCCTGAGAATTCCGGCACGTTCGCTCTCCGTTGTCTGGCGGATCGGTTCCACCATTTTGATCTTGAAGGGTTCAATCAGTGATTTCATTATTCCTCCGGTGTACGGTCAGTTTCTTCGTTTTCGGATGGTCCGGTTTTCCATGATGAATTCCCGGAATCTGTAGAAAAGGTGGGGTTCACTGAGTCTGAGTTCGTCATGGAGTTCTGCCGGCGTACCATGGGTTACCAGTCTGTCCGGTATGCCGATCCGCAGGACTGGAATCCCGGCCCCGTTGCGCTCCAGCAGCTCCATTACGGCGGATCCGAAACCGCCTTCCAGGATGTGCTCTTCACAGGTGATGATCATGCCGGTTTTTTCGGCAGAGTCCAGGATGGCACTTTCATCAAGGGGTTTGACAAATCGTGCATCAATGACTTCCAGGGAAATGCCCTCGGCTGCCAGTTTCTCCGCTACGCGGTAGGCACGCCAGCTCATGTTGCCGATGGTCAGGATGGTGGCGTCTTCCCCTTCCCGCAATGTGCGGCTTCGGCCCACCGGAATTTCCCGGAATATGGGTTCCGCTTCCCCGCCTTCACCGGATCCACGCGGATACCGGATGGCGCAAGGCGATGAAAGCCTTGAGGCTGTGTACAACATGTTCCGGAATTCATGTTCATCTGCAGGGGCCATCAAAATCATGTTGGGCAGCGGTCTCAGGAAACTGATATCAAACAGTCCGTGGTGGGTTTCCCCATCCGCGCCCACAACTCCCGCCCGATCCATGCAGAAGGTCACGGGCAGGTTCATCAGGCAGACATCATGAATGACCTGGTCGTATGCCCGCTGAAGAAACGTGGAATAGATGGCCACGAACGGACGCTGACCGGTGATTGCCTGTCCGGCGGCGAATGTGACGGCATGCTGTTCCGCGATGCCCACGTCAAAGCAACGTTCCGGGAAAGTGTCGGCAAATTCATCCAGTCCGGTACCGGAAGGCATGGCAGCAGTAATAGCCGTAATCCGTTCATCGGACCGGGCCAGGTCCAGCATGGTGGTGCCGAATACCGATGTGTAGGACGCCCGGGTGGACGGTTTGCCTACGGACATGCCGGTTTCCACGTTGAAGGGATTGGTGCCATGCCACTGGTCGGGCTGTTTTTCCGCGTACTTGTAGCCTTTCCCTTTCTTGGTTTTCACATGAACCAGTACCGGATCATCAATCTTCCTGGCCCGCTCCAGGGCGGTTTCCAGGCGGTCAACGTCGTGTCCATCAACCGGGCCGATATAGTGAAAGCCCAGTTCTTCGAATAACATGCCGGGTACAAACAATCGTTTCACCGTATCTTCCACGGCTTTGGCCATCCGGATCATGGACGGTCCCACACCGGGTACACTTTTCAAGATGGCTTCAACGATGTCCCGCATTTTGTTGTAATGCTGACCGGACAGGATCTGGCTCAAATACCCGCTGAGCGCGCCCACATTCCGTGCAATGGACATTTCGTTGTCATTGAGAATGACAATCATCCGTTTCTTCAGATGTCCCGCCTGGTTCATGCCTTCAAAGGCCAGGCCGGCTGTCAGCGAACCATCTCCAATGAATGCAATGACATGATGGTCTGAACCCTGCAGGTCACGGGCGGTTGCCATGCCCAGTGCGGCTGAAATGGAAGTCGATGAGTGTCCGGTATTGAAATGATCATAGGGACTTTCGGAAATTTTGGGGAATCCACTGAGACCGCCGTATTGTCTCAGGGTGCCAAATTGATTTTTTCGTCCGGTGAGAATCTTGTGTACATAGGCCTGATGCCCCACATCCCAGATGATCCGGTCCTTTCGAAAATCAAATGTCCGGTTCAGTGCCAGGGTGGTTTCCACCACGCCGAGGCTGGATGCAAGGTGTCCGCCGGTTTCTGAAACAGTCTGAATAATAAAAGACCGCAGTTCCCGGGCCAGTTCCTTCAGCTGATCCCGATTCAAACGGGCCAGATCTCCAGGTGTCGAAATATTATCAAGAATCGAAGTCATGCGGTCTCCGTGATCGGATTTTTCGGACCATTTTGGCCGTCACGATTTTAGCACAGCGTCATGCGGAATGGGCGTCAAGCTCTTGACACCTGGCCGATGAATTCTTCCGGGTGAAACGGGGTTGATTGGGCCAACTGGCAGGTAACAGGTACTTTACAAGTTCTTAACAGTAATTGTGGAAAATTCTGTGAATAACCCTGTCAAAAACGGGCCAAATCCGCGTCAATCAAGGCATTCGGCAGATTGCACTGATTTTGTAACGGGTCATAAATATAAGAAAATAAAATACATGGAAAATCTGTTAACCTTTGAGACAGATGTGTTCCAGTTTCGGATGAATTTTCACAGAATTTCTATCATTTGGCTTGCCGAGGCCCTTTGATTGCATGAGATACGGGGGTGCGGGTGTGTGAACTGTATGGAATCGAAGGAGCACGATTCTTGACGACATACCGTTGATCAGATAACATGGCAACAGAGGAAGATTAACATGAAACAACTGCTTTCCGATTCAGCCGTGAGAGAATTCAAGCGGGTACTGCTTTCGTGTATGGAACTGAATAATTCCACCAAGGGTCTGCTGTACCTGCTGGACATGGAAAGTGGTGATTTTCGACTGGCCGCATACTATGGATATCTGAAACGCAGTGCACAGATCGAGAATTATGAATACAATCATCCACTGATCAGCATCATTTTCAGGAAGCGTTCGGCGTTCCAGGTCAATGATCCAATTGCGTATCCGGATCTCAACGATTATCTGAGTCAACAGGACATCCAAAGTGCACAGATTACACCCATCTATTATGATGACCGGATCGCGGGATTTATTGAAGAACGGAATCGTGCCGGTAACCAGTATTATACGGATGAGACAGCTGTCAATTCCAAGCGGATCGCGGATGAAGTCAAGTCCATCATGGCAAAGAAGGACGGCCGCCAGTCGGAGGACAGTGGTGACAGCCTGCAGGAGGAACTGGGTCGCTCGGTTCAATATTTTCTGATCCGGTTTGCCTCTTTCCGCCGGTATTTACCCGGAATCGTGAGCTTCTTCCAGGATGCAGTTCAGACCTTAAAGCCGGCAGTATCATTCGATTCCATCATTCTCAACCTGACCATGGGCGAGAAAAGCCTGCATTTTGTTTACAGTGTTCAGCCCCTTTCACAGGAGAGCCGCCAACTGATGGAAGACTCGCTGGCGGAGTTTTTTCCATTTCTGGGCAGTGGTGACAATGTCACCAGTCATTTCATCGTGGAACGGATGGGAGATGAACCGTTTAACGGTCGTCCGGAAACCCATTCCACCATGAATGTGCTGGAGAAAAACGGTTTCTCCGCCTA
The DNA here is from genome assembly GCA_964506215.1 of uncultured Holophagae bacterium. Taxonomy (GTDB): domain Bacteria; phylum Acidobacteriota; class Holophagae; order Thermotomaculales; family Thermotomaculaceae; genus CAZDKZ01. The sequence continues at coordinate 21,841 of CAZDKZ010000014.1, forward strand.
TCTTGCCGCTGTGCGCTGTACCCCCAATTACTTTGAGGGTGAAGAGGTGGCTGCCTTGTCCCGGTTTTCCCGCATGCTGGGAGGATATCTCAACCAGGTAATCCGGGAGTACCGTTGCGTGGACACCTATATTGGTTTGATCCTGAATCTCCTGGAACTTTCCAAGTCATCGGGCTACAACTTCAGGATACATGCATTGAATACAGCCAAGTTTGCCCGTTCGATTTCAGAAAAAATGTCCGAGGATGTGGACTTTGTGGATGCGGTTACCATTGCAGCGCTGCTTCATGATATCGGCATTCTACTGATTGACCCCGACCTCTTCGAGAAGGACTCGGTGCTTTCCATCACGGACTTTGAAAAGATCAAGGCCCATACCAAGGTCTGTCTCAAGTTCCTGGAAAAGATCCGGCTGCCGCAGGACATTCGTAAGATGATACAATCCCACCACGAACGGATAGACGGTACCGGTTATCCGGACGGCCTGGAAGGTGATGAAATCCCGTTGGGTGCCCGGATCATTTCGGTGGCAGAGGCCTTTGAAGTGATGACCGGCAAGAGCGGGTATCGCAAGTCCATGACTGCGGCCGAAGCCATGCAGGAAATCAAAGACCAGCAGGGCAAGCAGTTTGACCGGAAAGTGGTGGCCGTTCTGTCCGAAATTCTGAAACGGAAAAAATAGCTGAATGGTACAGATTATTGCCAAAAACAAGAAAGCCTATCACAACTATTTCGTCGAGGAGCGTCTGGAAGCCGGCCTGGTCCTGACCGGTACCGAAGTCAAGTCCTGCCGCGACGGGCGCGTAAACTTCAAAGATGCTTATTGTGATTTTCGGGATGCCGAATTGTATGTGCTGCAGATGCATATTTCCCATTATCCCCATGCCAGCGCACATTTTAACCATGAACCGGAGCGTCCGCGAAAATTGTTGCTGCATCGGCGTGAGTTGAAGCGTCTCCTGGGTAAGATCAAGGAGAAGGGGCTGACACTGGTCCCGCTGGCGATTTATCTGAAAGGGAACCGGATTAAACTGGAAATCGGCTTGTGCCGGGGCAAAAAGTCCTACGACAAACGGGAAACCATCAAGCAGCGGGATGAAGCCCGGAACCTGCGTACTGTCATGAAGGAACGGTCCCGGTCGTGAACGGGTCCGTCCGAACAGACCGGGTATCGATTCAACAACTGACATTTCTGGACGCAGGCGGCATTCGTGCCGGGGAGCCGGATCCGAAACTGGTTGCGTCAATCGAAAAATCCGGTGTGCTGCAGCCGTTGGTTGCAGTGGACAAAGACAAGCTGGTTCTGTTGGACGGTTACCAGCGCTGTGCGACGCTACCGGCAAATGCACAGGTGCCCGTTCAAGTTTTCGGAGACGCTTCAGAAGCAATTACAGCTTCCGTTCTGCTGAATATGGCGGTCCGTCCGTACACCGAGATGGAAAAAGCCGCAGTTGTCGGCAGCTGGGATGTACTGGTGGGGCCCGATGATAACCGGATCCGAACGATCATTCTCCCCATGATGGGGTTCAAGCCGACTGTGGAGATCATCAACCGTTGCCGTTGCGTGATGCAGTTGGATCTTGATCTCAGAAACTTGTTCCGGCGCAAGTCCGCCCCGCTTCAATTCGCTGATCGGATCAGCAGCGAGTCTATGACGGATCAGCGATACCTGGCAACGTTCTTCACGGAGCAACGGTTGAGCATGTCCCGGATCATGACCGTATATGACTGGATTTTCTATATTCGCAAGCAGACGAACCAGTCTGTGTCGAAACTGCTGGCGAACCTGGATCCCGGCCAGGCGGTCCAGCAACTGGAGCGCTTGCGCTATCCCCGAACGTTCGCGATCCGGGAACGATGCAGACAGCTCAGTGCCGGTTATGCCAATGATCTGACCTTTCCACCTGATTTTGCCGGGGGCAGTCCCACATACAGTTTCAAAGCCCGAAACAGGCAGGATATCCGGCATGCTTTGTCGGACCTGGAAAAGATGCTGACCGATGAGGAGCTGTTCCGACTGGTCGCGGAGTTGCGTGGTGAAGATTGACCGTGTGTACGTAACGGAACGGGCTGCGGGCCATAGCTATTCAGATGAAATCGCCCGGCGATGCGGTCTTTCGCCCATCCGGATACCGGATGCGGACTGGTATCGGAAACAGGTGGAGCCATTGGAACCGGATCCGGTCGGGGCCGGGAAGCACCACCTGCTCCTGGATGTTTTTGACGGATCATTTTTCCGGAAGTGTCCCGGCACCAGGGGCAGGATCTGTTGCAACTATTATGTTATTGACCAGGCCACCAACTGCCCCTTTGACTGTTCCTATTGTTTTCTGCAGGGATACCTGAATAACCGGGCCATCCGGTTTGCCGTCAACGTGGAAGATATGGAGCGCGAACTGGCGGCGGTGCTCACCGGGGCGGGTCCGGTGCGTGTCGGGACCGGCGAGCTTTCCGATTCCCTGGCACTGGAACCGGTCACCGGGTTTGCCAGGCGCCTGGTTCGTTTCCTGTCATCGTTTTCCAATGTGACACTGGAATTGAAGACCAAGAGCGATGCGGTGGGAGCATTACCGGATGTGACAGACATGGCCGGTCAGTTCGTGGTGGGCTGGACCCTGTCCCCGCAGAAACGAATCGAGTCGGATGAACGGGGAACAGCATCCCTGGATCAACGATTGGCAGCAGGGGAGGCGGCTGCCCGGAAGGGTTACCAGATAGCGGTTCACCTGGACCCCATGGTGCTGTACCCGGGGGCTGAAGCGGATTACCTGCACCTGGTTGGACGGGTGTTTGACAGGCACCGGAAACTGGCCTGGATGTCCATGGCGGGATTCCGGTATGAAACGGAACTCAAGAATTTCATTGAGAGGCGGTTTCCCGATTCCCATATTCTCGATGGGGAATTTTCCCGATGCGGGGATGGCAAACACCGCTACCTGTTTCCGGACCGGATTCGACTGTTCCGGTCAGTTGCCCGGCTGGTGCGGGAGCGATCTCCGGAGACGCCGCTGTACTTCTGCATGGAGGACCAGGAGACCTGGACCTGTTCCATTGGACCCGGCAGCTGGCGCAGTGATCAGTTGTCACCGATAATGAAACCTGCTGGATTAAAAGGAGACCGTCATGAATCGAATTTGTGAGCTGTTCAACATTCGCTTCCCTGTTATCCAGGGCGGGATGGTATGGGTTTCCGGTGGAAAACTGGCCGCGGCGGTATCCAATGCGGGTGGCCTGGGCCTGGTGGGGGCGGGCTCCATGGATCCGGACCTGTTGCATCATCATATTCGAAAGGCCCGTTCACTGACCACACGACCGTTTGGTGTCAATATCCCCATCTTTTCCCGGTATGCAGAGGACCAGGTGAAAACATCAATCGCGGAGGGCGTCCGGATTTTTTTCATGTCAGCAGGATCTCCCCGGAAGTTTACCGCTCCATTGAAAGAAGCCGGGTGCACCGTTGTTCATGTGACCGCCACACCGACACTGGCCGCGAAATGTCAGGCAGCCGGTGTGGATGCCGTTGTGGTGGAGGGTTTTGAAGCGGGCGGACACAATGGTCGGGATGAACTGACCACGTTTGTGCTGATTCCACAGACAAGGGATGCTGTCTCCATACCGGTGATTGCAGCCGGCGGGATTGCGGACGGACGTGGGATTGCGGCTGCCATGGCGTTGGGTGCGGACGGTGTCCAGTTGGGTACCCGTTTCGCGGCAACCAGAGAATCCTCCGCATCGGAGAACTACAAGCAGGCGATCGTGAATGCCGGGGATACGGATACGATTCTGACCTTGAAGCAACTGATGCCGGTCCGGCTGGTCAAGAACCGGTTGACGGAACAGATCATCGAACTGGAGGCCTCCTGTCCGGAGTCGTCTGCACTCCAGGAGCTGGTCGGAAAAGGGGCTGCAAAACGGGCCATTCTGGAAGGCGATGTGGAACGTGGTGAAGTCGAAGCCGGCCAGATTTCCGGTCTGATCCGGGATATTCCGGATGTAAAAACCTGCATGGAGAAACTGGTTACCGAAACGGCGGAAGTATTTCGCAGACTGGTACCGGAAACCACCGGTCATACCATATGGAACTGGCATGTTGAATGATGATCCGTCCGCAGTGTAAAATGGACAGGTAATGTTCGGTAAAACAATTTCTTCGACCGGTTTTTTTGCAGGCGCTTTGATCACCACAATGGTGTTCCTGGTGCTGCAGCTGTATGCCATCCATCAGAGCCGCACTGTGGCTGCCCGGGTGCTCGCCACCTGCACATCGTCTGCGCAGCGCGGTGCACTGCCTCCCGGCACCCTGGGTGTGGGTGCGCTCAAAGATGGGCATTTGACGGTAATTCGGGGTATTCTGCCCAAGTTGGCTGCGGAACAGATGGATGCGGGTATTCACAACCTGGATTCCGGTGTCGTTATCATCCATGATCAACAGGTGCTCTACCTGTCCCCGGACGGTGCCGGGAATACACTGTTACAGACTTTCCGGGTACAACAGCTTGCGTCCGTTCTCTTCTATTTCATTATCCTTGTTCTAACCATGCTGTTTTATTTCTTCGTATTCCGGACGGTCCGACGCCTGGAAGGCTGGATCCAGGGCAAATCGTCCAAGAAGGGCCGGCAGATCCGCCGGATCAGTGACCGACAATTGCCCATGCACGGGTTTACACGGATCATCTCGGGGATTGAAAAAATTTATTCCGACCTGATTCACACCGAGAAGGAAGTGGAGCGGAAAACAAAGCTGGAGGCGCTGGGTGTGCTCTTTACCAAGGTGCTCCACGACATCAAGAACAGCCTGGCCAGTATCAAGGTCTATCAATACCTGCTGAAGACCAACCACGACGAGACCCGACGCAATGAGCTGGGAAAAAAAGTGGAAGACGGCATGCAGGAGATCAATATGATGGTGCAGGACATGCTGGACTTCGTCCGGGGCAGCCGGAACTCGCTCCGGGAGCATGTCCGGATCAAGGACCTGTACAGTGGCCTGCGTACCGAATACAAGGCAAAGGCGGAAATGGAGAATGTCCGGTTCGCCATTACATTGGATGAGTCCATTTCCGGGCGAACCATTCACGTGGACATGGTTCGCATCGTTACCGCTTTGAAACACCTGGTTGTCAATGCGTTCGAGGAAGTGACCGCTGCCGGTGGACCGGATCCAACCGTGGAAATCCGGATCCTGGATGGTGGCAACGGAACGCGCATTGAGATTGCGGACAATGGACGGGGAATCCCAACCCGGTTGCAGGAGAAGATCTTCACGCCGTTTGTTTCAGATGGGAAAGAAGATGGAAACGGCATTGGCACATCGGTTGCCAAGGAGTATATCGAGGCACAGGATGGGCAGATTGATTTCCGGACCTCGGAAAACGGAACGGTGTTCGAGGTGGTGCTGCCGTTCTCGAATGCTGCCGGTTGATGAGAAGGTAGAGAGGGACCTGGTATGGAAACCATATTGACAACGGAACAGATGCGGGAGGCGGATCGGCTCACCATTGACGGATTGCTGAACGGCAACGGAACCCTGTTGATGGAACATGCTGCTTCGGCGTGTGTCCGGGTCCTTTCGGACATGTATGGGCCGGCGATGCAGGACATGATGGTGGGTGTGGCCGCCGGTTGCGGCAATAACGGCGGGGACGGCATGGCCATGGCCCGGATGCTGGTTTCATCCGGTGTGGATGTGTCCCTTTTTCTCGTGGGCGAACGGAACCGACTTTCTCCAGACGCCGCGATGCAGCTGAACATGCTGGCCAACTATCCGGTACCGGTTATACCGGTGACGGAAGAGAGCCTGGATCAGGCGGTGACCGATCTGTCTGCCTGTCATATCCTGGTAGACGCACTGCTGGGAACTGGATTACGGGATGAACCCCGGGGGCTGGTGGCACGGTTCATTGACGGGCTCAATGGCCGGGAAACCGGGTTGATCATGGCGGTGGATATCCCATCCGGCCTGGCATCGGACAGTTCAAGGGTCCCGGTATGCAGTATGCGGGCGGATTGTACGGTTACGTTCGGCAGAAAAAAGCCGGCACACATATTGCCACCGGCATCGGACCGTTGCGGTTATGTGGTGGTGGACGATATCACCATACCCGGTTGGATTGTGGAGCAGGTGGGACCGGAGCTCTTTGTGCCGGAGACGTCTGATGCTCTGACGTGGCTACCGCCCCTGCAACCGGATGGACACAAGGGAACCGCAGGACATGTGGGTGTGATCGCCGGGCGTCGGGGACGTCTGGGTGCCGGCATACTGGCAGGCAAAGCAGCCTTGCACACGGGTGCGGGCCTGGTGACGGTTTATGTTTCCGAGGATGATTATCCGGTTGTTGCCGGCATGGTGCCGGAGTTGATGTTTGCATGTGAACCGCTTTCAGCTGACCGGGAATTTCTTGACAGTTTTCTCCGGGACAAGCGGGTCCTGGCCGTGGGACCGGGATTCGGAACCGAAGGACCGGACCGGGAGCGGTTGCTGGATATCCTGTCCCGGGTGGGGCAGCCCGTGATACTGGATGCGGATGGGTTTCGCCTGTTGAAACCGCGGGATATTGTTGACCTGGAATTGAAGAACGCTGTATTGACGCCGCATCCCGGTGAGCTGGCGGCATTCATGGATACAGATGTGGCGACCATCCAGGCCGATCGACTGGGCACTGCCCGCCGGGCGGCAGCAGCAGTCGGCAACGTGGTTGTTCTCAAGGGACGGGCAACGGTTGTCGCGGCTCCGGACGGACGGGCCTGGATCAATCCGACTGGAAATGCCGGTATGGGAACCGCCGGAAGCGGGGATGTGCTGACCGGTATGATCGCGTCGCTGGTGGGGCAGGGAAGGCCCCTGTTGGATTCCGCCATCGGTGGTGTTTTTCTTCATGGATTTGCCGGTGACCTGGCCAGAGACCGGGAATCTGCCCGCGCTGTAACCGCGACGGCAATGATTGACAGGATTGGCCCCGCCATCCGGAAGTTAACCGGGGACAATTGATGGTGCGTTGTTTATCGCTGTCCGACACCGAGAAACTGGCCCTGGAATTCGGTGCCCGGTTGTCACCGGGTGACGTGGTGCTGCTTTGCGGTGACCTGGGGGCCGGCAAGACGACCTTTGTCCGGGCCATGGCTCCGGCCCTGGGCGTGGATCCGGACCTGGTGTCCAGTCCCACGTTCACGCTGATGCAGGTCTACCCCGGAAAGGTATCCTTGGTTCACGTTGATTTCTACCGGTTATCCGCATCCGGAGACGTGTTTTTTGATGAACTGGAAGAAATGGGTTCAGGTGCACGGGTGCTTGTGATTGAATGGGGAGACCGCTTTCCCGAGGCGGTGGCCCAGTGGATAACCGGAAAATTGTTTCGGATCCGGTTCCAGATGATTTCGGACGAGGAAAGGGACATCACGATTGAAGAAGATCCTGATTATTGATGATTCTGCTGCCATGCGGAAAAAACTCAGTAAACGCATCCAGAAGCACCTGAAGGAAGATGTGGAGATCGTAGAAGCCGGGGATGGCCTTTCCGGAATCAAGTCTGCCGTCGAGCACATACCCGACCTGATCCTGATGGACATTGTGCTGCCATACCTTTCCGGCTATGCGGCATCCGTTCGACTCAAGAACATTGACCGGCTGCAGCGGACCCGGATCGTCGGCATGACTTCAAGGGTAGAAGCCGATACCCGGGAAAAAATTCTGACCTGGTGTGATGACTTCCTGGCAAAGCCGATTCAGGACAAGGCACTGGCCCGCATCCTGGATGACCACCTGTACCCGGAAAAGTCCCGAAAGGGCAGGGACAGTGTGCAACAGAAGCGGTTGAAAAAGGTGACCGTGGAAATTGTGAATCAGCTGGAAGACCGGGTGGAAGAATTGACTGGTTTGAACCTGAAACTGGAAAAACAAACCCGGGTGATTCGAAACCTGTACCGGGAGACCAAGCGGGCCAAATCCCGGTTGAAGCGCTTGAACCAGATCCGTGCGGATTTTACCGATCTGCTTTCCCATGAGATCAAAACGCCCCTGACCGCCATTTCCGGTTATGCGGAATGCCTGGAGCTGGCATTGAAAGACGGAGACGAGATGGGCGTGGCAACCATGGTGGACAATATCTGTGAATCGTCCAGTCGGATCGCAGCGCTGGTCAACGAGATCAGTCGGCTCAACCGGCTGAAGTTTGATTTGCGGGCAGGCCATGTCTGTCACGTCTGCGACACCATCCGATCGGTGCTGGACCAGATGGCGGATCACCTGTCAGAAGCGGAACTGACAGCCACGTTAAGTTGCAATGACCAGATAACGGTGCAAGTGGACCGGCGCTACCTGTCGGAAATGCTGTCTCACCTGTTGAAAAATGCTGTCATATACAATGTGCCCGGGGGATCCATTTCCATTGACGTAACAGCCGATTCCGCTAACCTGGTGAAGATCACGATCCGTGATACCGGTTTGGGAATTGACCCGGCGGTGCTTGGTGATATCTTTACCCCGCTGGTCCAGTTGACGGACGTGGAGCACCATCGGACGCACCCTTTGCGCGGACTGGGAATGGGCTTGACCGTCAGCAGGGAAATGGCACAGAATGTGGGGGGGGCTCTGACAATTGAAAGTGCGGGCAGCGGCAGCGGAACGACGGCTGTCCTGACATTGCCGCGGGCGGAGAGTCATGTTGACACTGAAACAGGCAATTGATACATATCTTGCGGAAGCATACCCATCGGACGAAATTCCAGTGTCGGTTTTGAAGCTGTTGGATGAAATACGGGACTACCTGGACGATCCTGCGGCATTGGAACGGCTGGATGCCTGCGAGTCCCTGGAACCGGGAATCATCGCGGTACGACTGGGTAATCATCGGTATCCCCATATGAAACTGGTGGTCCGGTTTACCGATGACGGGCCGGTGTTCAGTGTGGATACCCATGACGGACCGGAACGGATACCACCGACGCTTCCCGGCTACGAAGCCCTGAAGCCGGTGATAACTGCCAACAGTGATATCAAGGATCGGATCCACCGGAAACTTCGTGACCTCAGACGGGAAGCCGGTACCGTCGTCAAAGACGAAGATATGAGAGGTGACATCCTGGTAGTGGACGATGAACCGTTCGTGGGTGAGATCATGCGACGCCTGCTGGGTTCCCTCCGGTTCCGGGTGCATTATGCGGCGTCCGCAAGTGAAGGGCATGAACTTGTACAGAAGCACCGGTTTGTCTGCTGTTTCCTGGACATCATGATGCCGGGGGAAAGCGGGTACGAATTTCTGGAAAAATTGTCGATTGCCAATCAGCGTTCGTTCCCGGTGGTGTTTGTGACGGGCATGCATCCGGACAGCATTCAGCATGACATGGCGGATGACACCATTCTGAAACCCTTTACGCGGGCCATGTTGCAGGAACGGTTGGAACAGTTCGGATTACTGGCGGAAACCGTTTAGCGGGTTGCGAGAAACTCCCTTATTTTCACTTGCAATGTCTCCGGAATCGACTTGAACTGACACCCGCAGACCACGTGGGGCAAATCATCATCTTCAATAATATGGCAGATCTCAACGGGCAATTCATGAAGAAATGAAAGCTCATGGGGTTCGAACACCCGTACGAGCAACAGCTCAGCTCCCGTTTCCATGGCGCTGTTTTCCCGTTGCGCGATGAAACTGATACCGCCTTCACTCAAGCTCAACAGGTTTGTGGACAATGACATTTTGTCCGGTCCGGGCAACTCAATGACCGCAAAAACGCCGTCCGTGGCGGTAAAATAGGTCCGTTTCGATCTTCTTTTCTCTGCGTCGAATGATGCCATCCAGGCCCTCCTATTGCAGAAAGGGATTGCCGGCGCGTTCATGGCCGATTGTGGTGTCGGGGCCATGACCCGGACAAACGGTGACCGTGTCCGGCAGTGTCAGCAGTTGATTGCGGATACTGCTGATCAGTGTGGAATGATCACCGCCCGGCAGGTCTGTCCGGCCGATGCTGCCGTAAAACAGGGTGTCACCCGAAAAAACCGTGCCGCTGCCGTCGTACAGACAAACACCGCCTGGCGTATGCCCGGGTGTTTCAATCACATGGTAGGTTGACTCTCCCAGGTTTAACGTGGTGGTCGGTGAGAGTTTATGATCCGGTTTTGGCGGATTCTCCGCCTGGAGAATCTCCCGGTACGGTGAATTCGTTACATGATCCAGGAGATATTCGTCTGCTTCATGGAGATAGACGGGGCATTGAAGATGTTCTTTCAATTGCTTCAGGCCGGCGATATGGTCAATGTGGCCGTGTGTCAGCGCGAGCCAGGCGGGTTCATATCCGGCATCCAGGAGCTGAGGGATCAGGTCCGGCATCCCCGGTGCATCGATGATGGCAAATCTTCTGCCGGGCTCGTCCACCAGGACAAACATGTTTACTTGAAAGGGGCCGACCACACAGGTTTGAACCTGAACCATATGTCCTCACTTCACCGGCCTTGTATCCGACAGCCCGGTGTATTTGCGGTATCAGTCTGATGACGGGCGGGCAACCATGCCTGCATTCAATACCTTAATTCCGGCTCTCTTGAATTTTATCACCAGCCGATCCCCATTCACAACATTCAGAACAGTTCCTTCGCCGTATGTGGCGTGGATCACTGTTGATCCTTTTGCGGGTACCGATCCCGGTGGCGGTTTGGGGCGACCCGTGAGGGGCCGGGCAGCATGGCTCGCGGACAGCATGGCCCCCGGGAGGCCGTGGGGCTCTCCTTTGCGGCTGACCAGCTGGTCCGGAATTTCCTTCAGGAAACGGGAAATCCGTTTCCGTTGACTGTCCCAACCGAAACCCCGTTCCCGGGCATAGGACAGGTAGAGGTTTCGCCTGGCACGGGTAATGGCGACATACATCAGGCGACGTTCCTCTTCCAGTTCCCGCGACGATCCAACGGTACGCTGATTGGGAAACGTCCCCTCTTCCAGGCCAACCACAAAAACCGTATGAAATTCCAGCCCCTTGGCGCAATGGATGGTCATCAGGTTGACCATTTCTGCTGCATCCAGCTCGTCGGTATCGCTGAGCAGGGAAACCTGGTCCAGAAAACCGGCCAGCGAAGGCTGTTCTGTCGCCTCCACGTAATCTGCCACCACCTGTTGCAATTCCAGGAGGTTTTCCATTCGGGATTGGGCTTCCAGCGGTTCTTCTTCGGCCTTGAGCATGTCCACATAGCCGATAGCATCAATCAGATCCTGGATAAATGCCTGGTCAAATACATCCCGTTTCCGGAAATCAGCCAGCACCTGTGCCAGTTCTATCAGTTCTTTGCGTCGGGGGAAACTGTCCGGCAGTTTTTCCAGTGAACGGGACAATACCGGGTCCACGGCTTCCAGCCGGTCCAGGGTGGCAGGACCCACCTTGCGGCGGGGCACATTGACAATGCGTCGGAAAGACAGGTTGTCTTCCGGGTTACGCAAAACCTTCAGGTAACCCAGGATATCCTTGATTTCCTTCCTGTCATAGAACTTGTATCCACCCACAATACGGTAGGCGATGTTTTCCCGGCGAAGCGCGTCTTCCAGGGAGCGGGAGAGATAATTGGCCCGGTACAGGACAACGATATCGCTGGGTCGGACCTCCTGTTGCAGCAATGCCCGGATCTGTCTGCTGACCTGCGCGGCCTCGCCTTGTGGATTGGCAGAGCCATGGATGATCCGTTCCCCTTCCGCCCCGCTGTTGGTTTTCAGTTGCTTGGGATTGCGCATGGTGTTGTTGGCGATAACGGCGTTGGCAATGTCCAGGATGGTCCGGGTAGACCGGTAGTTCTCTTCCAGCTTGATCACAGTGGTGTCGATAAAATCCCGGGGAAAGTTCAGCATGTTTTCAAAATCAGCGCCCCGCCAACCGTAGATGGACTGGTCTTCATCCCCCACCACGCACACATGGGTTGCGTTTGCGGCCAGCTGGCGGACAATCCGGTACTGGATGGCATTGGTGTCCTGGAATTCGTCCACCAGGATGTAGGGAAACTGTTCTCGATAATGTTCGGCCACATGAGGAAACTGATCCAGCAGCATAACGGTGTTTAACAGCAGATCGTCAAAATCCATCAGGTTCTGGGCTTTCAACGACCGGTCATAATGATCCAGGATATTGTCCAGGTCGGGTAACTTTTCAGTTTCCAACTGGCGGCTCTGATTCTTCAGTCCGGAAACCAGCGCCTGGACCTTCCGGGGGGTGTGACGCTTGTCGTTCCGGTATCCCAGTTCATTGAGTACGTCCTTGATGACCACCAGGCCGTCTGCCGGATCACAGACGGAGAAGTCCGGGCTGTATCCCAACTGGTGAGCTTCCTGGCGGAGAATGCGCAGGCACAGGGAGTGAAATGTACAGATGGTTGTCCCCATGTGATGTCGATTCAGTAGAGCTGCAGCCCGGGAGCGCATTTCATCGGCGGCCTTGTTGGTGAAGGTCACCGCCAGGATGTGCCGATCCGGCACATGGCATTCTTCCACCAGGTACGCGATTTTGCAGGTGATGACCCGGGTCTTACCCGACCCGGCGCCGGCGACCACCAGGAGTGGTCCGTGATTATGGAGAACCGCCTGCTGCTGGGCCGGGTTCAGTTCCGCGATCATGTGTGTCCTCCAGGGGATGGTTCAGCAGGTACCGGATCAGTCGGATGCGGGCTTGCCGGGGATCGGTTCCATGATAAAGGATTTGCGTAATTCGTAGTAATACCAGACTTCTGAACCGTCTTCCCGTGTCTCCCTGCGTTCCGGAAACCCATACTGACGGAGTATATTGTGCCGGGGGGACCCGGGTTCCAGGTCACCCAGCACAATCTGCAGGTCGCCCCACAGGGGGTTGGCCTTGAGAATCCGGTTCACCACGGTTTCTGTCCCGGCCTTCACACTGTCCGTTACATCCGCTGGTTCCGGCCGGAGAAAGCGGGCATAATCGTATCCCTCCCCGTGGAAATACAGGTGGAAACGGTTGAAGTATGGGTCAATATTGACCTTCAACTGGTAGAGTCCCCGTTCATCCGTCTTTACAGAAATGGTTTTGGATTCCACTGTCTGGTAGGTGAACTTCAACATGTTGAACACTTCCCGTTTCATGACCAGGTAGATTGGAGAATTGGCCACCGGTTCACCCAGTTCATCGGAAACCGATCCTTTCAATTCTACCGCGCACACTGTCACGGCCATTGAGATGCAGATCATCAGTGCAAACAGGGTACGGATCATGGGGTATCCTCCCGCACAAACAGGGATTCCGGCAGATCTGCATCCACTTGGAAATCCCGGAATGTATAAGTGGTTACTTGTTGGGTTTCGTCGATGACTTCGATTGCTTCCGGCCGGGTTTCGTTCGCATTCAGCGTGATTTTCAACACCATGAACGGGGTATCCTTCCCGGTTTCCTTCGGAACCAGCCGGTAGACAACCGGATCATCCGAAATCTTCTCCCGGACGAAGGCCGTATGGATCACGTCCCGATTGATCAGCAATTGCAGGAACGGGTTCTGGCTCAACTCCTCCCATTGGTAGACCAGCGGCTCGGACTGGCCTTCCAGGTATTGATACACTTCCCGGCAGTTGCCGATGGTGATCCGCTTTTCATTGGTGGTGTAGGCAAACCGGAATTTGCATCCCTTCACCTGCAGCGTACCCTCGTCCCGGATTTCCGGGAACAGGGGGTTCTGCGTGACCTGGGTGAAGGTGACCGAAAAACTGTCGGTTTGAACGAAACTGTCCGGGAAAACACCGAAAAACAGGGGAAGGAAGAGCAGAAATTTCATGATTCCAGATCGATGTTGAGTTTCAGCAACATCTTTTTGGTTCCGCTCTTTTTGGAAAGCTGGGTGGTAAAGGACCGTGTCTCCACAACGTTTCCGTCTTCGTCCTTGAGCTCCAGGATCATACTGGCTTCCTGGAATTTCTGGAAGGCGGTACGGTCAAAATCATATTTCAGTTTCTTAATGAATGTCTGCTTGGAAGGGACCAGTCCGCTGAGCAATTCGTCCACGTCCATGTCCCGCTTGGGCCGTTTCTTGAGTTTCCGTGGTGTGTCCGCTGCCGGTGTTTCCGGAATGTCATCCATGGTCAGCTGGGGTGCGTCTTCCTCGGGCTCCGGTTCGGGCGCCATGTCGGTAACCGGGGTGGCTTTGGTCATTTCCTGTATTTCCGGTTTCCCCAATGCGGGTTCTTCCATCACGGGTGCTGTGGTTTCCTTGGGTTCCGGTGCCGGTTCAACCGGGTCCGGGGCGGGTGCTGACTCGTTGTCCGGCTGGCTCACAGGGGCGGGTGCCGGTGCGGCAGCCGTTGCCACCGGGGTTGGCGTCGGCTTGGGTTTAGCATTCTGCTCAACCATCTTTTTCTTTACGGACATCAGCGTGTGCTTGGAGGCCAGCTTGAGTGTTTCAAAAACGCCGGTACCATCAATGGCGCAGGCTTCCACGAAGGGGAACCCGTCCTTATTCAGCTCCCGGTTTAATTCTTCAACCGGCAGTACATTCTGCAGGTCCCGCTTGTTGTATTGCATGATGATGGGCATGGAGTTGTATTCCAGTTCCGCCAGTTTGAGGTTTTCCTTCATGTTCTCAAAGCTGTCCAGGTTGGCGTCCAGCATGGGTTTCTGGGAGTCGGCGACGAAAATAATGCCGTCCACGCCCTTCAGTACCAACTGCCGTGTGGAGTTGTAGAAAACCTGGCCGGGCACGGTGTACAACTGGAATCGCGTCTTGAATCCACCGATCACCCCCACATCAATGGGCAGCAGGTCAAAAAACAGGGTACGGTCGGTTTCGGTTTCGAGGCTGACCATCTCTCCCCTGGAATTGGGGGCTGTTTTGGAATAGATGAACTCCAGGTTGGTGGTCTTTCCGCACAAGCCGGGGCCGTAATATACGACCTTGATCACCATTTGCATGGTGGAATAATTGAAAAAAACCAAACCGGCCTCCGTACGGATATAGAATCACGCGAATTCTATCATGGGCGATGTTCACGGTCAACCGTTCCCGACGTCGTTTTGACAGTCTCAAATTGAATTTGTATGGTGTTTTTTCAATGCAACAGCTGGGTCAATCCCGTAGAATCGGATATATACAGCAATCCCGGCGTTTTTTAATCCAGGTGCTGTTCATCTGCGGTGGTGAAAGGAGTTTCAGTTTGAAACGGTGGACGTCAGTTTTTCGGGGTTTTGGGGCAGTGTCAATCCTGTTGCTGCTAACCGGGTGCGGTGCCCACTACCAGGCGGAGCAAACGGTTTCTGCCTTCATGTCTGCATGGGCTGTACGGGACGGGGAGGCATTGCAGGAATCAGCGACACCAATGCTCACCGAGATGGTGATGTCAGAGGATGGGGACCGCTTTCTCGCAATCAGTGAGCTGGATCCTGCAGACTGGGGTACGCTGGAGGTGATTGAAGATCATGTGGATCGACTCTCTGTTCGCCTCCGGCCGGAACCGTCATCGTCAACCGGTTCCACCATTGAGATGAAGTTGATCCGGGAGCCTGAAACGGGCAGGTGGCTGGTTGGACACCTCTCCATGATTCCCCGACCCGGACCGGTTCCGGATGATGCAGCCATGATCGTGCTGATTGGCGCAACATTGGATGACCTGCTCACCTGGACTGAAACCGGGGAGCGCCGTCCATCATTGGCCCTGTTTTCACAGGCCCAGCTGGATCACACCCGCAACAGGATCGGAACGGTTCCGGAACTGTTTCGGCAGACGGAAATCGGCGACGTGCAGATGGAACAACCGGGTGAGATAGCCGGCGGATTTCTCAGTGCAGACGGTTACCGCGCCGTGGGCCCATTCCAGTTGCGGTTCATGATTCGTTTCCAATGGATCGGGGAACAATGGCTTCCGGTTTCCATTGATTTACGGGTAGAATAGAGCTGAAAACATGCATCAGCAAAAACCGGAAAGGACACATTCATGACCAGAACCGGACGGAAGGGCGGCCTGCTGCACTTTTTTTTAACCGTCTTTGCCCCTGCGGCGGTGATCGTATTACTGGCAAACCTGATCATACCGAATCCATCCGACGAAGACCTGGTGTCCCAGGTCCGTAGTGCGCTGGGGACCGGTCAATCCAACCGGGCAGAGGCAGTACTGGCCCGGATGGTGGACCAGGACTCCCGGAACCTGACCCTTCACCGTGACCTGATTCGGTTACATTTTGACAGTAATGGTAACCCGGTGACCAATACAGATCCGCTGATCGTCCAATACATGGCGTACGCTGCATCGTTGGATCCTGTTTTGAAAGACCTGGGTCACTATGCCATGGGTCTTATTGTGATTACCACGGGCGGGGAACCCCGGGTGGCGCTGGAGTCATACGGGAAGGTGGCGGACCGGAGCATGGTATATCTGAACAACTCCATCGGTTACGCCCGGATGCAGATGGGGGATAACCTGGGTGCGTTGGAAGCGTTTGCACGTGAAATTGAAGTAGGCGGTAACGTGGCCGGCGCTTTCAGCAACATGTTCCGTGTGCTGCACCGGATGGATGATTTCGGGTCGATCCAGAGCCTGCTCATGGCCAATCCGGATGCGGAACGGTTCATGCCGCCCGGCATTCGTCGGGAGTTTGCGTTGCATGAATGGCGATTGGGAAGTTATGCGGGCATTGTCCTGTCCCAGGCGCTGTCGTCGATAAATCCAGGGGGATTTGCTGCGGCTTTCCTGATCCTGATCCTCTGGTTCCTGTTCCTGCGGTCATTGGACGTATTTGAGCCCGAACGATTGCGCTACCTGGTCCTTGTGCTGGCCGGGGGCATGGTGCTGTCCCTTGCAGGTCATTTCCTCTACGACCTGGTCCGGTTTGGATTCAACTTTGAATTGAATGGCGGCGTGCTCAACGACCTGTTCTTTTGCGTGTTCATTATTGGTGGCGTGGAGGAAACGGTGAAAATCATTCCCCTGCTCCTGCTGATGGCGTTTTCCCGCCAGGTGGATGAGCGGGTGGACTATCTCATTTATGCCGGTATGTCTGCGTTGGGATTCGCGTTCATGGAAAACCTGCTTTACTTTGACACCGGCGCGCTGACATCGGTGCATGGTCGGGCATTCACGGCGGTGGTACTCCACATGTCACTTTCGGTGCTGGCAGCATGGGGTTTGGTTCGGACCCATCGGAAGCCCGTATCCGGAAGGAAGCGCACGGGCATATTTCTCCTCACATTTTTTGCAGCCATGGTGTTTCATGGGCTGTATGATTTTTTCCTGTTATCGGAAGTCATGCGTATCGGTGCGGCGGCATTCCTGCTGCTGCTGATCATGATCGCCCTGTTCCAGCGGCTGATTATCAACGCATTGAACAATTCCCGGTTCTGGACCGAAGCGGGCAAGACCCGTTTCCTGGACCGGATGATGTTTCTCCAGTATGGACTGACGGCGGTTGTACTGGCGGAGTTCCTGGTGCTGGCGGTGTCGTTTGGACCGGACGCAGCGACGGAGTTTACATTGGGGGCGCTGTTCCGTGCGTTGGTGATGATCCTTGTGCTGACGCAGTCGTTGGGTGTGTTTCCCCTGGAGAAGGGACTGACGGTCCCCATATACAACTGGAAAGGACTATTCCGCAAGGAA
>CAZDKZ010000014.1:39495-41840 GCA_964506215.1 uncultured Holophagae bacterium
CAATAAATATACAAATCAAACAAAAAAATGAAACAGGTGAGGCCTTGTTGACCGGTCTTTCCATGTCTGTTGCTTGCCCCGCATCAGCATGCTATTCTCTTTGTAGATTTAATACATGATTCAAAAACTGGAACAAGGGGGAGGGGAGAAATAGATCGTCGTGTCTGTGTTTACCTGATGGTGTGGACCTTTCACGCGGATGACGCCGTTGACCAGTACCCGCTGAATTGGAATTACTTGGGATGTCGTTTTTGTTCGGATGAAAAATGAATGGGGGGTTCATGTGAAGCAGATCTTGATTTTCTTAATGGGAATCGTGCTGTCCAGTGGGGCAACGGTTGGATGGGCTGATGATGACACCGGGGTCGATGAAACTGTTGTCGTAACAGCGACGCGGACCCCGAAAGACCTGAAGAATGTGCCGGTTGCTGTGACAGTTATTACGCGAGAAGAGCTGCAGAAGAGGGATGTCAGGACGGTTGCGGATGCATTGCGGGATGTTCCGGGTGTTGAGTTGACGGATTCAGCAATGGCCGGTGGACAGCGAATGATCGTCCGTGGCGAGAGTGGAAACCGGGTCCTGGTTCTCATTGATGGCCAGAAGATTTCCGAGCAGAAATCCGTGTCCGGTGTTCCGTTGCTCATTGATTTGAATTCAGTTGAACGGATTGAGGTGGTGAAAGGCCCCGGTTCCGTATTGTATGGTTCAGATGCAATTGGCGGGGTAATCAACATCATAACAAAGCAGGCTTCGGACAAGCGCATTTCCACTGACCTTATGGTTGCCTATGACAGTTCCACGGAGGGCTTTGACGCAAGTCTGGGTATCAACGGAACCACCAACGGGTTCACCTACCGGGTTGGACATACCAGAAACAACCACAATGATCGTGAGACACCGGACGGCACCGTTGAGAACACGTCATTTGACTTCGAAAGCACGAACGTTTCATTGGCATATGAAGCAAACGGAAAACGTGTGGGTGTGGGTTTTGATAACTTTGAAGCATACATTGAGGCCTTTGAGGAACCCGTATTTCCCATGGTCAATTTTGTGATGAACCTGCCCGAGTGGAGCAGGAAGAAAACAAACGCTTTTTTTGAAGGAATGGGGACAGGGGAAAACCTGCTCAAATACAGGTTTGACGTCTATCGGCAGACCACGTTCAAAGATTTATACAATGAGATGGCGTTTCAGATGGGGCCCACCGTATCCACGATCAACATTCATACGGCGAATGACCAGGATTCCACCGGTGGTCTGATTCAGTTGAACTGGCTCTTCGCCGGTCGTCACTACGTGATCACCGGGCTTGACTACCAGAAGGATGAACTATTTGCGACGGAGCATATAGAAATGGGCGGTTTTGCGCCGGTTCCTATTGTAACGGACAATTTTTATGACACCGACATGGAGGTACTCGCGCTCTATGTTCAGGATGAGTGGCAGATTTCAGATAAACTGGCTGTGACGTTGGGGGCGAGAAGTACCGCTGTTGATTCCAGGCTGAATCGAACGGACAATGATGTGTTGGAGTTAACGGACTCATCCGACTCAAAGCTGGTTGCGAACGTCGCTGTTGTCTATGCGGTGAGTGATGCGTTCACCTGGCGCGCCAGTGCTTCTCAAGGGTATCGTTATCCAACATTGCTGCAACTGTTTATCGGAACCAGCCACGGCTACAGCTCGGTGACGATGCCCAATCCGGATCTGAAGCCGGAAACTTCAGACAGCTTTGAGACAGGCTTCCGGCTGTTTTCTGACCGGACGAGTCTGGACGTAGCCGCATTCTATACCACTGCTGACAACTATATTACGACCGCATTGGTGGAGGGTGTCCGGGCCTTTCATAATTTCAACGAGGCGACGACATTCGGGTTGGAGCTTGCATGGGATTTCGAATTTGGCAGTTCGGGATGGGGGATGTATTCATCCTGTACCTACCTTCGTCGAAAGTTTGAGGAATTGGATAGCGCAACCTACAATACTGGCCATCCGAAATTGACAGCACGAATCGGTTTCACATTTGAAAAGGCCTTTTCCGAGAGCAATCGATTCTGGTTGGATGCATATGGTCGATTCGCGTCCAGTGCAAAAGAGGAGTTCGAGTCCATGGGGACGACCTCTGTACTCGAGTATGATGCGTGGAAAACAGTCAACTGTATCGCCGGGTACACGTTTGGCACGTCTGGTAATTACAGGATTTCACTGGCAATGAACAACATACTGGATGAGAGGTATCGTGTTGCAACCGAGAGTCTCATGTCCGCGGGTCGGCACGTTGTACTCAAATTCAGTGTTACCTACTGATTCTTGACCATTCTTCAGTAGTAACCGGTCAGTA
>CAZDKZ010000015.1:0-41743 GCA_964506215.1 uncultured Holophagae bacterium
TGATCCCCACCAACCTGTCCGCCGTCGCGGATAAGGTGGTCAAGCCGAATGGGGCATCGCTCCCAATAGTCCAGGAGGAACCTTCATGAATTGGCGAATGTATCTGATCGACAATTGATTCCAGCCTGCGCCTGAACTGCATTCTCTGCATTCAGTCACCGGACGGCATTGCTGTACCTGTCTGTCCGAAACAGGCCCCTTTTCTGCGCTCCCGTTGTATTCACCGGCCGGATTGCATCCCGGCCCTGACCATGGAGGCATTGCATGAAGCCACGTGTGCTCAAAATCGGCGGTTCCGTCCTGCGGAACCCTGGTGACCTGGCCCGGGCCGCCGAAGTGATTCAACTTTATGCCAACCCGGTGGTGGTGGTATCCGCCCTTTTCGGTGTGACCGATACGTTGCATCGGCTGGCGGCATCCACCCCCACCGCAACGGACACCCGCCAGGCCTGCGAGACCCTGCGGAACCGTCACAATGATTTTGCCGCCGTCATCGGCAACAACCGGCACCGCCGAATCGCGCTGCTGGAAATTGACCGGCTGTTCCATGAACTGGAACGGCTGCTGGACGGCGTCATCAAGCTGGGCGAAGTGCCCGACTTTGCCTATGCCAAAATCCTCAGTTATGGTGAACGGCTTTCCGCCGTCATCATCCGCCACG
The DNA here is from genome assembly GCA_964506215.1 of uncultured Holophagae bacterium. Classification (GTDB taxonomy): domain Bacteria; phylum Acidobacteriota; class Holophagae; order Thermotomaculales; family Thermotomaculaceae; genus CAZDKZ01. The sequence continues at coordinate 662 of CAZDKZ010000015.1, forward strand.
CATTGAACGGCGAAGACACCCCGGCGCAACTGGGACTGCCCGAAACCATCGGGCTGATCACGGACAGTGACTTTACGGATGCCTCGGTGTCCATTGCGGCAAGCACCGCCACCCTGAAGAAAGCGGTCAAACCGGGGCTCACCTGGATCATTCCCGGGTTTTACGGGGTGTCCCCCGATGAACGGATCACCCTGCTGGGACGGGGTGGTTCCGACTATGCGGCGGCCGCCATTGCCCGCTGCCTGGATGCCGCTTCACTGGACATCTGGAAGGACGTGGACGGGTTCATGAGCAGCGATCCCGCGCTGGTGAAAGACGCCCGCCCTATTCCCAACCTCAGCTACCGGGAAGCCGCCGAACTGTCCTACTTCGGTGCCCGCATCCTTCATCCGCGCACCATCGAGCCGTTGCGGGAAACGGGCACCCCCATTCGTATTTTCAACTGGCTGACGAAGCGGCCAAAGCCCGTGAGCATCATCAACGGCACCAGCCCGGTGGATGAACCGGTGATCAAGAGCGTGACCTGGAGTGATGATTTCGGCATCCTGCGGATCCAGGGGGCCGGCGTGGGGATCCATCCGGGTATCCTGGCGCGGGTCACCGAGTCCATCTCCGGTGCCGGGATCAATATCAAATCGGTGATCACCGCCCAGACCGCCATCAATGTACTGGTGAAACGGGACCGACTGGATACCGCGGCGATACTGGTTCGTCACCTGGACCTCCACGCGGTGGAACAGATCGAAACCGAATCGGACATCGCGGTGGTGGCCGTGGTGGGGGAAGGGATCCAGGAGAGACCCGGCATTGCCGCCACCATGTTCGGTGCCATGGCGGAAAACAACATCAATGTACGGATCATCTCATTCGGCGCATCCCCGGTGGCCGCTTATTTCGTGGTAGACCGTGAAGAGCGAGACAATGCAGTAAACGCCATCCACACCGCATTCTTCTCGAAAGAGGTACTCGCATGATGAAGAAACTTACCGCGTGCAGACATGGCGTTCTTTTGAACGAATGCGTAAGTTCGCGTCAATCACCGATCCCGTCCTTGGAAACTGCAAATTCACGATTCAATAACCAACGTGGCCGGCGTTTTCGACGGAGACAAGGCGGAATCGGCCGAGGCGACGGAGCGTACACGAAAACGTACGTGAGTAAGCCGAGGTTGATTTCAACGCCGTATTCCGTCGAAAAGAACCCCCGTCGAGGAGAAATACAATGACATACCATATCGACACACTTGCATTACACGCGGGGTATGAGGTGGACCCCACCGGCTCCCGTGCCGTCCCCATCCACCAGACCACATCCTACGTGTTCAAGAACACCGAACATGCGTCCAACCTGTTTGAACTGAAAGAAGCCGGCCACATTTACACCCGGCTGTCCAATCCAACCACCGACGTATTTGAGCAGCGGATCGCCGCCATGGACGGCGGGGCCGCCGCACTGGCCTGCGCGTCCGGCCAGTCGGCCATTACGCTGGCTGTCACCGGTATTGCACAGGCAGGCCAGGAGATTGTGGCCACCAACGCCCTGTACGGGGGGACCTACAACCTGTTCCGGCACACGCTGGCACGGCTGGGCATCACCACCCGGTTTGTGGATCCGGATGACCTGGACGAAATCCGCGCCGCCATTACCGACAATACCCGGCTGCTCTACACCGAATCCATCGGTAATCCCAGACTCAACGTGGTGCGAATCCGGGAACTGGCGGACATTGCCCATGAAAAGGGCATCCCCCTGATCGTAGACAATACCGCCCTGACCCCCTGCCTCCAGCAGCCCATTGACCACGGTGCAGACATCGTGGTGTATTCCGCCACCAAGTTCATCGGGGGACATGGCACATCCATCGGCGGCGTCATCGTGGATGCCGGCCGGTTTGACTGGGCCTGTGGCCGCTATCCCGAACTGAGCCAGCCGGATGACAGCTATCACGGGGTCTGCTTTGCCGAGGCATTCGGTGAACTGGCTTACATTGTCCGTCTCCGTGCCTGCCTGCTGCGGGATCTGGGCCCGGCGGTGAGCCCGTTCAATTCCTTTCTCTTTGTCCAGGGCCTGGAAACCCTACCCTTACGCATGCGGCGCCATTCCGATAATGCCCTGTCAGTGGCCAGGTTCCTGGAATATCATCCGGCGGTGGACTGGGTCACTTATCCCGGACTTGACGGACATCCCCATCATGACCGGATCAAGCGATATCTCCCCAACGGGCAGGGCGCATTGGTGGGTTTCGGGATCAAGGGCGGGCTGGAAGCTGGCAAACGGTTCATCAACAACGTGCAGCTCCTGTCCCACCTGGCCAATATCGGGGATGCCCGGTCCCTGGTTATTCATCCGGCATCCACCACGCACCAGCAACTGACACCGGAAGAGCAGGCCGCCACCGGGGTTACCCCCGACTATGTCCGCCTGTCGGTGGGCCTGGAGCACATTCATGATATTATTTCGGATATTGACCAGGCACTGAAACAGTCCGGAGGGAATTCATGACACTCACCATCGGTATGCTGAACATCATGCCCAAAGCCCATGAATACGTCCCTTACCTGCTGGATACGTTCTGCAGCAAACCGGATGTCCATCCCCGGTGGTTGAAACTGGCCACCCATGGATACAGCAGCACACCCAAAAGCCACATGGAACCGTATCGAACCTGGCAACAGGTACGGCCGGAACAGCTGGACGGCCTGGTTTTGACCGGGGCGCCGGTGGAGCACCTGCCCTATGACCATGTCCGGTACTGGCCGGAATTGACCACTATTCTGGATTCGGCAGCCGCTCACGGGATCCCCGTAATGGGGATCTGCTGGGGCGGCATGGTGGTTGCCCACCGGATGGGCATCGCGCCGGAGTTCTACCAAACAAAGTGCTTCGGGGTGTTTCCGGCAGCATCACATACTGTCAACGTCTCGGGCAACCCGGATGGGACGTTCGTCTGCGCCCAGAGCCGGTTCGCGGGACTGGACCGCCGTTCAACAGAAAAAGCTGTGTCAAACGGCACGGCCACACTGATCGCGGACAGCACCGATTGCGGCCCGTTCATCGTGGAAAGCCCGGACCGGTTGCTGCTGGGTCACCTGGGTCATATGGAATATCCCGCTGAACGGATTGCCATGGAATATCACCGGGACCTCTCGGCCGGACGAACCGACGTGGATAAACCGGTGGGCATGGACCCGGACAATCCCCGCATGGAGTGGCTTTCACATCGACATGCGGTTGTAGACCGTTGGATGGAAACGATCCGGCTGGCCAGGCAGACCCGCAGAAGCGGCACGGAGGTGACCCAATGAAATTTTTGAAATTGACGGACGCCCTTGCGGAAAGCAACGGCCCCATATTCTCGCTGGAAATCACACCCCCCGATCGGGGTCGGAGCGTGGATGACCTGTTCCGGGTGATCGACGACCTGGCACATTTCAACCCGAAGTTCATCAATGTCACCTTTCACCAGCCCCACGTGGTCTATGAAGAGGTGGGGGATACCATTGTCCGGCGTCCCAAGCGCAAGAAGCCCGGCACCGTGGGCATTTCGGCTGCCATCAAAAACCATTTCGGCATTGCCACCATTCCCCACCTGATTTGCGGCGGGTTTGACCGGTTTGAAACGGAAGATGCCCTGATCGATCTCCATTTCCTGGGGATGAAAAACATCCTGGCCTTGCGCGGCGATCCCGCGCCGGGACACACCCGGTTTGTCCCGGAAAAGGAGGGACACCGCTATGCCCACCAACTGGTCAGTCAGATCGCATCCATGAACCGGGGGGAATACCTGGAGGAACTGGAAAACCCGGTCCCCACCGACTTCTGCATCGGGGTGGCGGCCTACCCGGAGAAGCACCCGGAATCCGCCAACCTGGACAAGGATCTCCAATATCTGAAACACAAGGTGGATTGCGGCGCCCAGTTCATCATCACCCAGATGTTCTTCGATTTTGATCTGTATCGGCATTTTGTGGAACAGGCACGGGCAGCCGGCATCCATGTCCCCATCATTCCCGGTATCAAGCCCATCACCCGCTCCGGGCAGATCCGGCAGATCCCGGGCCGGTTCTATGTCAACATGCCGACAGCCCTGGTCAACGCCATTGAAGACGCACCCACGAAGCAGGCTGCGTTTGACGCGGGAATCGCCCATGCGGCGGACCTGGTGCAGAAGCTGTTGGAATACGGGGTGCCGGGCATCCATATTTTCACCCAGGACAGCAGTGAAGATACCCGGGCCCTGTTGACCCTGGTATCCACAACCTGACTCATCCTTGCTGGAGAACCCACATGAATCATGCAGAACACATCAACCGGATGCTTGTATCCGGTGAACGAATTCCCGTTGCCGTGCTGGGCGCCACCGGCATGGTGGGACAGGTCTTTGTCCACCTGCTGGCAAACCACCCCCGGTTTCAACTGGAAACTCTTTGTGCCTCGAAACGCAGCGCAGGCCTGACCTACCAGGCAGCATGCCGCTGGCAGTTGCCCATGGCCCTGCCGGATTCGGTGCGAAACCGCAAACTGGAACCGGTCGATCCAGAACGGCTGACGGCAACCCGAACACCCATCGTGTTCAGCGCACTCCCGGCCGACCAGGCCGCCATTGTTGAACCTGAACTGGCAGCGGGCGGCATCGCCGTTTTTTCCAATGCCGGGGCCATGCGGCGTCATGCGCAAGTGCCCATCCTGATTCCGGACGTGAATCCGGGGTCCCTGTCATTGATTTACAAGCAGGGCTGGCCGGAAACGGGGTTCGTGGTCACCAACGCCAATTGCGCCGCAACCGGTCTCGCCACTGCGTTGGCCCCCCTGCGGCCCATGGGGATTGAAGAGATCCATGTGTCCACCTGTCAATCCATCTCCGGGGCGGGCTATCCGGGACTGAGCGCGTTGGACATCCCGGACAATGCCATTCCGTTCATCGCCAATGAAGAGGAAAAAATTGCATGGGAACTGGACAAGATCCTGGGCCATCCCGTCCGTACATTTGTCACTACCGTCCGGGTGCCTGTCCGGTTCGGACACCTGGAAACGGTATGGGTAAGATTCCGTGAACCGGTAACGGCGACGGCGGTCCGTGAAGCCTGGGCGTCCCATACCGGCCCGGACCTGGTGTCCATGCCCGGGCGACCGGTCATCTACCTGGAAGGCCCGGACATGCCCCAGCCAAGGAACAGTTTTGCCGGGACACCACCCGGTATGCCGGTTTTCACCGGACGGTTGCGGGAGCAAAACGGTCAGGTCGGTTTTGTGCTGCTGGTAAACAATATTGTGAAAGGCGCGGCAGGGGGATCGGTGGCCAACGGGGAATTCTTCCTGCACAATCTGGAACAGGCACAAAAAAATGGTGCCCAGGGACGGAGTTGAACCGCCGACACGCGGATTTTCAGTCCGCTGCTCTACCAACTGAGCTACCTGGGCACCTGCTGGTGCAGAAGGAAGTCTATCATATCAACATGGGATTTCAAGATGATTTTGTACCCCAATTTCACATGGATCTGCCGGCAAAACAGAACCGGTTCTGCAGACCCCGGAAATCCGATATAATGGGTCCAGAATGCCAGAAAAATCCATATTCAGGAGAACGGAAATGCGTCAAATCATATCCAGAAGCACCACAATGAAATGCCTGTCCATCTTGGTCATGCTGTTGATTGCCGGGGGAATCTGCCCCGGTACAGCCAGGGAAAAAGCACGGTTCGGCACCAAGGACCGGATTGAAAAGGGATTCAGGGGTGAGATATTCCATATCCCGGCCGGTACGCAAAATCTGCGACAGGTAAAGTGGCAGAATCCCGTGGGCGTGATTTACACCAGTGAATTGAATGTCCCCAAGACCGACTTCCGGGAGGGGTTCCCGGGCATTACCGACCGCTTCGAGTGGTTTGCCATCCGGTATACCGCAAAGTTCACCGTGCTGGATGAAGGCACCTACCGGTTCAAACTCCGGTCGGATGACGGCTCCATCCTGTACATTGACGGAAAGAAAATTATCGACAACGACGGTGCTCATTCCGCGAAACAGCGAAAGGAAAAGGTCCGTTTGAGTCCCGGCGTGCATGACATCCGGGTGGACTATTTTCAGGGCCCCCGGTATGACGTCGCACTGGAACTCCGGGTGGACCCGCCCTATGGCAGCTATGTGCACTTCCGGCCGGATCTCCCCCTGGGACGGGGGGACGGCCCATTCGGTTCCATCTTCGGCAGCCACTACAAGTTTGCCGGGGAATTGTACGCGGTGGACCGGAACTTCCGCGTGGAAAACATGGGCCGGATGCGGCACTCACTGGGGACACTTTATACCAATTCACTGGATGTACGGGACATGCGCTGGAAAGGCGGATTCCCGTTTTTGACCGAACGCAGCGAATATTTTGCCATCCGCTATTCAGCCGAATTCTCGGTACCGGTACCCGGCAGTTACCGGTTCTCGCTCCGCGCGGATGACGGTGCCATGCTGTATATTGATGGGGCGCTGGTCATTGACAACGGCGGCATGCATGCCCCGCGGACCCGGGCCCGGACCATTCACCTGGACGAAGGGAACCACACCATCCAGGTGGATTATTTCCAGGCGGAAGACCGGGTTGCCCTTCAACTGGCCGTCACCCCGCCCCATGGACCGGAAATGACATTTGAGCCCGGGGCAATGACCGTCGCCATCCCCGAACCGCCCACCGTTACCGGGACAACCGGTACCACCGCAGTTTCCACAGGTGCCACGCTGGTGGCGGCACAGTCCCTGGTGGATTTTGTCTCCCAGGCCGCCGTGTTCAAACCCGACGGCTTCCCTGATGTATTTGTCAAGCTCTCCGTTCCGGTACCCGCCGGGACGATACAGACCATTGAAGTGGTCAATACTGATGGCTTCCCCTCACTCTGGGATACCGATCCGGGCAACACCGGGTGGGCACTGGCTGTTATCAAGGACGGGCTCCGTCAGAATCAACCGGACGGTGCCATATCTTTCTACCACGTGGGCGGAACGCTGGACCTGGATCTGTATTTCCAGGACAACGGCTCGGTTTCCGCGGGCATGACCCATTACCAGGTCAACCTGGTGTTTGCGGACGGTCAGCGGTACACCCTGCCGGTGATTCGTCCCTGAGTCCAGATTTCTTAGCGGGATTGCTATAATTCTGCTATCCTTGTGAACATGAATGAACCCTCATTCACTTTGGTGGAAATTGCCGGATACCTGACCACCCTGCACCTGGTGCGATATGGTGACCGGGCCTTTCTCCTGGACGGGGGATGCCGCAGGGACAGTGAGCGGGTGCATGCATTCCTGGATGACAACCGGATTCCCGCCGACCAGCTGGAACTGGTCTGTGTCAGCCACATGCACCCGGACCACGCCGGGAGCGCCGGCCGGATGCGGCAAAAACTGGGCGTGAACGTCACGGCGCCCCATCTGGCGGACAGATGGTATCGGGGCCTTGCCGGTGCCACCCAGCACAAGGTGGACATTCTGCTGGCTCAGTATTCCGCCTGGCGCAATGGACGAAAGCTGGAATGCGTCTTCTATCCCAGGCGATTGCGTCCGGATATTCTCCTTGCCGATGGCGATCCGCTCCCGGGTTTTCCGGACTGGACCGCCATTGCCATTCCCGGGCACACCGCCCATGACATGGGGTTCTATCACCGGAACAGCGGGACCCTGTACGCCGGTGACATCACCATCCGCCGAAACAACCGGTATCTCCTGCCCTTCCCCGTTCCATTCCCGGATCGGATGCGGGACTCCCTGCTGCGGTTGCAGACTCTTCCTGTCCGGACACTGCTGCTGGCCCATGGCGGAACCATCCGGCTTCCGAAAAACCACACTATTTTTGCTGACCTGATCCACAAACTGGACGAACCGCAACCGGAACAGTTCCGAAAACTGGCCCCGCTATGCCGCATTGCTCCCGACATCCGAAAGCCGGGCAAACACTCGAGTTGACACGGGTTTAGCCCCTGAATTCCTTTGACCGGAATCATCCGCTGTGCTATAGTCGAACCTGCTATCTCCTGGGATGGGTGTAAATGGCCGTAAAGAAAAGTAAGGCCCTGGAAAAGGCCGACAAGTACATTCGACAAAACAAATTGAAGCCGGCAATTGATGAATTGCTCCGGTATGCCCAGTCGAACCCTGACGACGTAAACCTGGTCAACGTTTACAACAAGATCGGTGACCTGTTTGCACAGATGGGGAACCGGGAAAGTGCCATCGAGTATTTTCAGAAAAGTGTCGATTACTACATCACCGAAGGATTTCTCACCAAGGCCATCGCTATCCTGAAGAAGATTCTCCGCATGGATGACGGCAATGTCCGTGCCCTGGAACAACTGGCAGATGTCTACATCCAGGAAGGACTCCACCACGAAGCCAAGCGTCAATACCTGGCCATTGCCGAGAAATACCGCAAAGACGGCCTGACCAAACGGGCGCTGGAATCCTACCGGAAAATCGTGGACATGGACCCGGACAACGTCCAGTCCCGGTTGAAACTGGCTGAATTGTTCGTCACCGAGGGTCTGCAGCAGGAAGCGGTGGAACAGATGATCTCACTCAGCAAGACCCTGCGGGAAAAAGGGGACCTGGACGGTGCCGAAAAGGTTCTCATGCAGACCCGCAAACTGGAAATTCCGGATCCCGCCATCGACCTGAACCTGGCGCGAATCATGATGCTCAAGGGCAACCTGGACGGCGCCGAACAGGTATTGAACAGGGCCGCGGGCACCTTCACACGCAACCCCATGATCATGGAGATGCTGGGCAGCATCAAGATGGAACGCAAGGACTATGACGGTGCCCAGAAGGTTCTGCTCCAGGTATTCCAGATGGACAGCACCCGGGACAAGGCCCTCCATGAACTCATGGCAAAGGAGCTGGAAAACGGGCGCATCACCAAGGCATGGAAAGCCATTCTGCCCGTGGTTGAATTGAACATGCGAAACGAGGAATTCACCACGGCAGGCGATATCCTGCGGGAATTTTCCGAAGCCGCACCCCACTTCGCCCCCGCCCTCCAGAAACTGGTCATTCTCCATGAAAAGACCGGCGAAAAGGTCTTTCTCATCGCATCCCTGGAAAAACTGGCGAACGCATACAAAATGGACGGCAACATTACCGGGGCGGAAAAGGCATTCAAACAATTGTCACAGCTGGACCCCATGAACTATGACTACAAGTCCGCATTGCAGGATCTGGGCAGTTCCTTCGCGGCGGAAGACATGGATGAAGCCCGGTCCGCCGACCTGGAATCCGTGGAATCCATCGACTCCGGTGAAGTATTGAAAGCTGAACCGCCCAAACCCGTTATCGAAGACATGGACCTGGAAGACGCCAAGACCCGCCAGAAGGGGACCGTCGCCGAAGCGGAAATGTATATTGAGTATGGTCTCAAGAAGAAAGCCTACCGGCTGCTGGAAGGTCTGCTGTCGGAAAATCCGTTTGACATCAAAGCCAACAAAATGTTCTCCCGCATGTGCATGGACAAGGGCGAAATCGCCAAGGCATCCAAGAGTCTGCTGAACGTGGCGGAAGCGTATATCCGCAAGCAGGAGTTTGCCAAGGCCGAAACCTACCTGGACAAATCCGACAAAATGCTGCCGGGCTCCAGCACATACCTGCGCAAGATGATGAGCAATGCCCGGGACACCAGTGAAAGCTTTGAAGAATCCGATGTCATGCTCAACCTGGACAACCTGGAACTATCTGCCCAACCGTCGGCTTCCGATGAGTCCGTGGAAATTGACCCTTCTGATGTCAGCGGCTTTGCCATCGCGGACGGCGAATCCGAATCCGTGGCGGAAGAAATGCTGTTCGGGGAAAGCGTCGCCGAAGAGGACAGCATTTCCCTTGACCTGTCTGCAGACGAAACAGACCTGGAACTGGACATAGCAGATGAAGCCGGATTCCAGACGGTAGACGTAGCCGCGGAACAGCCATTTGACACCTCTCGCCTCTCGGCAGATTCTGCAGACCATGCAACGGAAGACCTGTCCGGCACCAATGAACTGGAACTGGACCTCAGTGATGATGACAGTGTGATCCTGGAACCGGGTTCCATGGAGGATAGTGCCATACCCGACCTGCAGGACATGGAACTGGACCTGGGCGAACCCCGGCCCAGACCGGAACCGGCAGCACCAAAGGAAAGTGCCGATCTCAGTGACGAAATCCAGGAGATCGACTTCTACCTGTCCCAGAACATGTTCAATGAAGCCCGTGATATGCTGCAGACCCTGGAATTGGATCATCCCGGACATCCCGAACTGACTCGGCTTCGCCGGGAACTGGATGCGGCACAGATGGTTGCAGGAGAAAGCGTTGCCGGAGACGATACCGAACTGGAATCGGCCATCGAAGACCAGTTCCTGGATCTCCAGGCGGAATTCGGCGCGGACATGGATATGTTTGCGGATAATACCGAACTTACCGACAAACAGGCCAAGGAACAGCTCAAGTCTGTTGACGAGCTGTTCCAGGAGTTCAAGCAGGGTGTGGAAGAACAGATCGACAAAGAAGACTTTGAAACCCACTACAACCTGGGGATTGCATACAAGGAAATGGGACTCGCCCACGAGGCAGTTGAAGAATTTGCCAAGGCTTCCCATGATGACCATCGATACCTGGACTGCTGCTTCATGATCGCCACGGTTTATGAAGAAATCGGTGAAATCGACAGAGCCATTGAATGGCTGGACAGCGGTGCCACACGGGCACGCGAGTCCGACCGCGACGAAAAACCGCTCCTCTATGAAGCCGGTCGCGTTCTCCATGATACCGGCCACCCGGACCGCGCCCGTCCCTACTTTGAAAAGGTGCACAAGATGGCGCCGGACTTCCGTGACGTGGCCGCAAGACTGGGTTCCTGATGATAACCGGGTGACAACCCGGCCGTCCCATCGTACAATAACGCCATCACACAATCGCTAAAGGAGATGCTATGGCTTCCCAGAACGGAAAGAGCCAGAATCGGGACAAAGCACTGGACCTGGCCCTGACACAGATCGAACGGAACTTCGGAAAAGGGTCCATCATGCGGCTCGGTTCCAAGGATGTGCTGAATGTTGCTTCAATTCCCACTGGTTCCATCGGCTTGGATCATGCCCTGGGTGTGGGCGGTGTGCCACGGGGCAGAATCGTTGAAGTATACGGACCGGAATCCGGAGGGAAAACCACCCTCACCCTGCACATGATCGCCCAGGCACAGAAACAGGGCGGCATGGCGGCATTCATCGACGCCGAGCATGCACTGGACCCCGAATATGCAAAAAAAGTGGGCGTAGATGTGGACAATCTCCTGGTATCCCAGCCCGATTATGGCGAACAGGCATTGGACATTGCCGAAATGCTGATTCGTTCCGGTGCGGTGGATATGCTGGTGGTGGACTCGGTGGCCGCCCTGGTGCCCAAGAACGAACTGGAAGGCGAAATGGGCGAAACCCAGGTCGGCCTCCAGGCCCGCCTGATGTCCCATGCCTTGCGGAAACTGGCCGGCGTCATTTCCAAGTCCAAGTCCGTACTGGTGTTCATCAACCAGATTCGCCAGAAGATCGGTGTCATGTACGGCAGCAACGAAACCACCACCGGGGGCAACGCCCTGAAGTTCTACTCCTCGGTACGACTGGAGATTCGTCGGATATCCACCCTCAAGGAAGGGGAAGATTCGGTGGGGAACCGGGTACGGGTGAAAGTGGTCAAGAACAAGGTCGCGCCACCCTTCAAGCAGGTCCAGTTTGACCTGATGTTCGGCACCGGCGTTTCCCGAGAAGGGGAAATTCTCGATTATGCCGTCGACATGGATATTGTGGAAAAAAGCGGATCCTGGTTCTCCTACGGTAAAAACCGCCTGGGCCAGGGACGGGAAAACGTCAAGTCTTTCCTCAAAGAAAACACTGACATCTGCGATGAACTGGAATTGAAGATTCGGGAAAAACTGGGCATGGTCAAGGCGGAAGCGGACCCGGAAAAAACGGAAGATCCCAGCTGACGTCAACCGGTCATGAATTTATCTTCCCGGCCGATTCGAAACCTGATTCTGATCACGATCCTCTGCCTGCCGGCAATGGCCCAGGCAGGGGATCGTATCTTTCTTACCCACATCCCCGTGAAGGTAACTGCGTCCAGCATTCAAGCCGCACCGGAGTTCCAGGTCAAGGGTGAAACGGTTGTTTTCCGGGCATCGGGAACCGGCATCCTGGTCGATGAAACCGGTGTTGAGACCCGGTTCCGGGTCATTCCGGCCTTTTTGTCCATTCTGCCGCCACTGGTGGCTATCCTGTTCGCACTCCTGTTCCGACAGGTCATTCTGTCCCTGCTGATGGGGGTCTGGCTGGGTGTGTTTATCGGCAACGGTTATGATTTTTTACCGTCAATCCTGACCAGTCTGTCCGATACCATTCCCGCCGCTATCGCGGACAAGGACCATATCTCCATCATCGTGTTCAGCCTCCTGCTGGGGGGAATGGTGGGCATCATTTCCGCCAACGGGGGCACCTCGGCCATTGTCCGTGCGGTCACACCACGGATCAAGAACCGGCGGGGCGTCCAGATTTCCTGCTGGTTCCTGGGATGTGCTATTTTCTTCGACGATTATGCCAATACCCTGATTGTTGGCAACACCATGCGTCCATTGACCGATCGCTATCGGCTGAGCCGGGAAAAACTGGCCTTTTTCGTGGACTCCACTGCCGCACCGGTAGCCAGCATTGCCATTATCAGCACCTGGATCGGATTTGAAGTGGGTGTCCTCAACGACGTTTTCTCAACAAGGGGTATGGAAGTGGACGGCTATTCCGCGTTTATCTATTCTATTCCCTACCTGTTTTACCCCATCTTCACGTTGATATTCGGGTTCCTGCTGGCCATTTCCGGCCGTGATTTCGGCCCCATGCTCCGGGCCGAAGAAAAAGCCGCTGCGGCCACCGAGGGACCGGCAAAAATGTCCGGCACAATGGACGTGAACATTGCCAGTCCCAGCAGTGCATGGATGGCATTCATTCCCATTCTGACCGTGGTCGTGGTGACATTGTGGGGGATTTTTCATACCGGCTTTTCCGGTAACTGGAGTCTACGGGAAATCTTCTCCGGATCGGACAGTTTTGCCGCACTGATCTGGGGATCTGCCGGCGGTTGTGCCATGGCTGGTATCCTGTCCGTGGTCACGCGCCGCCTCACCGTTTCGGCAACCCTGGAATACTGGGTGGAAGGACTGAAATCCATGATGATGGCGGTCATCATCCTGTGCCTGGCCTGGAGTCTCAGCAGTATCTGTTCCCAGCTGCATACCGCGGACTTTATCCTGTCCCTGGTGTCTACCCGCGTACCCTTCTGGCTCATTCCGCTGCTCACTTTCCTGGTTGCAGCCGCCATGAGCTTTGCCACCGGTACATCCTGGGGAACCATGGCCATTACCTATCCGCTCCTGGTGCCAGTGGTCATCGGCAGCCCGTTCCTTTTTCCAACGGTGGCAGCGGTATTGTCCGGGGCAGTGTTCGGCGACCATTGTTCCCCCATATCGGACACCACCATCATGTCATCCATGGCATCCGCCTGCGACCACGTGGAACATGTCCGCACACAGATTCCCTATGCCCTGACCACCGGTGGTGTCTCCATCGTACTGGGATACCTGCTGATGAAATTCCAACTGTCGGTGTGGATTCTCTATCCGTTGGGGGGAATTGCGCTCTGGATGATTCTGCGGTTCGTGGGCAAGCCGGGACCACAACCGGCCCCGCTTCCGGAAAAATAGTCCCTATTCGACGCCGGTCTGCTCCAGTTTCACTTCACGAACAATTGCCATGAACCGTTCCATCAGTTCCGACTCGTTGACCTTGCACACCAGGCGTCCCTTCCGGTAAATCGCCGCATACCCGGGTCCGCCGCACAAGGCCACGTCCGCTTCCCGGGCTTCTCCCGGTCCGTTGACCGCGCAACCCATCACCGCAACCGTGATGCCGCCGCCCAGCTTTTCCACCTCGGCCTCAATCAATGGCGCGTAGGTGCGGATATCAAACGACAATCGCCCGCAGGTGGGGCAGGAAATGAATCGGGGCATATCAGGCAGCATATCCAGTGCCCGAAGGATCCGGCGTCCGGCCGTGACTTCCGCCACCGGGTCACCCGTCAGCGATACCCGGATGGTGTCCCCGATGCCATCCAGCAGCAGGGTGCCGATACCGATTTCGGACTTCACCAACCCCACGCCCGGCGTACCGGCTTCGGTCACCCCGATATGCTGGGGATAATCAAACTTCTGTGCAAAGAGACGGCAGGCATCCACCGTCCGTTCCACGTCCGATGCTTTCAGGGATACCTTGATGGCCTGGAAGTTCAGCTTTTCCAGGATGGCAATATGGCGGGCCGCACTTTCCACCATGGCTTCCGGCGTGGCGCCCCGTTTTTCCAGCAGGTCCTTCTCCAGTGAACCGGCATTGACACCGATACGGATGGGGACATTGGCACCGGCAGCCGCGGCCACCACTTCCCGCACCCGGTCTTCACTGCCGATGTTGCCCGGATTGATCCGCAGACCATGGACACCGGCTTCCAGGGCAGCCAACGCCAACCGATAATCAAAATGGATATCAGCCACCACCGGCATGGATGATTCCGGTATGATCCGGACCAGGGCCGCGGCGGCTTCCGCATCGGGAACAGCAATCCGGACAATGTCGCATCCGGCGGCTGCAATTTCAGTCAATTGGCGCACCGTGGCCGCCACATCACGAGTGTCAGTTTTGGTCATGGTCTGGACCGGTATGGGCCTGCCGCCCCCGATGGGGATGCCGCCCAGCCGGATCACCCGTTTGCTGCCCACATTGCCTCCCGTCTGCGTCAGCCGAGATTCTTCAGAATGTCACTGATAATGACCACCACCATCAACGTCACCAGCAGGACAAATCCCACCGTGGTGATCCGCTCCTTCAATTGCGTGGACAGGTCTTTTCGCCGGATCGCCTCAAATCCCAGAATGGTGATCAGACCGCCGTCCAGCATGGGGATGGGCAACAGGTTGAAAATGCCCAGTTGGAGGGAGATCAGGGCCATGATGTACAGGTAGGAGATGAACCCGGCACGGGCCGCTTCGCCGGAAATTCGTGCAATGTCCACCGGCCCCGAAATACTCTTCAGAGACAACCGACCGGTCAACAGTTTGCCCAGAACATCAAACGTGAGGGCCGTAAACCGCTTCATGTCATCCGCACCCTGAATAAACGCTGCTCCCGCGCCCAGCTTCACATACCGGTAGGGAACCTCAACACGGACACCAATGGA
The DNA here is from genome assembly GCA_964506215.1 of uncultured Holophagae bacterium. Taxonomy (GTDB): domain Bacteria; phylum Acidobacteriota; class Holophagae; order Thermotomaculales; family Thermotomaculaceae; genus CAZDKZ01. The sequence goes on from CAZDKZ010000015.1 coordinate 15,936, forward strand.
TCGACTGCCGGTACTCCCTTCCGGGGCAATCGCCAACGTCAATTCAGTGCCGTTCCGGTTCACCGTGAATTCCAACGCGGGCTTCTCCGACTTTTGAATCATGGGGATGAACTGGTCCAGGCCCCGCACAATGGATTTTCCTTCCAACATCGTCACCAGGTCACCCACCTGCAATCCGGCTTCATCCGCAGGAGAGCCGGGGTTCACCTGGGCGATCCGGACCTGTTCCAACGGCAACGCCCCAAGGAAACCGGCATCATCCCGTCCCTTGGCAATCAGCCGGGGCTCCAGGGTAACCAGACGGCCATCCCGTTCCACCACCAGCTGGACTTCCTGGTCCGGGTTGGTCACCACCTTCAACTGGAATTCGTCCCAGGTCTTCAGCCGTTCCCCATTGAAGGACACAATCTGGTCCCCGCTTTTCATGTCGGCGACAAACGCCGGGGATGACGGATCCACATAGCCCACCACGGGTGCACTGCTCCGCCACAAGGGTTCCGCCCGCTGGAACATGTTCACCACGGAAAACAGGGCATAGGCCAGCACCAGGTTCAACGTGGCACCCATGATCAGGATCACGAACCGCTGCCACCGTGACTTGTTGTTGAAGTTACCGGGATCATCGGGATCCCCTTCTTCTCCTTCTTCCCCCAGCAGCGCCACATATCCGCCCAGCGGGATCAGGGAAAGCCGATACTCCGTGTCCCCGCGCGTGATCCCGAAAAGCTTCTTCCCGAAGCCCACGGAAAATGTTTTGACTGTAACGCCGAACCACTTGGCTGCCGCAAAATGACCCAGTTCATGAATCACAATCAGCACCCCAAGCATGATGATCATGGCAACGATATTGCCCATGTACGGTATGTCAAAAAGACCCACCTGATACCTCCAGTTGTGCGAGTTTTTTTATCTGCTTATCCAGTTCAGCAACGTCCGCCACGCTTTGGGGCGCAGGTTCGTTGACTTTTTCCAGCATATGTTCCACAAAATCAGCGATCCCGGGGAAGGATATCCGGCCTGCCAGGAATGCCGACACGGCAATTTCATTGGCCGCGTTCAGCGTGATCCGATCCACCTGGCTCCCCCGTCCGGCCCGGTAGGCCAGCGACAGGCACTTGAACACATCCACATCCGGATCCATGAATTCGTACGAAAAGCTGCCTCCCAGGTTCAGCTGAAGCGTTACCGCGGCCAGCCGGTCCGGATAGGTCAGTGCATAGAGGATGGGCAGCTGCATATCGGTGACCCCCAGTTGGGCCATCAGCGAGCCATCCCGGAAACAGACCATGGAATGGACAATGGACTGGGGATGGACCTTCACCGTGATCCGGTCATACTCCACGTCAAACAGGAACCGGGCTTCAATGACTTCCAGCCCCTTGTTCATCAGGGTGGCGGAATCAATGGTCACCTTGTCTCCCATGTTCCAGGTGGGATGGCGCAGGGCGTCCGCAGCCGTCTTTCCCGCCACATCGGCCGCCGAAAGCCCCCTGAACGGACCACCGGAAGCGGTCAACACAATCTGTGCCACCTCATCCCGTGATCCGGAACGTAAGGCCTGGTGGACCGCACTGTGTTCGCTGTCCACCGGAACCAGCTCCGTTCCCTGTTTGGCGCATGCGGCCATCACCTGCTCACCGCCGGCCACCAGGGTTTCCTTGTTGGCCAGGGCAACCCGATCCGCATGATGAATGGCGTGCCAGGTCGGCACCAGTCCGGCCGTCCCCACAATGGCGGACACGGCAATATCGCAATTCACCGTCATGGCTTCTTCTACCGGCAGAAAGGTGGTTTCCGGGTATTCCGAGACAAACGTCTTCAGTTCATTTTCGTGTGCCGGTTCCGCGATGGACACATAGCGGGGACGGAACTGTTCCACCTGCTCCTTCAAGCGCGTGAGATTCGCGCCTGCCAGCAGCAAACCGGGCCGAAACGTGTCAGGATACCGGGACATGATGCGAAGGGTACTGGTCCCGATGGAACCGGTGGACCCCAGAATATTGACCTGGTTCATGGCAGTAAGAAATACCGGCAATATGCATACAGCAGCGGTGCGCTGAGTATGAACGAATCCAGGCGATCCAGCAGCCCCCCATGACCGGGAATCAGTCCGGCGCTGTCCTTGATGGCGGCCTTCCGCTTCCACAGCGATTCCAGCAGGTCACCCAGCATGCCCACACCGCCCACCACGAAACCGATGACCAGTACGTCCGTCCAGGTCAGTCCCTGGAAGAACCACGATTTGGCGATCACAGCACCCAGAACATTGAATATCACGTTGAACACCGCGCCTTCCACCGACTTGTTGGGGCTGATGGTGGGGGCCAGTTTGTGTCTGCCCAGCAGCGAACCGAAGATGTAGGCACCGGAGTCACCCATCCAGATCACCAGGAACAGGGTGAACACCGCATCCGCACCCATTCCGGGAGAACCGTCGGCATGAAGGTCCAGCAGTTTCAACGCAACCATTGCGGAAAGCGACAATCCCATGGCCAGTGCAGCCAGCACAGTATGAGCCGCACCGCCAAGAGCCGTATCCACCCTGCCGTCCGCCAGCAACGACCACAGCATGATCAACACGAATCCTGCGACAAGCACCGTTTCAAATGGCACGACCGGCCAGATCCGCAGACCGATCATGGCCAGGACCAGGAGTGCGGCCGGCACAAAGTAGAAGGACGATCCGGCATGGGTCACCAGGTTCTTCAATTCCAATGTGGCAAGCAGCGCCACAATGCTGATGAGCCCGGCAAACCAGTACGGGTTCAGATACTCCACAACGATGAAAAACAGCGGCAGGAATACCACAGTCGTTGCAGCCCGAATCAGAAAGGAACGGAGCTTAATCGCCATCAACGCCTCCAAAACGGCGGGTTCGCTGCTGATAATTGATCAATGCGGTCAACATTTCGCCGGTATCAAAATCCGGCCAGTAGACATCGGTAAAATACAATTCGGTATAGGCCAGTTGCCACAACAGAAAATTGCTGATCCTGAGCTCTCCCGAAGTCCGGATCAACAGGTCCGGATCGGACTGGCCACGGGTGTACAGTTCACCTGCCAGCGCTGCTTCGGTAACCTCTTCCGGGCGCAGCCCCCTGCTCACCAGGGACCGGACGGCACGGAGAATCTCGTCACGGCCGCCATAGTTGATGGCAATATTGAAATCCAGGCGGGTATTTCCGCTGGTGTCTTCGATAATCTGCTCTACCGCGGACCGGACAGGGGCCGGCAGCCTGGACAGGTCACCCAGCACCCGGAGCCGGACATTCTTTTCCATGAGCCGATCCCGTTCAATCCGGACAAACTGTCGCAACAGCGTCATCAACACGGACACTTCAAAATCGGGACGTCCCCAGTTTTCTGTTGAAAACGCGTAGATGGTGATGGCATTCAGCCCCAGGTGAAGCACATTGTCCACCGCGCGACGAATGGCACGAACGCCGGCCTTGTGCCCTTTGACCCGGCTCAGTTTCCGCGAACACGCCCACCGGCCGTTACCGTCCATGATAATGGCCACATGACCGGGCAGTCTGTCCGGGTCCAGCTGTTCCCAGAGCTTTCGTTCTTCGGGTGTGGCAGTGCCGGGTGCCTGCATCTAAAACTCCCTGTCTATGATGAAATCACAGACTTTCCGGAACGTTTCCCGGTATCGGCCCGACGGGAACCGGTCCAGGTCGGCCCGAATCTCCCGGATCACCTGCCTGGCATCATCCAATGCCGCTTCCAGGTATCCGCCACGGTCCAGCCCGTCCACGAGTTTCTCCCCGTCTTCCGCAGATAATTTCCGGTCTTCAAACACACGGGCCACGATCTCCCGGATGGCTGTGTCCCCGTTTTCCAGGGCCAGCAGAACCGGGAGTGTTGCTTTCCCTTCTTCCAGGTCAATGAGACGGGGTTTGCCCAGCCGCTCATCGGCCATGAAATCCAGACAATCGTCAATGATCTGGAATGCCGTACCGATACTGGACCCGATCTTTTCGGCCGGTTCCCGCAGCTCTTCCTGTCCCGTCATCACCACCGGCAACGCGCAACATCCGGAGAACAGGACAGCGGTCTTCAGCCGGATAATCTCCGCGTACCGTTCCCGGGAAGGGGGAAACTGAAAGCCATTGGCATGCTGGAGCAATTCACCCGTCACCAGGTCCCGGGTCAATGCGGAAATCATCCGCAACGCTTCCAGGTCACCCAGCTCCACCGCCAGCTGCATGGCGGAAGAAAACACGAAATCACCATACAGAACGGTCAAAGTATTGTCCCACAGGGCATTGTGGGTTTCCTGGCCCCGCCGGGTGGCCGCGTTGTCAATCACATCATCATGGATCAGCGTTGAGGTATGGAGCAATTCCAGGCACGCACCCAGTTTCAGGGTCCGCTCATCATCCAGCCCGCACATCCGGCCAAACAGAATGGTAATGGCCGGACGCAGCTTCTTCCCGCTTTTTCGCCGGGTATGTTCGTTGAACGGCCCGATTTCCTGGTATGGCGTTTTCAGGTAGGTTGCCATCAGGCTGTCAACGCGGCGCAATTCGCCGCGAATCGGGTTCAGGATATCAATGCCCAAACGCTCTCTCCTTCACAGTTCGGTACAGCTTTGGATTGTAACACAAGAAAAGACCTGAAACGACTGTTCAGGCACGGCTTTCGCCGCTGCGCGTCAAGCCGATCTTGAAAAGAATGGGCCCCAGAATCTGGTTAATGGCAATCACGGATATCACAATGGCCTTGAATGACCGGCCCCAGTCCGGAAATGCCTGCTCCACCACGATCACGATAGACAGTGTCAGTCCGGCATTGGTCAGAAAACCCGTCCAGGCATACCGACCCACCGCATCCGGACAGCCGGTCCCCAGCGTGCCCAGCCAGGTGGATCCATATACCAGTGCGGTTCGCACAACCACGAACACCAGCACGGTGAGCCAGACGCCGCCAAACAGGGAGAAGTCCAGACCGGCACCCGCAATGGAAAAGAACACCACATAAATCGGCAGCTGGCTCCGTTCAATCCCTTCAATCATCAACGGTCCCCGGGCGGAATAATTCTGGACCACAAAACCGGCCACCATGCACATCAGCATATGCTCCAACCCCACGGACAGTGCCAGTTCATGGGCAGCCAAAGATGCCAGCACGATGAACACCGACACTTCCCGGGCCACATACCGGTAGAACAGGATCATCAACACACCGAAAACAACCCCCGCGCCGATTGAGATCAGGATTTCCGCTATCAGGTGTCCCATGAATGCAATCGACACCATGGTGGATGAATCGATCCCCCGAACAATGGCCATGGCAACCGCAAACAGGATCAGCACCACCACATCCTTCACCATGGTGACCCCTAAGACAATATCGGTAAACGGCCCCCTTGACCGGCATTCGTTGATGATTGCAATGGTGGACGCAGGTGACTTGGCCACGGCCACAACGGCCAACAGAATGGCCATCATCATCCATTGCCGCATGGTGCCGTTTGCGGGTGGCAACAAGAGAAAATAGCCGGCCAGGATTGCCAGGCAACCCACCAGGATCACCACGGTGTGGGACAGGGTAATCAGACCGATGGCCCGGGCATTTTTTTTCAGGCTCGCCATCCGCAATTCACCGCCGGCGGTGATGGCAATGAAACTCAACGCAATGGCATTGATCATTTCCAGGGAGTGGATATCGGCACTGGAAAGATAATTCATACAGGCCGGCCCATACAGGATACCGGCGGCCAGATAACCGGTCAAAGCCGGAAGGCCATATTCCTTCACCGCCAATCCCATCAGGTAGGCACTGACCATCAGGAAACCCAGGGACAGGTAGGGACTGATGGCCGGACTGGCCAGTTGCTGCTTCTCTCCCTGGAGGATCAGTGCAAATGCCAGGGACAACAAAACGATATTGGCGACAATGAGCAGCAGCCGTTTCGGGGTCATGGGGTATCCTCCCCGGAATTGGATGAAATGAACTGCAGCACCATGACCGCCAGCAGCAGGGCCGGGAACCAGTCCTGACCGGCGCCGGGCAACCCGGTGGCCCAGTGATCTGCAGCCACCGCAATGGCCAGGCTGCCCGGAGCCAGGAACCAGTAGGGCGGGAACCGGTGCAGGTTGAAGTAGGGAAGCCCGATGAGCAGGAACCGGATACCACCCGCCGCCAACACCATCAGCAGAATACTGAACAACAGTTCCAGGTCACCGGAAATACCCGACAGCATCCCCACCAGCATCAGGAACATCATGGTCAATGGCTTTTCGTCCGCGTATACCGACCGGAAGGTGCGGTCACCGGCCGAACTGTAATTGGCCACGTACAAACCCACGAAAAAGGAGACAACCAGCGGCGATAACGCCAATACGGCACAGGTTTCAGACAACAATACAATCAGGCCCAGTACCAGCAGTTCCAATCCCTCCCGCTCCTCCACCAGGCGGAGAATGGAACGGCTGAGAATGGCAAAAACCACGATTACCGCCAGCAGCAGGAAAACCGATTCCACTGGCAGGCTGGACAGATGTACCATGGTCACCAGGATCAGGAGAAAAAACGGAACGATACTGATAAAAAACAGGGCATGCCGGTTTTCCCCGCCACGGGACGGAATAAAATGAGACACCGTTCGAAAACTCACCGAAGTGAGCGCCAGCGCAACGGTAATCGTCTCGCTCCGACCCTCGGAGGCCAGCCCATAGAGAAGCCCGATACCCGCCACAGAGCCAACGGTGAATACACCCACCTTGACATAGAACGCCATGGAAAGGCCTTTCATATGTTCCAGTTTCAACTGAAGGCCCAGCAACAGGCCAATCCATCCCAGGAACGGGTAAAGCAGCGGCTTCAGGGACATCCAGTCAAACGGCAGATTGCTCAGCAAAAAACCCAGCAGCACATACTCCATGCCCACGAACAGCGAGAGACGGCGGCGCTTGAAGAAAAGTGTGACACCGAAATAGGCGAGAATTACGGCCAGGATAATGAGAATTCGGGTGGTCATGTCAGAACTTGAGGCCCCGCAGGTTGCCGATATTGAGGGAGAACATGATGCCGGAGTTGGGCTCGCTGAAGCTGCCATACACCGATTCAATGGTATCCATGGCCCGTTTCAGTTTATCCTCATCCCGGATCACCGACATCACCATCTTGTTGGTGGGATTGTGGTCTTCGATCAGGTTGCGGAAACCGGCAAACAGGGGGATTTCATCCGCCAGGTATTCAAACATACCGCGGGTGTTCAGAATGGTTGCCCCGGTAATGCCCTCCTCAACAAGGGCTTCCAGCACATCATCCAGATGATCATCTTTTTCGATGATACAGACCAGCAGTCGTGCGTCAGTCATGGCGGATCAGGGTCTCGTACAGTTCATCCCCGTCAGCTGCTGCCAGCAGGGATTGAACAAATTCGCGTCGTTTGGTCATCAGGGCCAGCTTGGCCAGGATCTGCAGATTCACAATATTGCTGGGTGACTCCGCCCCGATCATCAGGATCATCAGGGAAACCGTCTTCCCGTCCAGGGCCGCAAAATCGATCGGTTCTTTCAGGCGGAACACATGGATTTCATGGGACGAACATTTTTCATACATCACATGGGGGATGGCAATGCCATGACCGATACCGGTACTCATGGTCATTTCCCGTTCTTCCAGCAATCGTAACAACCGGTCTGCCTCGAAATCGGGCCGGCTTTCACAAATCGCCTGAACGGCCTGCCGGAAAAAATCAGACTTATCCGCGGCCTCAAAATCAACCCGTACATTTTCCCTGGGAATAAACTGACGGATTTTCACCCTGCCCTCCGGTTATGAAATTCATTGCATGATTGGATTTATGATAGCACCACCGGTCGCGTGTGCGCAATGGCAGGCTGCATTCAGGTCATGGGATAGCCCGCTTCGGACAACGCCTCCCGCAGCTGGTCCGGATCCGGTGTTCCGGTAATGGAAACAACGGACGTTTCCAGGTCCGCATCCGCCGCCGTCACTCCGTCCACCGACAAGACGGTTTGCAACACCCGTCCCCGGCACCCGTTGCAGGTCATACCACTGACTGTGAATTGCAGATCTCCATCCGAAGGGACCGTTTCCTGTTCATCTTTTTTCCTGTTCCGCGGTACCAGAACCACCAGCAGCAGCACGGCCAGTACCACCGAACCCGCGATTTTCACTGTGCCGAACCAGCCATCTCCCCCATGGAGATGGGCCATGGATTCCGTAAACGAACCGGCAAAAAAAGCATCGAATACGAGCCCACCGCCCACCGCACCGCCCACAATGGCCACCAGGTACATCAGGGTGGCCCTGCGGCCCAGGGATTTCCAGATCACCGTGATACTGGCCGCATTGGTGGCCGGACCTGCCATCAGAAAGACGAAGGCCGCCCCCGGTGACATCCCCTTCATGACCAATGCCATGGCAACTGGAATGGAACCGGTGGCGCAGACATAAATCGGGATACTGGCAACCAGCACCAGCGTATAGGTGAGCACGGGCGATCCGATGAACCGTTCAAAAAAATCAACCGGCAGCGCCGTGGCAATTGCCCCGCCGATCAGCACACCCAGCAGCACCCAGCGGGCAATATCACCCAGCAGGGTAATGAATCCATACCGCAGGGCTTCCATCAGCCGGGAAGATGACGGTCGTACAATCGGAACCGGCTGTTGAACAGGCCGGACAACATCGTTCTCGTGTTTTTCCACCCCGTCCGTGACAAATCCGCCCAGTGCACCGGTCACAAATGCAACGACGGGCCTGAAAACGGCAAACACCGGCCCCAGCATACTCCAGGTCGCCGCAATGCTGTCCACGCCCGTCTGGGGAGTTGAGATCAGGAAGGACACCGTCGCGCCTTTTGTCGCCCCCGAATCACGCAGGGACAGGGCAGTGGGGACCACACCGCAGGAACACAGGGGCAGTGGAACGCCCAGCAACGCGGACTTGATGGATGCCAGGGCACCGGGTTTCCCGATCGCCCGCTCGATCCGTTCCCGTGGCAGAAACGCATGAATCAGTCCGGCCAGGCCGAAACCGATCAACAGGTATATCGCCATTTCGTTGAACAGAAATACCGTTTCCCGAAAGAAACGCTCCAGTAAATTGATCATCCAGTCCATTGCATCATTCCTTGGTCAGGGTGAATAGAAAAGGGGGACGGATTTTGAACACCGCCCCCCCGGTTGTTACAGTCTTCATTCGGATCAGTTGCCGATCACACCCTTGACTTCCTTGATGAAGCTTTCCGGCGTCTTGCCCTTACCGGCACTCAACCGGCCCAGTTCTGTCTTCCCGTCAGATCCCAGGATCACATAGGTGGGTACGCCGCGAACCTTGAACTGTTCGCCCAGCTTCTTGTTCCGTGCCTGGTATGCTTCCGGAACCAGACTCTTGTCCTTGGGATAGTTGATGGCAACCAGTACCAGCTCGTCCGCAGCAAATTTGAAGAACGTTTCCGCACTGAATACGTCCTTGTCCATGAGCTTGCACCAGTAGCACCAGTCGGAACCGGTAAACATCACCATCATGGGCAGGTCCTTGTCAGCCGCATACCTGGTCGCCGCATCCAGGTCCTGGGTCCACTTGCCGGCTTCAACGCCACTGGTCATGTATTCGGCCGCCTGCGCAACACCCGTTGCGAGCAGCAGCATCATCACGATGGGAATCAACTTCTGTTTCATTTGTTTTCTCTCCTTATCCTTCCACGTAGAATTGCGTGTATGTTACCGATGTTTTGGATGCAGTAATCCGCATCCGGTTACAGATCAGGTACGGAAATCAGTAAAAAGATGTTTCTATTCTCATATGCCGATGGGCTATTTTTTTCGGGAATACACCATTTCCATCTGCTTGAATTCTTTGCCGTCCGCGCCGGTCATGTACATTTCAAACCGATGGGTGTCCGTGTCAATAAACGTGGTCACATGACGCATTTTCAGCCTTGCGCCGGTCATGAAATCATCCAGGGTACCGAAATCTTCCGCCGGGCTGGCATCCGGCGCATAACTGCCCTCGGAAGCATAAATACCCGTGGAAAAATTGTCCACCCAGATGGAAACATACTTTTTCTTGTAGCGGTCATATCCGGTAATACCCACACCGTTGAACGGCTGGCCCATGAACGTGGACGTATACTCACTGTACAGGTATCGCCCACCCAGGATCAGCCGGTTCACCGCTTCTCCCACCGTCTCCATCGGTTCCCCGCCTGGTTCCATCCACATGACGGACTTCACGGCCCATTCTCCGACAAATTCATCCAATCGTTTGTGCTCCGGGCCTGGAACCATGAACTGTTCCATTACGGCCTGCATGGGATCCGGCTGCACCGCATCCGTACCGGCCGATGATGGCGTATCCTGGGCCACCACAGGCCCCGCCAGCATAAGCGCCAGCATCGCCACCAGCAAGAACGAAAATACCCGCGTTTTCATGAGATCCTCCAGAAATATGACTTCACACTGTCAGCATATCATTTTATTACAGTTTTGTAATTATTAAGATGTTCCTTTGACAGTTCCCGGCGTTCCGTGCTATTCAATGATCAGTCTTACGTCATATTTGATCACCAGGAGGACCCCATGACTGTATTCGGCCGTGTCCGATCCAGATGGCTTCTTATCCCGATGCTGATACTGATGGTGGCCACAATCGGCTGCCGGGAGCAGGACACCCCTGTCCAGCATCCGCCCCTGAAGGCACAACTGGGGGTGACCATACCGGTGGAAACTGCGCTGGATACCGGTGTCGCGTCAACCGCGACCGACATCTGGCTGGACATGATCCGGAACGCCAACCGGTCATTGGAACTGGGCCATTTTTACCTGTCATCCCGGGAAGGAGAAGACCTGGAACGGATAATTACCGCCCTGGCAGATGCGCATCAGCGGGGCGTATCCGTCCGCATTCTCACCGACGTGAAAATGAACCAGACCTACCCGGAAACAGCCGACCGGTTCCGCGCCATGGGCATCCCGTTGCGGCTGTTCGACTGGCGTGAATTGACGGGGGGTATCCTTCATGCCAAGTATATGATTGCAGATGGTAAATCCCTCTATGTAGGCAGCCAGAACTTTGACTGGCGGGCGCTCAAGCACATCCATGAAACCGGCATCCGTGTCAACGACGAAACCATCGCCGCTGCCGCGCTGGCCCTGTTCAATGCGGATTGGGATTTTGCCGACGGTGACGCCGATGCATACAACCGACTGAAACAGTTGCCGCCCTTCTCGTTCACTGACCAGGCACGGCTCCTGGCCAGTCCTGCTGCCTACAATCCGCCCGGCGTGGATGGGTCGCTGGACCACCTGGTCCGGATCCTGGATGGGGCAACACGCCGTATCAGCATCCAACTGCTCAGTTATTCCACCCACCGGTACAAGAGCGAGGAGCGGTTTACCACCATCGACGACGCATTACGCCGGGCAGCCGCAAGGGGTGTGGAAGTGGAAATGATCATCTCCAACTGGAACAAGCGTCACCCGGAAGACCTGAAATCCCTGTCCGCTGTCCCGGGGATTCGCGTGATGTTCATCAACATTCCGGAATCATCGGAAGGGTTCGTCCCCTTTGCCCGGGTGGTCCACTCCAAGGTCGTCCGGGTGGACGATGACATCTGCTGGATCTCCACCAGCAACTGGTCCTATGACTATTTTTATGCGTCCCGGAACCTGGAACTGCTGCTGAAGGATCATGCCCTGGCGGTACAGCTGGACCGGCTGTTCACCAACCTGTGGAACAGCCCCTACGAGGAAATGGTCACCCCGGACGGCGAATACACACCGCCCCGGCGCCAATAACTGTCAGATGCGCGCCACACTTAAGAACACGGTGTGGAGCGTCACGATCAGCACCGCAAACAGGCTGTGGGCCGCAGACCCGCTCAAACCTGCAAACTGGTATCGGATGGTGTCCTGCGGGCAATCGGTCACACAGTCCCCGCACAACGTACAGGTAAACCCCGGTTTTCCCAGACGCAAGTCGTCCAGCTCCAGCGCACTGTACCGGCAATTACGGGCACAGACCATGCATTCGGTGCAAGCGGATTGGTCGATCCGGATCCGGAACGGGTTGATTTTTCCCAGGACGTTCGCCAGTAAGCCGATGGGACAGTAGACCGTACAATGGACCATGGCCCCATGCTTCCGGGACACGATCACCATGATGCCCACACCAACCAGCCCGAAACAAGCCGCCAGCACAACCGCGGGCAGCCAGTCCACCCCGGCCATGCGCAGCAGGATGGCCGTTGCCATCACCACCAGTGTGATCGCCAACCGGATCCCGTCCCGGCGAAAATAACCGGCCGGACCGTTCATCCGGGCGGCCGCATCGTCCCAGGAGCCGATATAACAGAGATGAGAACACCAGGCCGGACCCACCAGCACCACGGTGGACAGGAACAGGATGATCATGAAGAAACTGTGTCCCCGGTACAACGGTCCCGCAGCGATGACGGCCGGGATCGGCAGGTGGAGTTCACCGGTCATCAGGAACGTGTCCCATCCCAGCAAACCCAGTATCAGCTGGGCAAAAAATACCACGGAAAACAGCCGCCAGGCCCGGACGCGCCACACCGTCTGGGTTGCCGGGTTCCGTACTTTTTCGACCAGGAAGGCCCCGTAAGTGGCCAGCACGAGAATTTCCAGCCAGCCGAATCCCGGGAAGAACCGGTTCAGGATCAGCATATTCAACGAAACGCGCAGTTGAACGAAGGTCAACACGGCTGTGGTCAGCAGGAACACGGCAGTGGACAGCCAGGCCGTTCCATGGGAATCCGGTCGGCGTTCCCTGCTTTTCTGCCGCAGCAGCACCCAGGCACCCGCCAGGGTAAACAGGACCACCGCACCCAGGATCAGCGACATCCGCATCCAGGGCAGACCATGGGCCAGCCGGACCTGCGCAATCCGCCACGCGGTCCAGGTCCATTTCAATGATCCCGCCAGCAACAACAAACCGACCACCTGGACCGGCCAGCGTTTCCGGATCAGCAGCACGGCCGGCAGCAGGAGAATGGTTATTGCCAGGCCGACCATGCCATACCGGTAAAAGTGGGCCGCCAGCAGGGTGCAGGAAACGATGGGAATCACGATCATGGTACCCTCCTTTTTCCGCACATGTTACCGGTCAAAAACAGGTGATACCTTGAGCTGTATCAAGAAACAACACCCTTCAGGGTGTCACGGATATGCACCGGATCATCTGAAATCACCCCGTGGGCACCCATCTGTCGGAATGCCCGCGCATCCGCCGGCGTATTGACCGTGTACAGATAAACCCGTCTCTCCTGGTCCAGGATCCGCCGGATCTCCGTTTCATCCACGAATTCATATTCCAGCACGACACCGTCCACCCCCAACCGGTTCACATAATCCGCCAGTCCAACCATGTCACCGCACTGGACCAGAAGACAGGGAATTGCCGGGAACCGCTGTTTCAATGCCACAACGGTCCGGTGATGAAAAGATGACAGGATGAATCGGTGGGGCTCCCGCTTCAGGGCCTGCAGCCCGGACAACGCCTCCAGTACCGCCGTTTCTTTTAACTCCAGGTTCAGGTTTAATGTTGGATAGCGGTCCAGGATAGCGGGAAGACGCTCCAGCTCCCGATGCGTTCCGTCCAGAACCGGTGTTCCGTTCTGCAGATGGGGGTCATGGACCAGCACAATCTCCCCGGCCCCGTTCAGCCGCAGATCGGTTTCCGCCCAGCCGATCCCGTTGTTCACCAGGTATTGAAATCCCGCATCACTGTTGTCCGAGGCATGAAACCGGGCACCGCGATGTCCGATCACCTGAAATTCAGTTGCTGACATGGATTCTCCTGCTGATGATAATAATCAAACCACGGTACCACATCCCGCCGGCACAGCGACGATTTGACACAAAAATACCGGGCGGCCTGGGACCGCCCGGTATTCTATTCATTCTCCAGCTTCGTCAGACCGGATTATTGTTCATAGTGGAAATAGGCATACATCCCGTTGGGATCGTTGAATTTCCGATAGGTTTCCATTTGACGCATCACCATGCCGGCCAACCCGGTATCCATGGGGAATGCATGCTGCAGACCCGCTTCCTGTACCACCATCTCCGCAGTACCGTTCAGCAGGTTCTTCATGAGTTTTTCCTTGAAGGTCTTCTTCTTCTTCATGTACTTGACCTTGTAGTCATCACCCAGATCCGCCAGCTTGGCAGCAGAAGCGATAGCATCTTCCAGTCCGCCCAACTGATCCACCAGGCCCAGCGCATGAGCGTCTTCCCCGCTCCAGACACGGCCCTGCGCGATCTTGTCCACATCTTCCAGGGTCATACCGCGGGCTTCCGCCACCTTGCTGATGAAGTCGTGATAACCCTTGTTGATGATCATCTGGATCATATCGCCGAATTCTTTTTTCAGTTCCCGGTCCGGCCGGATCGCACCCGCCAGCGGCGTGGTACCCACACCGTCCACACGGACGCCCAGGTAATCCCGCAATGCCCGGTGATAGTTGGGGAACATGCCGAAAATACCGATGGAACCGGTAATGGTGGTCGGGTATGCCCAGACTTCATCGGACGCCATGGTAATCCAGTAACCACCGGATGCCGCCACCGTACCCATGGAAGAGACGACGGGTTTACCCGCTTCACGGGTCAGTTCCAATTCCCGACGAATCACTTCGGACGGGAATACACCGCCGCCACCGGAGTCTACGCGCAGAACCACGGCCTTGATATTCTCGTCTTCCCGTGCCTGGCGGATCAGCCTGGCAGTGGAGTCACCACCAATGGTACCGCCCGGCTGATTGCCGTCCATAATCGTGCCCACCGCGACAATAACAGCCACCTGGTCACCACGGGCCCGTTCACCAAACCGGTCATCCTTGAGGGACGCCAGGTATTTGCCATGGGAAATCTGGTGGAAGGTGTGCTTGTCTTCGTTTTCTCCAACCAGTTCAATCATGCGATTCCGGATGGCATCGCGGGAGCCCACAAAGTCAACCAGGCCGGCTTCCAGCGCCATCTTCCCGCCATCGCCGCTGACTTTTTCCAGGTTTTCCTGAACATTGTCAATGTATGCCTGGAGGTCCGCAACCGATTTGCCACGGGCTTCCGCCACGTCGGCCAGGTAGTGGTTCCACAGGTCACCCAGCCATTCCAGGTTGGCTTCCCGGGCGGCATCCGACATCCCGTTGAGCAGATACGGCTCAACGGCGGACTTGAACGTACCCACCTTGAACACGTGGACGTCCACCTTCAGCTTGTCCAGTCCCTCTTTGTAGTAGGTCTTGTACCGGCCGAAGCCTTCCAGGAGCAACATACCCAGGTGATGCATGTGGATTTCATCGGCCAGGGCCGCCAGATAATAGGCATTCTGGCTGTATTCGTCCGAAAATGCGACCACCTTCTTGCCGCTCTCCTTGAATGACAGAATCGCCTGCTTCAAGTCGTTCAGCTTGGTCATCCCGGCACCACCCATGTCGCTCAGATCCAGCAGCAGGACAGTAATCCGTTCGTCATCCTTGGCTGCGTTTACCGCATCCACCAGGTCCTTCAACAGGGTCTGGGCCTGGCTGGAACCGGTTATTTCGCCCCGGATCTTTTCCATGGGATCGGATGCTACCTGCTCCACAATGGCACCCACCGGATGCAGCACCAGCGCACCCGTTTCGGGAACTTCAGGCTTCTTCTTCCCGGTCAGCAACCCCAGAATCGCAAAAAAGATGACCAGGAATACCACGTTCAACAGGATACGCCGGGCCAGGTCAATACCACTCCACAGGCCTTTCAGGCCGTTCTTCACTTTCGACATCTTCGTTTTCGTCACAAATGCCTCCTTCAAAGCTTGTCTACATTGAATTGAATCCGCCAGTGTCCCATCATTCTACCGCATCAACCCGCAGGAGGTTTACGGTTGACCGGTATTTTGGCGCAAAAACGGAAATCTCCGGAAGAAGCTTGACAGGAACATGCTTCCTGTGGCACCCTCTCGCTACCATGACGCCCGTCATGGAACGCTTGTAAGGAGGCAATGATGTTCACCAGAACCATGAACCGGCTGAACGAAAACGCGGCGCAACTGTCATTCACCCGTAACCTGCAGGGTATCAGCGCCCATCATCATTCCCTCCACCACCATCACCATCATCACCACGCATAATCTCCCGTAACTGAATCTCGGCAGACATGCACACCCGGTTTTCACCGGCTGTGTTTCATGTGCATGACACGGGCAATCCTGCCCTGACTGTGTCGTTGTCCCGTTTCGACACCGGCACCTGATGATGGAGAACTCCCATGAACAAATTGAGAATTGTCGTCCCCAAGGGACGCATCATGAAGAACGTCACCGCATTGCTGGAATCCGCCGGTATCCGGATGCTGTCCGACGACCGGCAATACAAACCGGTGGTATCCGATCCTGAAATCGAAATCAAGATCATGAAACCCCAGAACATCCCCCGACTGGTGGAACTGGGCTCCCATGATGCGGGCTTCACCGGCCTGGACTGGATCCGGGAAACCAATGCCGACGTGGAAGAGCTGATGGACCTGGAATTCGACCCGGTCCGCATCGTGGCCGCGGCACCGGAAGCGCTGGACATGGACCGGTTGCGTACCATGCGGGTGGTGGCTGCATCGGAATACGAGGGACTGGCCACCCGGTGGCTGAAAGACAAGGGCCTGGATTTTGTCCTGATCCGCACCTTCGGTGCCACCGAGGTATTTCCGCCCGAAGACGCGGACCTGATCATCGACAACACCGCCACCGGCCGGACCCTGGAAGAGCACCGGTTGCGGATCCTGGATACCCTGATGACCTCCTCCACCCGGTTCATTGCCAACCGGGAAACCATGCTGGATCCCTGGAAACAGAAGAAACTGGGTCGGCTGCTGCTGTTGTTCAACGCCATCTTCAACGCCCGGAAACGGGTCATGCTGGAAATGAACGTGCCCGCCGACGTCTTTGACACCGTGCTGGCGGAACTGCCATCCATGCGGTCTCCCACGGTGGCACCGCTGCACGGCGAGGGGGGCTATTCGGTGAAAGTGGCCGTGCGCCGGGACGAGGCCGCCCCGCTGGTGGTCCGGTTGAAGGAAATGGGCGCCCGGGACATCCTGGAATATGAATTGAAAAAGGTGATGGCATGAACACCGGCACCGTGACCATCCGGATCAACCGGAACGAAAACGACTGGGGATGCTCCCCGGCGGTATTGGAAGCATTGGCCACATTGGAACCGGCAGACATCTGTCGTTATCCGGATGAAACCCCGCTGCAACAGGCGCTGGCTGACCGGCTGGATGTCCCCGTTGACCGGGTGAGGATTACAGCCGCCGGGGATGAAGCCATCCGTATGGTCATCGACGGTCTCACGGCCACGGGCGATACCATAATGATCCCGACACCGGAATTTCCCATCTTCCGGTGGTGTGCCGAAACACGGGAACGAACG
Source organism: uncultured Holophagae bacterium (assembly GCA_964506215.1). Classification (GTDB taxonomy): domain Bacteria; phylum Acidobacteriota; class Holophagae; order Thermotomaculales; family Thermotomaculaceae; genus CAZDKZ01. Next base: position 33,352 of record CAZDKZ010000015.1, read on the forward strand.
GTGCAGGCCGTTCCGTTGAACGAAAACTATCTGTATGACCTTCCGGCGATCATCTCGGCAGGGCGAAACGCGGCCCTGGTGGTTCTCATGTCCCCCCACAATCCGGCGGGCACCACGCTTTCGCAGGACGAACTGGGTGAGATCCTGACAGTCCTGGGGGACACACCCGTATTGCTGGATGAAGCATACGGAGAGTTTACCGGCATGTCCTTCAGCGACATGACCGGCGAATTTGCCAACCTGCTGGTCCTGAAGACATTCTCCAAGGCCTACGGACTGGCGGGCCTGCGCCTGGGTGCATTGATCGGCCAACCGCGCCTGCTGGAACAGGCATCCGAAGCCCAGATGCCCTACGCGGTGGGCACACCCGCCATCCGTGCAGGCCTGGCAGCATTGAAAGACCCGTCCTTTGTCCGGATGGTCCGCGACGAGGTGACCCGAAATCGGGAACGCCTGCGCGAGGCCCTGGCAGGGATGGATATTCCCTCACTGCCGTCCGGCGGCAACTTTGTCAGTGCCTGGTTCGGACCGGACGCGTCCCGTATCTGCAGGCGACTGGCCGATGCCGGCGTCCTTGTCCGCAACGTGGGAAATGAGCACCGGATGCCCGGCTGGTTAAGGTTCACCATCGGCAACCGGGACAGTTGCCGGGCCGCTATCCGGGCCCTGGAACAGGTCACGGCGGAGCCGCAAACAGAAGGAGTAACGCCATGAGACAGGCATCGATGGAGCGCAATACATCGGAAACCCGGATATCCGGTACCCTGAACCTGGACGGAACCGGCAATACCAACATCCGGTTGCCGCTGGGCTTCCTGGCCCACATGCTGGACGCTTTCGGCCGGCACGGCCGGTTTGACCTGGCCTTGACAGGTGAAGGCGATCTCAACGTGGACCAGCATCACCTGGTGGAGGACACCGGCCTGGTACTGGGTCAGCTCTTCGACCGGGCACTGGGGGATCGGACAGGCATCCGTCGATCCGGCTGGTTTGTCCATCCCATGGATGACGCCCTGTCCGCCGCCGGCGTGGACATCGGCGGACGGCCCTGGCTGATTTTTGAAGGAAACCTGGATCGCCGGTTTACCGGAGAACTGGACACCGACCTGCTACCCGAATTCTTTGCCGCCTTCAGCCGCGGGCTGAACGCCAACGTGGTGATTCAACTGCAACGGGGCACCAATGACCACCACCGGATCGAGGCCGCATTCAAGGCCTTCGCCCGTGCCATGGAAGATGCCTGCACGAAAACCGGCTGTAACCGGCTGCCCAGCACCAAGGAAACCATCGACGGGCTGTCCGGAGGTGCATCATGATCGGCGTTGTGGATTATGGTGCGGGCAACCTGCGCTCGGTCCAGAACATGCTGGACAGCCTGGACGTGGTCAGCACCCGGGTCCAGTCCCCGGAAGACCTTCGGAACCTGGACGGGGTAATCCTCCCCGGCGTGGGCGCCTTCGGGGCGGCCATGGAGCAGATGGAACTGACCGGACTGGCAGACGCCGTGGGACTGTGGCTGGAATCGGACCTGCCCCTGCTGGGCATCTGCCTGGGCCTGCAACTGCTGTTCGACGGCAGCGCGGAATCACCCGGCGTGGCCGGTTTCGGCCGCTTCACCGGGTCCTGCGGACGGATACGGGGCCGGATTGTCCCCCACATCGGCTGGAACCGGGTCTTGAGCCAGACCGATGATCCCCTGCTGGACGGCATCGGAGACAACAACTGGTTCTATTTTCTCCACAGCTACCAGGCGCCGGATAACACCGATGCCACCGTTGGCCTGACCGACTATGCCGGGACCTTTCCATCTGTCCTGGCATCGGGCAACTGCCGGGCGGTCCAGTTTCACCCGGAAAAAAGCGGTGAAACCGGGGCGAAACTGCTGAAAAACTGGGTGACATCATGTTGCCGGTAAGAATGATCCCCTGCCTGGATATCAACCATGGCCGGGTGGTGAAAGGGGTACAGTTTCAGTCCCTGCGGGACGCCGGTGACCCGGTGGAACGGGCGGATGCCTACAACCGGGACGGGGCCGACGAAATCTCGGTACTGGACGTGGGCGCCACGGTGGAAAGCCGGGACACCCTGTTAACCGTGATCCGTGAACTGGCCCGGCGGGTGTTTGTCCCGCTGTCCGCCGGCGGCGGTGTCCGTTCGGCCGGGGACATGCGGGCCATGCTGGAAGCGGGAGCGGACAAGGTCTCGCTCTGCTCCGCGGCACTGGACAAACCGGAACTGTTGACCCGATGCGCGGCCCGTTTCGGCAACCAGTGCGTGGTGATTTCCATTGACGCCAAGCGAACGGACAGGGGCTGGGAGGCCATGGCGGCCGGCGGCAACCGGAAAACGGGGCGAAACGCGGTCAGCTGGGCACGGGAAGCGGTGGAACGGGGGGCAGGGGAAATCCTGCTCAACGCCATTGACCGGGACGGCACACAGAACGGCTATGACCTGGAACTGATCCATGCGATCAGCAGCGTGGTCAACGTACCGGTGATTGCCTCGGGCGGTGCCGGTAACGCAGACCACATGGCCGAAGCGGTGGGCGCAGGGGCCTCCGCGGTACTGCTGGCCTCGGTCCTCCATGACCGAATCTCAACCATCAGCCGATTAAAAACGGACTTACAGAAAAGAGGGGTACGGGTACGATGCTGATACCTTCCATAGACCTGATGAACAACCGGGCGGTGCAACTGGAAAACGGTGACCGCCTGGTAGTGGAACAGAACGATATTGATGCATTGGCCGACCGGTTCGGCCGATGCGGGGAAACCGCCGTGATTGACCTGGACGCCGCCCTGGGCAAGGGCAGCAACCGACCGATCATCGAAGCACTCTGCAGACGGATGCCCTGCCGCGCAGGTGGTGGCGTCCGGGACGTGGACACCGGCAAACAGCTGGTGCGGGCGGGCGCGGAACAGGTAATCGTGGGCACGGCCGCCATATCCAATACCGGCATCAACCGGGCGTTCCTGACGCAACTGGGTGAAACCGTCGGCACCGCCCGGATCCAGGTGGCACTGGACAGCCGGAACAACACCGTGGTCACCGGGGGATGGAAACAGGACACCGGCCTCGGACTGGAAACAGTACTGAAACAGCTGGACGGTCTGTGCGGCGGCGTGCTGGCCACCTTCGTTGAAGACGAAGGCTGCATGACCGGGCTGAACACAGAACGGGTACAGGCCCTCAAAGACATCTCCCCGGTGCCCGTTACGGTGGCCGGCGGTGTGCGATCGGCCCGGGACATCGCCGCCATGACCGCCATCGGGGTGGACGTACAGGTGGGCATGGCGCTCTACACCGATACCATGGATCTGGCTGACGGCGTGGTTGCCGGGCTCAACTGGAAAGACGGCATGATTCCCACCATTACCTGCAGGCCGGACGGCCGGGTATTGATGATGGCCATGAGCACGCCGGATTCCCTGAAACGGACGCTGGAAACCGGGGACATGTGGTACTGGTCCCGCTCCCGACAGGAACTGTGGCACAAGGGGGCCACCTCGGGCAACACCCAGCGGCTGATCAATCTCCGACCCGACTGCGACGGCGACACCCTGCTGGCAACGGTGGTACCGGCCGGTCCCGCCTGCCACACCGGACGGGACAGTTGCTTCGGATCCCTGCCCTTTTCCATTGAACAACTGCAGCACATTGTCAGCGACCGGCTGGCCCACCCGGTGGACGGATCCTATACCGCCACCCTGACGGCCAACCGCATGCGGCAGAAACTGATTGAAGAAGCCGGGGAAACCGCCCTGGCCCGTGACAACGATAACCTGGTGGCCGAAGCGGCCGACCTGATGTATTTCCTCACGGTCATCCTGGCGGAACGGGACATTCCGTTTGCCGACGTGATCCGTGAGCTGGAGGCCAGGCGATGATGATCAGACAAATGGATTTCAACGGATTCATGGAACAGCTGGCATCCCGAAACCGGTTACCGGACACCGCCGATGTCACCCCAATCGTGGAAGCTGTAAAGGACCGGGGGGACGATGCCGTCCGGGACTACACCCGTGAATTCGACGGTATTGATCTGGAGACCTTCCAGGTACCGGACACCGAGCTGGACCGGGCGCTGACGACCATCAATCCCGGTGTGAGAGGTGCACTGGAACGGGCAGCCGCCAACATCCGGTCCTTTGCAGAAGCCCAACTGGAACAATTGAAAAACTTCACCGTGGAAACCCAGCCCGGCGTGGCATGCGGTCAACGGCTGGCACCCCTGAACCGGGTGGCGGTATATGCGCCCGGGGGCCGCTATCCACTGCCCTCCAGCCTGCTCATGGGCGCGGTACCCGCCAGGACGGCCGGTGTCAGCGAGATTATCGTCTGCACACCGCCGGCGAAGGACGGGCCCGATCCGGTACTGCTGGCGGCCGCCCGGATCGCCGGAGCGGACCGGGTATTCACCATCGGGGGCGCCCAGGCCATTGCCGCCTGCGCGTTCGGCACGGACCAGGTGCCCCGCTGCGACAAAATCGTGGGCCCGGGCAACCGCTTTGTGACTGCCGCCAAGCAGCTGGTATACGGCACCGTGGGTATTGACCTGCCGGCGGGACCGTCCGAACTGCTGGTGCTGGCTGATGAAACCGCCGTACCGGAACGGATCGCCCTGGAACTGATGGCCCAGGCGGAACATGACCCCGACGCGGTTCCGGTCCTGGTTACCACATCCAGAACGCTGGCGGAACGGGTCCATGCCGAACTGGAAGCCCGTGTGCCGGCGATCCCCACGAAAGACGTCATCCGCCGCGCCCTGGGGGAAAACGGGGTCATCGTGGTAACCGAAGACCTGGAACAGGCGATCAACGCCGCCAACGAAATGGGCCCGGAACACCTGTCCCTGATGGTAGCCGCCACGGAAGCCGTCGCGCCCCGCCTGACCACCTTCGGCACCCTGTTCATCGGAGACCTGTCCGCCGTTGCCCTGGGTGATTATGCCGCCGGGGTCAACCATGTGCTGCCCACATCCGGTACCGCCCGGTTCACCGGCGGGTTGAGTGCGGTGGATTTTGTCCGGCTCCAGACCACCCTTTCGGTCAACACCGAAGGGCTGAAGCAGGTAGGCTGGGCAGCGGTGCTGCTGGCCGACAGCGAAGGGCTCGCGGCACACGCCGAATGTCTGCGGAACCGCCTCCACGGACATCCGAAATGTTGACCGGCGGTAAATGGAAACACGACCTCCCATTCACCGTATTTCCACCCATATGGGTTGATACGGGATTGTTGCGGACGTACAATCCTATCGATCAGGAATGAAGGAGTATCGAATGAAACGTTTGTTCGGAAGTGCGCTGGCAATCATGATGTGCGGACTGATTGGTGTGGCCACCATCAGTTGTAACAAGGAGAAACAGGTGGAAGCAACACCCGCTGTTCCGGCCCTGGAATCGGTAAACATGGACACAACGGTGAAAGCCGGTGACGATTTCTACCGCTATTCCAACGGCACCTGGATGGACAACAATCCCATCCCGGACGCATACGCCCGATGGACCGCGTTTGACGAACTGCGGGAAAACAACCGGGAAATGCTGAAAGAACTGGTGGACAAGATTGTGGCCATGGAAGATGCCGCTCCGGGTACCGAAGAGCAGAAGATTCGTGACCTGTTCAAGGCCGGCATGGACATGGAAAACCGGAACGCCCAGGGTCTGGCCCCTTTGAAGCCCTGGATGGACAAGGTTGACGCCATCGCATCTGCCGACGACATCATTCCGGCTGTGGCCTGGCTCAACACCTGGGGCATTCGTCCCCTGTTCTACATGTACGGTTCCGCCGACGAAAAGAACAGCGAAATGACCATCGCCCAGATTTCCCAGGGCGGCCTGGGCCTGCCCGATCGGGATTATTACCTGGCGGACGGGGAACGATATGAAGGCATGCGGAAAGCATACGTGGACCACATGGCGAAGATGTTCCAGCTGGCCGGTGATGACGAAGGCACCGCCCGGACCAACGCGGATACGGTAATGGCCTTTGAAACCCGCCTGGCAAAGAAATCCATGACCCGCCTGGAACGCCGGGATCCCCACAAAACCTACAACAAGATGAACCTGGACGAACTGGCCGCGTTGAGCCCGTCTCTTGACTGGAAGGCATATTTCGCCGGCATCGGTCTGGCTGAACCCGGTGACATCAACGTGGGTCAACCCGAATTCGTGAAAGAACTGGGTGACATGGTCAAGACCATACCGGTGGCCGACTGGAAAACCTATCTCCGCTGGAACCTCCTCAACCGCAACGCGGAATACCTCACCGCCGACCTGGAAGCCCAGGACTTTGAATTCTACGGCAAGTTCCTGTCCGGCCGCCAGGCCATGGAAGACCAGTGGAAGCGCATCTTGAGCGTGGTCAACGGCTCCATGGGTGAAGCCATGGGCCAGCTCTACGTGAAATCCTACTTCCCCCCCGAAGCCAAGGCACGGATGCTGGAACTGGTGGGCAACCTGAAAGTGGCCTTAAGCGAACGGATCAACGCCCTGGAATGGATGACCGACGAAACCAAGGGGAAAGCCCAGGAAAAGCTGGACGTGATGAACGTCAAGATCGGCTATCCCGACAAATGGCGGAGTTATGAAGGCCTGACCATCGACGGCGACAGCTACCTGGCATGCGTTATGGCCGCACGCAAGTTCAACACCGCCTATGCCATGGACAAGATCAACAAGCCCGTGGACAAGGAAGAATGGCACATGTATCCCCAGACCGTGAATGCTTACTACAACCCCAGCAACAACGAAGTGGTATTCCCGGCAGCCATCCTCCAGTTCCCGTTCTTCAACATGAACGCGGATGACGCGGTGAACTATGGCGCCATCGGCGTGGTGATCGGCCATGAAATGACCCACGGATTCGACGACCAGGGCCGCCAGTATGACAAGAACGGTAACCTGGAAGACTGGTGGACAAAGGCCGACAGCGACGAATTCAACAAGCGCACCCAGCCCCTGATCGACCAGTTTGACGGCTTTGACGTGGGCGACGGCGAACATGTGGACGGCAAACTGACCCTGGGCGAGAACATTGCGGATTTAGGGGGCGTGTTGATCTCCCTCCAGGCCTATCACAATTCACTGAAGGAAAAAGGCGAACCGGCACCGATCGACGGCTTCACCGCCGACCAGCGGTTCTTCCTGGGCTTTGCCCAGATCTGGCGCGGTAACATCCGCCAGAAGGAATTGCTCCGCCGGGTGAAGGAAGACGTCCACTCCCCCGCAGAATTCCGGGTCAACGGCCCGCTGCGGAACGTGGAAGCCTTCTACGCGGCGTTTGATGTGAAAGAGGGTGAGGCCCTGTATCTCCCCAAAGAACAACGCGCCTCCATCTGGTGATGCCGCGAACATAACGAGCTAACCCGGGCCCGCAGCAGCGGGCCCTTTTTGTGTGGCCGTTCTTTTCCGTTGTGACGGTGTTGCGCTTCTCCTCAATCTACTCACGTACGCTGTATGTACGCTGCGTGATTTCGTCGAATCGCGCCTGGTCACAACGAAAAACTCCTGGCCACTGGCACCGCAAACACATGTTGTCATCGTGGGAACGCGCGCTTTGTCCTGAACAGAAACTCCTCAGCCGTCCTGCCGCAAACTCAAGTTGTTATGATGGGAGAAGTCTCAAATCAGCGGCTGCGGAGTTGTCGTTCAGAGCAAGGCATGAGTGAGCGAGGATGCGCAGCATACTGAATCGTATGTGAGCAATCCGAGGGATCGAACAACGCAGCTATGGACGACAAGAACCAGCCGCCAGACGGGAAAGAACGGCCATAGCGCGGCCACAGGAAAGGGTGGCATGGAAGGGGATTCCACACCACCCTGACCCGTGTATTGGGAAGGCCTGCGCTTAGGGGTTGTTTTATGGGGAGTAACGACTCCCGCGATTATCTTTGGCGGACTTCGGTAAGGGTCAACGCCTCATTCCCCGCGTTTTCCAACCCGTGCACCGTACCGGCCGGCACAAACATGGTGTCGCCCTGACTCATCACCTTGACCATACGGCCCACCCGCACCCGGGCCCGGCCCTGAACCACGAACCATTGCACCGTGGCTTCCGGTACCCGTCGAAAGGACAGGCGTCCCCCTGCGGGAACGATGATCCGCAGTATCCGTGTGTGTTCGTTTTCCATGACCAGTTCTTCCCGGTTGGGTTCCGGAAACAGTTCCACGTTAGCCAGGTAGCTGCCCACTTTTGCAGTTGTATCTGCATGTCCACTCAATTGCTCATTCACGCACCAATTCATGTTGTGCTCCTCATCTTGATGAATTCTTCTCCGTTTCATGGTTCCCATTCTCCGGAAAGACCGTCAGGCAAGCGTCATCCATCGGTAAGAAAGCGGTAAAACCGGTTTTTTTCATGTTTTTTCCGCTTCGGCCACCGGTCGGGACCA
>CAZDKZ010000016.1:0-4204 GCA_964506215.1 uncultured Holophagae bacterium
GCCAGTCCGAACCAGTCAAACCAGGGCTGGATAGAGTTGGGAATTATCCACCGTGTGGCACCATTTCCGGGATGCAGGAAAAACTGACAGAGCGATTGGGATTCCGCGTATCTGTAGGACAGTTTGAAATGCATGCAGGCTTCTGTGAGGATGTTACCGGTCACACCGTAGGAAAAATCCGTTCCGGCCTGCAGCACGGCTGAACCGTTGGCGGGTACCGTTACCGGCAGGTCTACCACGTCAGGGGAACCGTCTTTGTGCCAGGTGGAGAAGGTGAAGGATCTGTCGGTGCCCAGGTTGTTATATGCCGTCAACTCCGTTGTCCAGTTTGCTTCTGCCACGTGCGGGACAATGCTGGTTCTTGGAACACCCATGCACATCTGGATTTCATACTGGGCCGGGAAAAACACGTGGCGGTCCTGTTCGGTATTCCCGGTAATGGAGATGGGCGGCGGAATTGTCAGATCGCTTTCAAGCATCACCAGGTCCACGTCGGGATAATGAATATCTTCCCAGATCCCGGAAGACACATCGACAATTTTTGTGTGGCCCGGGATTGTCAGGTCACGTGTCGCTACCAGGGCACCTTCCCGGTATGCGGTCAGGGTTACGGTGGCGTCGGAAGAGTTGAAATTGGCCAGTGCCATGCCGAACCAGTCAAAATGGGACTGGTAGGGGTTGGGCAGCATCCAGTTGGTGGATTGAAACGAACCCGGGACAAAAAACTCACAGAATGAATGAGATTCGCCGTACTGATAGGCGATTTTTACCGCAATTGGTGCTTCCGCAGGGGCCCGGAGCAGGGCTGTTCCGTCATGGCCGAAAGTGTCGTTGGAAACGGCAAGCTGATTGTAGCTGGTGACAATCATGCCCGGATAAACGGTTTCCGTTCCGCCCGCATCCCATCGGTGGAGATCAAAGCTCACGTCCCCGGGACCGGTATTGTAAACCGTGATGGTGGTGGTCCAGTTGTTCTTTGCAATGTGATTGATGAAATAATCAGTCGTCTGTGCAATGGCAGATGAAGCTGCCAGCAGACAGACGATTACACAGAAAAGTAATGATAACGCTCTGTTCATGGTACACCCCTTTGTTGGGAATGGTTAATTTGCATACAAGTGTACTTAGAACATAGCTCGGTGGAGGCAGCTCGCCAGCAGTTTCTGTGTTCTGGTGTGCCAGGTCACAACTGGCGTTTTGGTTCAGGTGACAGGCGTTTCGGCAGGTTTGCCACTGAGTACGGCGTGGATATTTCTGGCGGCCAGCAGTGCCATGTCGTCCCGGGCCTTCTCGGTAGCGGACCCGATGTGAGGCAGGACAATGACGTTTTCCATGTCCAGCAATTCCTTGCGGATCCTGGGTTCAAACTCATATACATCCAGACCGGCATAGGACACCTTTCCTGACTTCAGTGCCTTGACCAGTGCGGCTTCATGAACGATGGGTCCCCGGGCCGTATTGACAAATACCACGCCGTCTTTCATCCGGTTGAAGCACTCCAGGTCAACCATGTGCCGGCTACTATCCGTCAATGGCAGGTGAAGTGAAATGACATCGGATTCCCGAAGCAGGGTGTCCAGGTCGACCTGGTTATACGGGGTTTTCTGACTTGTGCGGCTATGGAAAATCACGCGGCAGTTGAATGCGGCAGCCATACGGGCGAATGCCTGTCCGATCCGGCCCATTCCCACAACGCCCACGGTTTTCCCATCCAACCCCTTTCCCAGGAAGAGCAGGGGTCCCCACCCGGTGAACTTGCCTTCCCGGGTAAACCGGTCTGCAGGGATCAGTCGGCGGGAAGCCCCCAGCACCAGGGCCATGGCCAATTCCGCTGTGGCCTCGGTGAGCACGTCCGGGGTGTTGGTGACGGTGATTTCATGATCTTTTGCCGCGTTCAAATCAATGTTGTTGACGCCAACGGCATACTGAGCGATGACCCGGCATTTAACTGCATGCGAAAGGATCTTCGCGTCCAGGGTGTCGGACAACATGGAAATCATGCCGTCATAGTCTTTCAGGGCCTTTCGCAGCATGGCGGGTTGAATCAGTCCTTCACCCGGACGGATGTCCACGTGGTAGCCCAGGTCGGTGAGAAAGCGGATCCCGATTTCCGGGATCCGCTGGGTAATGTAAATCTTCTTCTGTTCGTTATGCGTCATGGATCAGCCGAGTTCGCCGATTTCCGCTTCCACATCACGGAGAATTTCACCGGACTTCACCAAGGCTTTCATGGTGTTGTGGTCGGGGTAGAGGGGCCGGTCAATGTCCAGGAATTCCACGTGGCGACGGACCACTTCTTTCCCCATGGCGGTACCGGTACCGAAGGTGAAGTTCCGGAAATCCAGCGCCTGGGCGGCGGCCATGAATTCAATGCCCAGCACACCATATGCGTTATCCAGGATCTGACGGTTTTTCAAAGCGGTGTTCATGCCCATGGAGACAAAGTCTTCCTGGTCGGCGGCTGCCGGAATGGACTGGATGCAGGCCGGCATGGACAGGATGCGCTGTTCGACAATCTGCATATCCGCCGTATACTGGCTGAGCATCAGTCCGGAGAACATGCCTGCGCCCTTTGTCAGGAACGGGGGCAGGCCGCCGGACAGTGCCGGGTTGTTCAGGCGGTTCATCCGGCGTTCGGACAGGACGGACACCATGGTGACAACAGCCCCGACCATGTCCATCGGTACTGCAACCGGTGAGCCCTGGAAGTTGGCCCCGGACACCTGGAGGTTTTCTTCCGGGAAGAAAATAGGATTGTCGCCCACACCGTTCAGTTCCACTTCCACCTGGGATTTGGCCCACCGGACCGCATCATGGGCGGAGCCGATCACCTGGGGTGTGGATCGCATAGAGTACGCGTCCTGCACCTTTACCTTCAATTTTCCAGTCAGCAGGTCACTGCCTGCCACGCAGGCCCGGATCGCAGCAGCACTGCGTATCGCCCCTTCAAAGCCACGGACCTTGTGGATCCGTTCGTCGTACGGTTTGAGGTTGGCCATCAGGGCTTCCAGTGACATGGCGGCTGCAATTTCCGCCTGCTTCAACCACCGGTCGGTGTCTACACACATCAGTGCGCTCATGCCGGTAAGGACATTGGACCCGTTAATGGTGGCCAGTCCGTCACGGGCCATGAGTCCGGGTATCGGGATGCCGGCCCGTTCCAGTGCCACGTTGCCCGGGAGCAGTTCCCCTTCATAGTAGGCATGCCCTTCGCCCATCATGAGCAGGGCAATCTGGGACATGGGCGCCAGGTCACCGCATGCGCCCACTGATCCCTTGGAACAGACATGGGGGGTGACGCCCCGGTTGAGCATGTTCACCAGTGTCATGGTGATTTCCGGACGGCATCCGGAGTTGCCATGAGCGTGCACATTGACGCGGGACGCCATGGCTGCCCGGACGATCTCTTCCGGGAACGGTTCGCCGATGCCGGCGGCATGGTTGTAAATCAGGTATTTCTGGAAGTCCTTGACCTGGTCATCGTCCAGGACGACTTCGGAAAATTCACCGATCCCGGTGTTGACGCCGTACATGATTTCTTTCTTGGAAATCTTGTCTTCCAGCATCTGGCGGCAGGCCTTGATGCGCGCCATGGCGTCAGGGTGAAGGTCAACCGGTTCGTGGTGGCGTGCGATTCGCTCCAGTTTTTCGACGGTGAGTGAGGTTCCGTCCAGTACGATCATGGGAGACTCCTCGTTAGATAGTAAACAGCATGCACACATGATAACGCAAATAATCACCGAAATGAATGTTCGTGAGGCCCGCGGGTTCTTTTGCACCGTAACTGTGTTCCTTTCGGTCTCACAATACTCACGTATGTCTCATATACGCTCCGTTTGCTCGACCGAAAGAGCCGTGTTACGGTACAAAATTCCGCCGCGGTTTACAGGTGAGGCAAATAAACTGCGCTGCTTCAACATTGAGAGACTTGCCACGAAGGAAAACACCTCGCCAGTCGTGCCGAAAAGGGCTGCGGGGTCTTTTGCCCCCTGGCTGTGTTGCGCCACTCCTTGAAATGCTCACGTACCTTCCTGTGTACGTTGCGCTTCCGCGTCGCGGCACGCCTTGCCAGGGAACAGAACTCCACCGCAGTTGGTACGCAAAGCTGCTTCGCTTCAAGTCCCTTGTTTGGTTCGTGTAAGTCTTGTTTAATGGAAAGTTATGTGATTGATATAAGTGAAAATGGAGCTGGCGAAGGGACTTG
>CAZDKZ010000016.1:4304-34275 GCA_964506215.1 uncultured Holophagae bacterium
TAATGGAAAGTTATGTGATTGATATAAGTGAAAATGGAGCTGGCGAAGGGACTTGCCCACTGCGTCGCGCACATGTGCGCTCCTGCGTAGGCTCCCCTCCGTGAGGGCTGCGGGGTCTTTTGCCCCCTGGCTGTGTTGCGCCACTCCTTGAAATGCTCACGTACCTTCCTGTGTACGTTGCGCTTCCGCGTCGCGGCACGCCTTGCCAGGGAACAAAACTCCACCGCAGTTGGTACGCAAAGCTGCTCCGCTTCAAGTCCCTTATCGTTCAGTGCGAGTTTTGTGTGATGGGAAGTTATTTTACTGATAAAAGTGAAGATGGAGCTGGCGAAGGGACTTGAACCCCCAACCTGCTGATTACAAATCAGCTGCTCTGCCAGTTGAGCTACGCCAGCAACCGGAGGCCATTTTACCAGAAACCGACGGGAATGCAACAGCTTCCGTACGGTTTTCATGCGCTGGAGAACCAGGACCAAATCTGGGATAATGGTGATACAAAACAAGCAGGAGCAGTTGATGACACACAGCAGTCTGACAGGTTTCTTGACGGCCGATGGTAGTTTCCGGGTGATCGTTGCCGATACGGCGGACCTGGCCAATCATGTTTCCCGGCGGCATGGGTTCAGTTACCGGGTGGCGGATGCCATGTCCCGTTTTCTTACCGGTTCCGCACTGTTGTCCAGTAACCTGAAGGAACAGGATGTAATGGGCACCTACCTGGAGAGTAACGGGGCCGTAGAGGGGCTTCGTGTGGAGATCAATGCGGTGGGACAGGCCAAGGCCTATGCGCTGAATCCGGAAGCCGGCGTTGATGAGATTGATGATCAGTATGTCATGGACCTGGCGGAGCTGATCGGAGCGGGCAAGTTGACGGTTACCCGAATACTGAAAGTTGCGAAAACACCATACAGCGGAACTGTGGATGTGCATGGCGGTGATATTGCCATCGCATTCTCCACCTACCTGCTGCAGTCTGAACAGGTCAAGTCCGCCATGTTAATCAGCAATTATATGGAGCCGGACGGAACGTTGTCCAGGTGCGGTGGGTTGCTGATCCAGGCCATGCCGGGTGCCACGGAAGAACAACTGGACCAGGTGGAAGCCGCTCTGCGGGAGTTACCGGCTTTCAGTGAAATCCTGAAGGAAGCTGATACCGCTTTGCAGGTGGTGCAACTGGCACTCCCTGCGTTCAAGGTGGAGCAGGTACTGGAACGGCCGCTGGTGTTTGCATGCAGCTGCAGCCGGGAGAAGGTTGTGCAGGTTTTGAAGTCCATGTCGGAGTCGGACAGACAGGCAGCGGCGCAAGAAGACGGGACGATTACGGTTACCTGTGACTATTGCCGGGAGGAATACACGGTTGGACCGGAAGCCCTCAATTGACACACATGAGCAATCTCCTTTGAACACGCCTTCGACCAGTCGTCGATATGTTGACCGGCTGCTGGACGCGGAGGAGTTGTTCTTTCGGGAGTTGACCCAGGAAGACTGGGATGAACGTACCATCCATTCTCTGTTGGCCAGGCTGGGAGAGACCATGGATGTCTGCCGGGTGTACCGATATCGGGTGGATACCCGGTTGGGCAGGGGGCTGGTTGTACAGGGGTGGACGCGGGGAGATGTGGCGAGTCGTTTTGAAGAGAACAACCATGGATTAGATGAGGCAAAACCCCTGTTGGATGCCCTGGCGCAACAGAGTATCGTGTGTTGCAGCAGTCCGGATGACATGGAGGAACCGTTTCGGTCCATGATGCTGGCGCGGCAGACCCGCGCATTCATGCTGGTTCCTGTCCGGTTACAGAACCGATTGGTCGGTGCACTGGGTGTGACGGATACACGTGCAGACCGGACGTGGCAGAGAGAGGAGCAACGTTTTCTCAAGCGGTGTGCCTGGAGTATCGGTACCGCATTGGAGCGGCGGGCAATGGCGGAATCATTAACCATGGCCCGGCGGGCAATGGCGGAATCCGAAGATATCAAGCAGGGTTTCCTGGCAACGATTTCCCACGAGGTGCGAAACCCCCTGAACGCAATCATTGGCTTGTCCAGCATCCTGATCAAGGACGGGGCTCCCCGGTTTTCAGAACAGGAAAACCTGATGGTTCGCTACATCCGTGATTCCGGTGAGAAGCTGTTGGAAATGATGGAAGATGTCCTGTTCCTGTCCCGGTTGTACATGGAGGAGTGGACGGTACAGGAAGACCACTTTAATCCGGTTGAGTTGCTGATGGAGCTCCAGATATTCATGCAGGGGTTGCTCCATGGGCGTGCGGACATTCAATTCGAGCTTCAATACGAGGGGCTTCCGGATCATGTGCTGGGGGACCGGGAAGCATTGCGACGCATTGTGATGCACCTGCTGGACAATGCCGTAAAGTTTACGGGGAAGGGGCACGTCTGCCTGCGTGCGGCAACCGATGATGCGGAATATTTGAGGATTTCCGTTTCCGATACGGGTATCGGTATACCGGAAGTGGACCGGGAGGCCATTTTCAAAGCGTTCTTCCAGTCCGGCGATGTTTCCACCCGGCGGTATAATGGTGTGGGTCTGGGGCTTGCCGTTGTGCGGACACTCTCGGATGCCATCGGCGCTTCCGTCGAGGTAAAAAGTCAGGTGGGATCGGGTACGGAAATGATTCTGACCGTTCCGCTGACAAAAGGGGAGGGCTCATGAGCCGGATCCTTGTTATTGATGACGATCATGCAAACCTGTTTCTGATGGAACAATTGCTGGAAAGGCACGGACTGGAGAATGAAACCCTTTCCGATCCGCTGCTGGTGCTGGAACGTGCCCGGGAGTTGAAGCCGGCCCTGATCCTGCTGGATGTGATGATGCCGGTGAAGGATGGTATCGCGGTGCTCCGCGACCTGAAGGCAGATGCGGAACTGGAACAGATCCCGGTCATTATGGTGACCGCGCGGGGTGATTCCGAGATGCTGGCGCGGGCCCTGGACGCCGGTGCGGCGGATTATGTCCGGAAACCGGTTGATACGACCGAACTGATGGCCCGGATTAACGGTGTGTTGAAGCTGAAGCAGTATGCGGACGAGCTGCGGAAACTGGACCAGTTGAAGGTGGTCCGGGAGATGGTGGGAACGGTTTGCCACAATTTCAACCAGCCACTGACCGCCATGCGTACCTACCTGAGTCTGCTGGAGAAACGATTGACCGAAGGAGATGATCAGTATGAGTCCGGTGAACTGGTGAAGAAGCTCAACAGTACCATGGACGAACTGGTCGGGTTGATTGAACGGTTACGGAAAGTGTCCCGCTACAAACCCATTCCGTATGCGGACGGGGTGACCATCGTGGATATTGAAAAACCGGACACGCGGGATCTGGACGACGGTTAACAGCTTCAGCCGATCCGAGCACAAAAAAAGGGACGCTGGTATGCGTCCCTTTCTGTTGTCCGGTCAGTTGATTCTACAGCAGGTCCTTCATGAAATCGCCCAGCGTGGCGGTTCCGGATCCGGAAGAATCGGTGTGTACCCGTTCTTTTTCCCTGGCGGGTTTCTGGTCGCGATCCCGCTTCCGGTCCCGTTTGGGTCGGGAATGGGACGGTGCCGGTTCCGGCATGGACGTACCCATTTCCGCTTTTTCATGGGCCATGATGAGCTGGCGGATGGAGAGACCGATCTTTTTGTCCACGGAGTCGATCTTGACGATCTTCATTTCCACTTCCTGACCGATTTCCAGCACATCCGACGGCTTGTCAATCCGTTCCTTGGCGATTTCGGAAACATGGATCAGGCCTTCAATGTCCTCATCCAGTTCCACGAATGCACCATAGTCTTCCATGCGGACGATCTTGCCCTTGACACTGTCGCCGATGTTGTTCTTGGAGAAGAATTCTCTCCAGGGGTCTTCGGTGAGCTGTTTCATGCCCAGGGAGATCCGCTGTTTGTCCGAATCAATGGACAGTACCTTCACCTTGACGGTGTCGCCGGGTTTCACGTATTCAGCAGGTTCCTTGGATTTCTTGGTCCAGGACATATCAGTTACGTGGATCAGACCATCAACGCCGTCATGGATTTCCATGAATGCGCCAAATTCGGTGACGTTCTTGATTTCGCCTTCAACTTCATCGCCCGGCTGGAATTTTTCCTTGATCACATCCCAGGGATTTTCCTTGAGCTGCTTCAGACCCAGGCCGAGCTTCTTGTTTTCTGCACTGACTTCCAGCACAACAGCTTCAATTTCATCGCCGACTTTCAGGAACTGCTGGGCCTTGGAAATCTTCTGGGTCCAGGACATGTCGTTTACATGAACCAGTCCTTCCACGCCCGGTTCCACTTCAACAAAAGCGCCGTAGTTCTTCAGGTTGACAACTTTGGCATCCACCTTGGTACCTTCGGGATATTTTTCTTCCACTGTTGTCCAGGGGTCCGGCGTTTTCTGCTTATAGCCCAGGGAAATCTTTTCCGCTTCGGTGTCAATGTTGAGAATCATCACTTCGATATCATCGCCCACCTTGAAGAAGTCGGACGGATGAGACACCTTGCCCCAGGAGATGTCGCTGATGTGGAGCAGGCCGTCGATACCGCCCAGGTCGATGAATACGCCATAGTCGGTGATGTTCTTGATCGCACCGGTAACCAGGTCGTTTTCCTTGATGGTTGCCAGGAGCTTGGTCTTCTTCTCGTTGTATTCTTTTTCCAGCAGGTCACGCCGGGAAACAACATAATTGCGGGCAGACGCTTTGAGAATGGTGAAGTCATATTCCTGACCGATGTAGTGTTCTGCTTTCTTCTGCGTCTTGAAGTCCACGTGAGACTGGGGCAGGAACGCGGTAACGCCGCCCATATCCACACGGAATCCACCCTTGATCCGTTCAACGATCTTACCCTTGATGACGCTGCCTTCCTGGGCCGCATCACGGATTTCATCCAGCCGTGCACGAACACGTGCCCGTTTCCGGGACAGGCGGATGACATCGCCGCCGGACAGGGTTTTTTCCACGACCACTTCGATTTCATCGTTGGGGCCGGGAACATCTTCGCCCAGATCTTCAAAGTCCTGTACGGGTACGATACCTTCCACTTTCTGGCCGATATCGACAAAGATGTCGCCATTACTGACGCTGATAACCGTACCTTTTACCAGTTTGCCCTGTTCCAGCGATTCAAACTCTTCATGCTGGGCCAGCAGCGCTTCAAACTCGGTGGGATCCATCGTTTCCGCGGCATCGTTATTCTTTGCCGGTTCTTCCTTCTGGATGTCCTTTTCCATTTCGTTTTCGTGGTTAACCATAACAGTTCCCCCTAACCATATAATCCGTCGTACATTCGCACCTCAAGCGTGCAAAATGACAGGTGATTATATCAGTGGCCCCGCCGTATTGCAATAGAAATGCGGATTGGATATAATTTTGCAGGAACTTCTATGTTTTTCCTGCAGTTGTTCATTCTGTAGTCAGTGAAGTGGAGAGGGGGATTGGATGTTGCGACTGGTATCGCTGGGCGGATTGTTCTTTATGATGGGTATTGCCTGGTTGCTGTCCAGTGACCGGAAGCGTATACAGTTTCGTATTGTGGGCGCCGGGCTGGTACTTCAGTTTGTGTTTGCCCTGTTGATCCTGAAAACAGAGCCGGGCCGGATTGTCTTTGAACGGGTGGAATACTATGCCGGCAAGCTACTGGGCTTTTCCCGTGCGGGTTCCGAGTTTATCTTCGGCGCCCTGGCTTCACCGGACAGTGCGTTGAAGCCCGGTGTTATCTTCGCGTTCCAGGTATTGCCGACCATTATCTTTTTCTCCGCACTGATGGCAGTTCTCTATCATTTGCGGGTAATGCAGAAACTGATCCGGGGCATGGCGTTCGTGATGCAGAAGACGATGAAGATTTCCGGGGCCGAATCCATGGCTGTTGCCGCCAACGCGTTTATCGGCCAGACCGAGGCGCCGCTTGTGATTGAACCATACATTTCGGGCATGACCCGTTCGGAGTTGATGACGCTGATGACGGGTGGGATGGCCACCATTGCCGGGTCCGTCCTGGTTGCATTTGTGGGCATGGGCTTAAGCGCCGGACACCTGATTGCAGCCAGCATCATGTCCGCACCTGCTGCTGTGGTCATTGCCAAGATCCTGTATCCGGAAAGCGGAAAACCCCTGACGCTGGATCAGAAGAAGGCGGAAATCAAGGTCGGCACCTCCAACCTGATCGACGCAGCGGCAGAAGGGGCAACGGTTGGTCTGAAGCTGGCATTGAATGTGGGTGCCATGCTCATTGCATTCATCGCATTGATTCATATGGCGGATGCATTTCTCGGTATCTTCGGATTGAGCATGCAGCAGGTACTGGGGACGTTGTTCTATCCATTTGCCCTGGTAATGGGTGTACCCATGGATGATTGTGTAACATTCGGATATCTGCTGGGAACAAAAGTATCCGTCAATGAATTTGTTGCTTTTACGGAACTTTCCCGGATTATTGAAACGGGCGGTTTGTCCCAGCGGGGTACCATATTGGCCACCTATGCGTTGTGTGGTTTTGCTAATTTCTCATCCATTGCCATCCAGGTTGGCGGTATCGGGTCCATTGCCCCGGACCGGAAGAAAGATCTGGCGGCCCTGGGTCTGAAGGCAATGGTCGGGGGGGCGCTGGCTTCCTGGATGACAGCCTGTATTGCAGGTTTGCTGATTTAACGGAGAGAGGAGATCCATGCTGAACGACAAAATGATCGCGGAAAAAATACAGGCGGATGAACGGTTCATGAAACCGGACGTGGCGATGGTGCTGGGTTCGGGACTGGGTGCGCTGGCTGACCGGGAAACCGGTACAGCCATTGCCTATGATGAAATCGCGGGTTTTCCCAAGCCGACCGTGGCAGGTCACTCGGGCCGTATCGTATTTGACCGGTTCGGTGATACGGTGGTCATGCTGTTCCAGGGACGGTTTCACTTTTACGAGGGGTATGGGATGGATGTGGTCACCCTGTTTCCCCGTCTGGCTGCGCGCCTGGGCGCCGGCCTCTACCTGGTGACAAATGCCGCCGGTGGGATCAACCCGGATTTCAAACCGGGGGACCTGATGGTAATACGGGACCACTTGAACCTGATGGGCACCAATCCGCTGATCGGTGCCAACCGGGATGACCTGGGACCGCGTTTTCCGGACATGACCTTTGCATACAATCGTGAACTCGGGGACCAGTTGATGGCCTGCGGTGACGCGCTGGGCGTTCAGATGGTGTCCGGTGTGTATGCCGCGTTGACGGGGCCCTCCTATGAAACACCCGCAGAGATCCGGATGCTGCGAACGCTGGGGGCGGATGCCATCGGGATGTCCACCGTACCGGAAGTCATTGTGGCCAGCCACGCGGGGTTGCGTTCGGCCGGCATTTCCTGCATCACAAACCTGGCCGCGGGTGTGACGGACCAGCCGCTGAACCATGAAGAGGTGCTTGAAACCGGGCGACGGGTTCAGTATGATTTTGCAAACATTGTTACCCGGTTCCTGGAGGAATATCGTCCATGACAGATGGCCTGATCGCCGAGTTGCAAAAACTGGTTGAACGCGCCTATGCACCGTATTCGGGTTTTCGCGTGGCTGCGATCCTGGAAGATGCAGACGGGAAACAGGCTACCGGCGTCAATGTGGAGAATGCCTCTTACGGGCTGACTTCATGCGCAGAGCGAAATGCTGTATTCCAGTTTGTTGCAAACGGGCTTCAGAAACCTGCGGTATTGTACCTGTATGCGGAGACGCAGAAACATACGGCTCCGTGCGGTGCGTGCCGGCAGGTGCTGTTTGAATTTGATCCGGATCTGAACATCGTTCTGGTGAATCAGGCTGGCGAAACGAGGCGGACAACAATCCGTGAATTGGTTCCCATGGCATTTGGCCCGAAGGACCTGGAAGAGGGTGTATGATCATTCAATGTGCGAACTGCAGAAAAAAGTACAAGTATGATGCCGGGCGTTTTGAAGGGAAAGAAACCAAGAAGATCCGCTGCCCTGCGTGCAGCACGGTGTTTGAGGTTCGAAACCCGGAATTTGCCGCGGCCACAGATACCACCACCGCCATTCGGGCGACCGACGTGGTTGACGCGGTCCGTCAGAAAGTGGTGGATGAGTTGTTCGCCCGGAAGAAAATTTCACTGGCGTTCCTGACCGGTGAAATGGCCGGACAGGTATACCAGATTCACAAGACCGAAGTCAGCATTGGTCGGGCGGGTACCGATGTGATCCTGGATGATCCGGAATGTTCCCGTATCCATGCAGTGCTGGAAATCGGGTCGGACGGTGTTCTGCTCCGTGACCTGAACAGTACCAACGGAACCTTCATGGACGGCATTCGTGTGACGGAGTCCCCTATCAAGAACCAGGAAGAATTCACCATTGGCGCCACGACCATGATGCTCATTATCCGGGATACCGAGGGTGCACTTACATGAAAAAACTGGGGATTCTCTTCGGGGGCCGCAGCTCTGAACATGAAATTTCCATCATTTCCACACAATCAATTCTGAAAAACGTTGATCGGGACCGGTATGAGCCGTGCCTGTTTCCTGTTGACCGGGCAGGCAGACTGTACCGGGGAGCCAATGCCATTTCATTTCTCAAAGGGGAGGGGGCCGGAGATGTCCGGGCCGCGTCCTACGATGAGCTGATGGATATGGATGTGGTGTTTCCGGTATTTCACGGACCCTACGGGGAAGACGGTACCATCCAGGGGTTGCTGTCGTTTCTCGGGGTTCCCTACGTGGGCTGCGGGGTGGAGAGCTCGGCCGTTTGCATGCACAAGGGCCTGTTCCGGGACCTGATGGCCATGCGTAAATTCGACCAGCCGGACTATGTGTATACAGACCGCTCCGGCTGGCCGGCATTGCGGGAAGTGGTCCCCAGCCGTTTCCAGTTGCCCGTGTTTGTTAAACCCTGTCGGGGCGGTTCCAGTATTGGTATTTCCTGCGTGGAAGATTGGGATCGGTTGGATACCGCGGTGGATGCGGCGTTCATGTATGACAGAGACGTGATCATCGAAGAGGGTATTTCCATCACCGAGGAGTTGGAGGTGGCGGTTTTTGGCAGTCCGGGTGATCTGCGGGTTTCAAATCCCGGCAAGCTGATTGCCGGCGATCGGTTTTATACATATAACGACAAATATGTAGATTCGAAAACCACGTTCGAAATACCGGCTGAAAACCTGTCTGATGACATCCGGGACCAGATTCGTGTTCTGAGCGAACGTGTATTTACAATATGCGACTGCTTCGGCCTTGCCCGTGTGGATTTTCTGTATGATCGAAATGCCGGGCGGGTTGCATTGAATGAAATCAATACCATGCCGGGGTTTACCGAAATATCCATGTATCCAAAACTGATGATGGGAACCGGCATGACATTTCAGGAGCTGGTGACCGGACTGGTGGAGCTGGCCGATCAACGGAACGGTGTATGACGGTTCTGGAACCCTACCGGGACTGGTTTGACCAGACCAACCTGTCCATGCCCGAAACAACTGCCCGTGATAAACTTGCTGCCTACCTGTCTGAACTGCAGAAATGGAACAAACGGATGAACCTGACCGCGGACCGGGACCCGATCCGGATGCTGGAGCGTCATTTGCTGGATTCACTGGTCATGACAAGCCAGGTGGAACAACTGGGCGATGCGGTTCTGGATATCGGTTCGGGGGGCGGATTCCCGGCAGTGCCCCTGGCAATTGTGTTCCCGGATATCCGGTTTACACTGGTGGAACGGGTGGCACGGAAATGTGCGTTCCTCCGGGCGGTTGCCCGGAAGTTTGAACTTGGCAACATGATCGTCCTGGAGTCGGACCTGGATCGGCTGACTGTTGCAGCGGCGGTTCCGGTGGCCATGACCCGTGCTGTCCGGGTGGATGAATCATTTCTCGAAGCACTGAAACGGATAGGTGTGAACCGCCTGCTGGGGTTTACCAGTGAGCCGGACTCTACCGTGGTGAAGTCCTACCAACTCCCCGGGGAAACAGGGGTGCGCCACCTGTTCCTGCGTCATCTTATCTGATACACCAATGTCGACAAATCTGCTTCCATCCTGTACGATGCATGCATGTTGTAAATCTTGACAAGGAGGTAAAGATGAGCGACGGGGTTCGCAGGGAACAGGATTCCATGGGGCCGCTGGCGGTTCCCGAAAATGCATATTATGGTGCCCAGACTGCACGGGCCCGGGACAATTTCCCAATCAGCGGCATTCGGTTCCCCCGTTCCATGATCCGCGCGCTGGGCGAGATCAAGCGGGCGGCGGCAATTGTAAATGCAGCGGATGATCGACTTCCGTCTGAGATCGCGGAGGCAATTGTGAAAGCTGCAGAAGCAGTTTGCGAAGGCCGACTGGATAACGAATTCATCCTGGATGTGTTTCAGACCGGGTCCGGTACATCCACCAACATGAACATAAACGAAGTAATCGCAGGCTTTGCAAATGAGCGCCTTACCGGCAAACGGGGCGGCCGTTCTCCGGTCCATCCCAATGACCATGTGAACATGGGTCAGTCCTCCAACGATGTTTTTCCAACAGCGATCCACCTGGCCGTGCTGGATGGCTTGACATTCCGGCTGCTGCCGTCACTGGAGGAACTGCAATCCACCCTGCTTCGACTGGCGGAGGAAACAGACGATGTGATCCGGATCGGCAGAACCCACCTGATGGATGCGACACCCGTTCGTTTCGGTCAGGTTTTTCGCGGTTATGCAACGATGATCGGCAATGGATGTAACCGGTTGCGATCAGCTGTACCCCGACTCGGGGAATTGGCACTGGGTGGCACAGCAGTGGGCACGGGGATTAACACGATGCCGGGGTTCGGTTCCCGGGTTTCGGCAGAACTGTCCAGTCGCATGGACTTGACAGTGTGTGAGGCACCGGACCATTTTGAGGCCCAGGGAAGTCGGGACGCGCTTGTGGAAGCCAGTGGTGCGTTGAAGACAGTGGCCGTGTCGCTGATGAAAATTGCCAACGATATTCGGTGGCTGGGCAGTGGTCCACGTTGCGGGCTGGGTGAAATTGTATTACCACCGGTACAGCCCGGATCTTCCATCATGCCCGGTAAGGTGAACCCGGTAATGGCCGAGGCATTGTGCCAGGTGTGTGCACAGGTGATGGGAAACGACACCACGGTGACCATTGCGGGGCAGTCCGGCAACTTTGAATTGAATGTGATGATGCCGGTAATGGCGCACAATATCCTGGAGTCCATTGCATTGATGGCCGCCGCTGTAGGGGCGTTTCGCACACGCTGCCTGGCGGGTTTACAGGTGGATCGGGAACAGTGTGAACGAGCGGTTGAACAGAGCCTGGCCATGTGTACAGCACTGGCGCCCCGCATCGGTTATGACAAGGCCGCGGAACTGGCCAAGTCGGCCTGGGAATCCGGCCGTACGGTTCGCGAGGTGGCCCTGGAGCAGAACATCTTGCCGGTAAATGAACTGGATCAGGTGTTGGATCCGTTGGGGATGACGGAGCCGGATCAGGGTTGACGTCAAAAAGAAAAAGCCCCGCAAAATGCGGGGCTCTTTTTTTGTGTTGGAAAATCGGGATCAGTACATACCCATTCCGCCGGCATCCGGCATTGCAGGTGCAGCAGGCTTTTCTTCCGGGATTTCGGTGATCACGGCTTCGGTGGTCAGCATCACGGAAGCAACAGACGCTGCGTTGAGCAGAGCGTTCTTGGTGACCTTTACCGGGTCAATGACACCGGCTTTCAGCAGGTCTTCATAGGTGTTGGTGGCGGCGTTATAGCCGTTGGCACCGGTCTGGTCCATGACTTCGCGCAGAACAACAGATCCTTCCTGGCCGGCATTGTCAGCGATTGCTTTCAGCGGGGCCGGCAGGGATTTGCGAATAATATCGGCGCCCAGCTTCTGGTCACCTTCCAGGTCCAGGTTTTCCAGGGTGCCCAGCTGACGGATCAGTGCAACGCCGCCGCCGGCCACGATGCCTTCTTCAACAGCTGCCTTGGTTGCGTGCATGGCGTCTTCCACGCGGGCTTTCTTTTCCTTCAATTCGGTTTCGGTAGCTGCGCCAACCTTGATAACCGCAACGCCGCCAACCAGCTTGGCCAGCCGTTCCTGCAGTTTTTCCCGGTCATAATCAGACGTGGTCTTTTCAACCTGTGCCTTGATCTGCGCAACCCGTGCCTTAATGTTTTCAACGGTACCGCCACCTTCAACGATGGTGGTGTTTTCCTTGTCGATGGTCACTTTCTTGGCGGTGCCCAGGAATTCCAGGGTCACGTTTTCCAGCTTGATACCGAGATCTTCGGTAACGGCCTTGCCGCCGGTGAGAACCGCGATGTCTTCCAGCATGGCTTTCCGACGATCACCGAAGCCCGGGGCTTTCACGGCTGCCACGTTGAGTACGCCGCGCAGCTTGTTCACGACCAGGGTGGCCAGTGCTTCGCCTTCGATATCTTCAGCAATGATCAGCAGCGGACGGCCGCTCTTGTTTACCTGTTCCAGGATGGGGAGCAGGTCTTTCATGTTGCTGATCTTCTTTTCATGGATCAGGATAAACGGGTTTTCAAACGCCACTTCCATCCGTTCCGCGTCGGTCACGAAGTAGGGGGAGAGGTAGCCACGGTCAAACTGCATGCCTTCCACAACGTCCAGGGTGGTTTCGAAGCTCTTGGCTTCTTCCACGGTGATGACACCGTCTTTACCAACCTTGTCCATGGCATCTGCGATGATGTTACCGATTTCCATATCGTTGTTGGCAGAGATTGCGCCAACCTTGGCGATGTCGTCGCCACCAACTGGCTGGGACATGGCGGTGAGGCCGTCAACAACGTTCTTCACGGCCTTGTCGATGCCGCGCTTCAGATCCATGGGATTGGCGCCTGCGACGATGGCCTTGATGCCTTCTTTATAAATGGTGCGGGCCAGGACGGTTGCGGTGGTGGTGCCGTCACCGGCAACGTCGGAAGTCTTGGAGGCCACTTCCTTCACCAGCTGTGCGCCGATGTTTTGTTCCGCATCTTTCAGTTCGATTTCTTTGGCAACGGTAACGCCGTCCTTGGTGCTCAGCGGAGAGCCGAATTTCTTCTCAATAAGGACGTTCCGTCCACGGGGGCCGAGTGTTGCCTGTACAGCATCTGCAAGCTGTTCAACGCCCTTCAGGATGTTCTGGCGGGCATCATTGCTGAATGTAATCTGTTTTGCCATGGTTTTCCTCCAGGTTACAGTTGTAGGTGGTTACTTCTTGACGATGGCGAGAATTTCTTCTTCCCGCAGAATCAGGTGTTCTTCATCGTTGATCTTGACTTCGGTACCGGCATACTTGCCGATCAGCACGACGTCACCGGCCTTTACCTGCATGTCATGATCCTTGTCTTTCCCGGGACCGACGGCAATGACTTGTGCTTCCATCGGTTTTTCCTTGGCGGAATCGGGGATGATGATACCACCGCGTACTTCTTCCTGTGCTTCAAGGCGCTTGACCAGCACCCTGTCATACAACGGCTGAATACTCATGAGAGCCTCCTTGTAGAAAATTAGCAGTCTTCAAATCCGACTGCTAATATAGAAATCCTGCCGGTTTTTGTCAAGAAAAAGGTTGTATCGATGTGGCGCGACGGGTCAGGTGGGCAGTCGTAGTAGTCGAATATTACTGAAAATATCAAAAAAGCACAAAATGAAGCGAAATTAAACAATGTATATCCAAATTTGAAAAATATAAAAAAAATCACTTAGTAAACTTGAGCGCCTGTGGCTAAGATGTGGGCAAAAAAAGAGTGAGCCGAAGCTCACTCACCCAGCATGCCTTCCTTCAGACCTTCATCAGCGGGTTCATCGCCGAGCCAGATTGCGAACAGGGCCTGTTTGAATGGCAGGCCCTCGACCGTACCCACTTCTGTACCGTTCATGATTACGGTAGTGCCGGTTCCGGGAATGTAGACGATGTCATAGGTATCCCCGGTATTGGCTTCTTTCGTGAACATGGCGTTGAACTGGTCGATCTGGGCTTTCAGCGGCCCGATGTTATCGTTGGTGACGATTTCGAACCCTTCATTCCAGGCGTCGATGAGCTTCTTCGGGGAGACACCATCGTAAATGAAGTGCATGCGGACAGCCATGGGCTGGTCGGCATTGATGATCTGATTCTGGTTTGTGGATGTGGCGGTGAGATAGAGGCCCCCGGCATAGACTTTGATCCACATCTTTTTCCGGAGTCCGGCACCGTTGAGTACGAGGTTGGCTTCTCCAACTGTCAGGTTGTCCGGCAGTGTGACACCGCCGATTTTCTTTGCTGCTGCCGGTGTCAGGCTGAACAGGACTACCAGCGCAAGCGTGATAAACCGTTTCATCATGGTCGCTCCTCCCAATTGAATTTTTCAGAAAAGTTTGGGTTCAGATAAGTGTAGCACGGGAAGGTTCGTATCGGAAGCAGAAGGCGGGACCCCGGTGCAGGGTCCCGCGCAGGATGAAACGTTGGGTTAATGGACGGGTATGGACATTTCCTGGAGCAGCGTTTCCATGCCGGCGAAGTGCTTGAGAATGAACAGCACATACCGAATATCCACACCGATGGAGCGACTATACGCCGAGCTCCAGGCATAGTCATTGATCGTTGCTTCCGTCGCGCGGTCAAAATTCACGCCCACCAGGTTTCCGTGGCTGTCCATGACCGGGCTGCCGGAATTACCGCCGGTGGTATCCGTGTCATAGAGAATTGCAACCGGTACCGTTGAAAAATTGTCTTTCCGGGCCAGTTCCGTCAGTTTTTCGGGCGGATTGAATGGACTGATCCCGGTTGCCTTCTGCATGACACCGGCAAGGGTCGTGATGGGAGCATACCAGACGGCGTCTGCCGGTGAATAGCCCCGGACATAGCCGAAAGTCATGCGGAATGTTGAATTGGCATCCGGAATGAAGGCGGCACCGGCATATTGCTGTTTCACATCGAGCAGATGTCCCTGGAGAACATCCAGTTTCCCCTTCCGTTCCCGGTTCCGTTCCCGGTTTTCCACAACTTCCGGGTACAGTGCCCGGGCCAGCTGAATGAAGGGATTTTGTTCCTGTTCCAGCTGGGCAACGTCCAGCTGCATTAACCGGTCCAGTTCATCCGATGAAAAATCAGAGCCGTCAAACAGGTTGTTCACAAATGCCGTGAGTACATGTTTGTCAGGGCTTTCACCCAGGACGGAAGCGAGAGCGTCGATCTGCTGTCCCTCGGGCAGCGCGATGGCTTCCGTGAGCAGCCGTGTCAGAATACGGCTGTCCGCTTCACGATGAATCCGGGATGCAAGGAGCCTGGTATACCGGATTGTCTGGGGCAGGTTCCGTTCCATGTATCGGGCTTCCCTGTCCAGGTCCGGTTTCTGCTTTTCGTTTGCGGCCTCGACCACCGTCAATGCGGTCCGCAACGGCAACACGTGATATCCGAGGCTGCTGAAGAGATTGTCCCGGTCGGCTGTCTGGCGAACGTCTTCAAAATATTCGCCGATTTCACCCAGGATTTTTCCATAACGAAGGGTTCGTTCCGGGTCTGCCTGGATGAATTTCTGCAATGACAGTTCCTGCTGCTTCTTTTGCTGGACGAGGTCCAGGTCCCGCATTGCTTTTATCTGTCCCCGATACTTTTTCATCACGTTTGCCAGACCCTTGATTCGTGCCGAGAGCTGGATTGCCTGGATCGGGTCTTCGGCGCTGATTTCTTCCATCAGGTTAATCTGCCACTGGTAATATTCCACCGTCCGCGGCATGCTGACTTCATACTGATACGCCATATAATGAGCTGTCCGGTGACGGAAGGTACGTCCGGGATAGCCCAGTACAAACACCGCATCACCTTCGTTTACGCCAGCCGGGTTTACTTTCAGAAACCGCCGCGGCTGATATGGAACATTTTCGGTATTGTAGTCTGCGGGCTTACCGTCCGGCCCGACGTAGGCCCGCATGAAGGAAAAATCGCCGGTGTGCCGGGGCCAGACCCAGTTGTCTGTTTCACCGCCGTATTCCCCGATGGATCTTGGCGGTACATATACCAGCCGGACATCACGCAGGTAGGTGTAACGGAACAGCCAGTATGTTCTGCCGGGGAACATTTCGGCAACCTCAGCGCGCATGCCCGGTGTCTCCGTCTCTGCTGCTTTTTCCAGTTCCTTGATTTTTCGTTCCAGTGCCCGGGTCCGTTCCAGCGGACTCATCTGATCCGTCAATGCGGACAGCACCGCTTTCGAGACGTCTGTGTAGGATTCGGTAATCCGGACGGTAAGGCCCTTTGCCGGGATTTCACCTGTCAGATCCCGGGCGGAAAGTCCGTCCCGAACATAGTTGTGTTCCGCATCACTGGCCGCCTGGACCGAACCGAATGCGCAATGATGGTTGGTGATGATCAGCCCGTTGGGTGATACAAATGAGCCCGTACATCCACCCACCCGGACAATGGCGTTAACCAGCCCGGTTCCCCGGTTGTTGTAAATGTCCTTCACACTCAGTTGTAAGTCCCGGTCTGCCAGGTTCAACCGGTTCAGTTCGCTCAAGGGATACATGCCTTCTTCCGCGACCACGCAGAATGAAAAAACGGCAACAGCAAGAATAACAAGGGTTTTTCTCATAGCTTCTCCTGAAGAAAAGATTGTTTGGACAACTGAATTATAACATGCAGATACCGTGACCGGCTTTCAGGTCAGGGGAACAAACAGTACGCCGCAAACCGGTTCCTGTTCGAGCCGGCCATCGATTTTGCGTATGCGATACAGGACCTGGCCACTCCTGTCTCCAACCGGAATGACCATGATACCGCCCTCCTTCAGTTGTTCGCCAAGGGCCTGGGGCAGGGAGAGCGGGGCAGCGGTCACCATGATCCGGTCAAAGGGCGGTTCGTCCGGGAACCCGTTGCGTCCATCGTCCTGGATCAGCACCAGGTTGTCAAAACTGTATGGCTTCAGGTTCCGTGTGGCCATCTGGTGGAGTTCCGGGATAATCTCAATGGAAATCACCGTGGCGCACAATCTGGCCAGGATCGCGGTCTGGTAGCCGGATCCGGTACCGATCTCCAGGCAGTGGCAATCCGGTGTGGTTTCCAGCAGCTGGCTCATCAGTGCAACAATATAGGGCTGGGAGATGGTCTGCTCGCAGACCAGTGGCAATGGCCCGTCGTGATAAGCGTTTCGATGATACTGTTCCGGTACGAAATGCTTCCGGTCAACCGACATCATGGCATCCAATACCCGCTGATCATGGATACCGCGGTGTCGGATCTGTTCCTCAATCATGCGGGCCAGCCGACTGTTGCCCCCGATCATGTCACTTTCGGATGGAGGTCAATTCCGTACTGCCGCTTACCTGAATGGGGATCTTGAATCCCTGTCCAACCGGTTCCATGGAACCTTCCATCTTGTGCTCCACGGTGGATGCCATGACCCAGCCGGTTTGGAGATCCAGTTTCAGCGTACCGGTCTGGGATCCGGAAAGTTCATAGATCAGTTTCATCATGCCCATATCCACCGGTTCAGCGTCCGGTGCGGTGCCCATTGATGATGTCATCTCAAGGGTGACGGCGTCGGAGGACAAGTCGGTGACCGTGTAGGTTGTGGTGATGTTCATGTCGGACATCATGCTCACGGTCTGTGTCTCCTGCCAGCTGGTTCCTGCAAGGAGTTCCCGGTTGAATATGGGGGGGAACAGCCCCTGGGTGCCGCTGCTGACAATCTGGTCCTGGACAGACTGCTTCATGAGTTTGGACAGGGTTTCCCGCTGTTTGTCATCCGACACGCCGATTTGTGTAACAACGGCTTCCACGAATGCTTCCCAACCGAGAATTTCCTGTTGTGAACCGGTCTTTGCATCCAGAACCAGCACCAGCGGACTGTTGAGCAGCGCCCCGTACATGCGGGCCATCTGGGCCAATTGCGGAGAAGAATCGTCTACGGGCTCCCGTGAATCGTAGATGTTTGTTCCCATCGGGCTTGTCTGTTCAAAATGAATGTGTTCAAACGCCATCTGGATACGCACTTCGGCTTCGGTTTTCTCCAGCACGGTGAATCCCAGGGTGATCCGGGTCTGGTTTCGGCTTTCAATTTCAGCGCCGTTCATCTGTTGAATCACAAGCTGGTTTGTGGTTGTTTCGGTCTGAAAGCGGTCTCCTTTCTTCAGTCGGAGCTGAAGTGTTTCTGCGGCCACATTGGTTGACATGACCAGCAGGAATACTGCGAGAAAGACCAATACCTGTTTCATGAGGGCCTCCTGTCTATTGTTTCAAGAACCTGGTTGATGACATTTCGAACCTGATCAATGCTGAACGGTTTCTCCAATCGATTGACGAATCCATGGGACCGGAAGTCCGCCAACAGGGGATCGCTGGAATAACCGCTGGTCACCACGGCCATGACCCCGGGGTCAAGCTTCCGGATTTCGGTCAACGTTTCGGGGCCGCCCATACCGCCCGGA
Source organism: uncultured Holophagae bacterium (assembly GCA_964506215.1). Classification (GTDB taxonomy): domain Bacteria; phylum Acidobacteriota; class Holophagae; order Thermotomaculales; family Thermotomaculaceae; genus CAZDKZ01. The sequence continues at coordinate 22,681 of CAZDKZ010000016.1, forward strand.
ACCGTTACATCAAGGATAATCATGTCAAACGGGTCCGCGGATTCCATGGCGTTGACATAAGCTTCGATGGCCGCTGCGCCGTTTGCTGCGACTGCAACACGATTTCCCAGGAATTCGAGCATTTCCACAGCCAATTCACGGATGAATGGTTCATCATCCATGACCAGAATATTCACTGGTCTTGATTGTTGTGCCAGGGGGACGGGTTCTTGTTCGGTATGGGCGGGAACGCCCAGCGGCAGGCGCAGCCGGAAGGTTGCACCAGGTTTGTTGTTGACCACCAGCTCAATGGTTCCCCCGTGCCGCGTCATGATGGAATGGGCAATGGCCAGTCCCAATCCCGTTCCCTCATCACGGGTTGTGAAGAACGGATCAAATACCTGGTCCCGGATGCTCTCCGGGATACCGGGGCCGCTATCGGTAAACATCATGATGGCCTCTTGACCGGTTTTTTCCAGGGTAATTTGAATTCGACCGGGTCCGGACATGGCGTTGGTGGCGTTGATTAAGAGGTTACTGAAGACCTGGCGCAACTGGGCCTCATCGGCATTCACCCACACGGGTTCATCCGACAGTTGGACATCTGCTTCCACCGGTTTTCCCCGGAGCACGAATCGTGCTGTTTCCTGGATCAGTGGTGCCAGGTCCATGGGTGCGGTGATGGGTTCACCGCCGGTGGAAAAGGTCAGCAGCTGGTTGGTGAGGCCCTTACATGCCTCTGCCGCACGTTCCGTTTCCCCGATAAGCTTCAGTACCGGGTTATCACTGTCCAGTTGATGGCGTACCAGGGACAGGTTGCCCGTGATTCCGGTGAGTTGATTGTTGAAATCATGGGCGATGCCACCGGCAAGAGCGCCCAGGGATTCCAGTCGCTGGGCCTTTTGCAGCTCGTTTTCCATCTGACGGAAGCGTGTGACATCCCGGATGACCAGCACGTGTCCCAGGATCTTGTCCGGCGTGGGCATGACCGGTGCGCGGCTGATGAGCACCTGGCGATGTTGCCCGGCCCTGGAAACCAGCACCCCTTCTTCCGGAATCTGGTCCGGTTGAACCATCTGCTGGTCGTCAAGGTTTTCAAATTGCAGTACGTTGTTCAGCGAGCGGCTTTCATCCTGCTGGAGTTGGACACCTGTGTAGGTTTCGCAAACCGGGTTCATCATGGTTACCCGGTGTTCGGCATCGGTCACCAGGATTCCGTCGGCAATACTTGCGATGGTCACGGCCAGCCGTTCCCGTTCTTCCAGGGCCTGCAGTTCCAGTTCTTTCATGGTTGTGATGTCCTGGACAACACCAACAACCCGGGTGCATTTCCCGTCGGAATCGCGGTGGGCTTCCCCACGGGAATGGATGTATCGGACCTTGTTGTCGGATTCTCTCCGGATCCGGAAGAATTCGTTGTAGGGTTCATCATGGAGAATCAGATTTCTGAGCGCGTTTTCCACCCGTTCCCGATCTTCTTCGATAAGGTTGTGTCGGACGCGTTCGAAGTTGATCTGCTGGGGTTGTTCTCCGTATCCATAAATCTGATAGACTTCCTCGGAAACAGAGAATGAACGATTTTCCAGGTCCAGTTCCCAGTTTCCCACGTGAGCCATTTCCTGGGATTTCTTCAAACTCGATTCGCTTTCCCTGAGTTTCATTTCCGCCCGTTTCCGTCTGGAAATGTCCCGCCATACCACGAACAGCGAATCTTCCCCTTCCCAGGGGATGCGCGTCAGGACAATTTCGCACCAGAACAGCTCGCCATTGAGTCGCCTGTGCATCCATTCGAAACGGATATTGCCGTCCATGTAAGCTTTCCGGATAACGTCCCGGGCTTTCTTATCAGACGGTCTGCCATCCGGTTGGACCTCCGGTGAGAGATCCAGGGGCGAAACGTACAGTTCTTCCTTGGTTTTTGCACCGAACATGTCAACCAACGACTGGTTGTGGTCTACAAACCCCTCACCGGCCAGTATGCTCATGGCGTCGGCGGATTGTTCAAAGAGCTGCCTGAACTTGGCTTCGCTCTCTCGAACGGTGGCTTCCAGCCGTGTCCGTTCATCCATCATCAGGTTTACATCTGCGGCCAGCTGGCGGAACTCGGAAACCCGGAGACGATCCTCGGTAAGCGAATCAATGTTGGTGGACCGTTGCCGGAAGTATCGGGACATGGTTTCAAATTCGGTCCCCAGCTTATGACCCATTCGCCTGGAAAAGTAGATGATCAATGCCAGAACCACGAGGAATGCCAGGGAAAGCTGGAGCAGCTTTTGTTTCATCAGGCCCAGGCTCGTAGACTTGATGCGGATCAGGTCGGGTTTGATGTCGTCCAGGTAGAGACCGGCACCAAACATCCAGCGCCAGTCATCAATGCCCCGGACAAATGACAGCTTTGGGGCGATTTCCTCGGAATGGAGACGGCGCCAGGAATAGCGGAAGAAGCCGCCGCCGGGGGTGGTGGCCGCACGATATTCATCCTGGATCACCTTGACACCGTTGGGGTCAGTCAGGTCCCAGATGCTCTCACCGTTCTGAATCCGGAGACCATCCCTGATCAGCGGAATCCCTTCGTAGGTATTGACGAATACATAGCCTTCCTGACCAAAGCGGATGGTGGCAATATAGTTCAGAATTTCTTCCTGCAGTTGATCCACCGGTTTGTTACTGGTTGAACGCATGTATTCAATGTAGTGATAAACCCGGTTGACCTGGTTCTCCAGCAGTTCTTTCTGGTGACGCACAAAGCTGGCCTCATGGCGCTCAATCTCAAGCTGTGTCCGGTTGAGTTCCTGTGCCACCAGGAACAGACCCAGAGCAGTTACGAAGATGGTGAAAATGATCAGCGCATAGCGAAAGAATATGGAATGGATGGCTCTGGCGCGCTTCACAATCCCTCCGTGTCAGTGTTCTTAGGAAACAGTCTAGCGAAATGGCGAAACGGGCGCAAGCGGTTGCTGATCAATCAGTCAACCAGAATCCGGGCATCCCGCGCGGCTCCGGATGAACGGTGCCACACCAGGATGGCGGTCCGGCTCATTTCCAGGCAGATATCGGAGAAGAGCAGCGAGGCACATCCGAATGCAACCGACCGGTCATCAAACCGGACGGAATTGCCGAAGCGTTCATAGTCGGCTTCGATGGCGGAACGGTATCCCTGGCCCATATTCCGGTTTGCAAACAGGTGTGTGCAGGGGTCCTGGTCCCGGATTTCTTCGAAGGAAAGGGGCTGGAAAGCAAAGTAAAACCGGTTCAGTTTCCGTTCCGCGTAAGCCCGATAGTCGGTTGCAGTCGCCCCCCTGTCTTCCTGGAACGGGTCCCCCATTTCCGCGATCAGGCCCATGAGCCGTCCCATCCTGGCCGCAATGGAAGCAAACCGCGGTCGACCGTTCAATTCCTGCTGGATCTCGTCCAGCAGTGTACAGCTTTCATTTACGATTTCGTCGGCAGACTCGGGCAGGTCTGTTGCGGCGGCATTGTTCAGGAATGTCTGGCGGTGCCGGTTCAACGCCGTCTGCAGGTCTGCCGGAAATGCAGCGAATGCCTTCATGGCCATGTAACTTCGGGTTTTCGGTGTCCAGGCATGGGCAGGGAGGCAAAGGATCAAAAACAGGATCATTGCCGATAGACGCACGGGAACCTCCGTCTTCTTGATGAGCATTATGATTTTACCTCAGGGGTGCCGTTTTCCGGAAATCCGCCCGTGAAGACCTCCAGTCCATCGTAGGCGGGGATAATCCCGTCCGGCAACATGTGTGCCAGTTCCGCGTGGGAGACTTCATGGGTCAAATGGGTGAAAAATGTCCGCCGGGCACCGATCTGCTGTGCCAGGGTGATGGCCTTGTCGATGGTCAGGTGGGAAATACTGGGTGTGTATCGCAGGGCGCCCAGCACCAGTACATCCAACCCCTCCAGCAGGGCAAGTGATGCCTGGGAAATCCGGTTGAAATCCGTCAGGTAGGCCAGGTCACCAAACCGGTATCCAGTCACAGCCATGGGCCCGTGTTCCAGCGGTATGGGGATTACCTGGAGTCCCAGTAAGTCAGCGGACCGGTCCGGTGTATGCAGCTGGAAGACCGGTTTGACCAGGCGTTCATCCCGGGGGCCGTCGAACGCATACCAGAAGAGCCGACGAATGCTGTCCAGGGTGTCTGCTTCCGCAAAGATTCGAATCGGTCCCCCGCTTCGTAAGGAGAATATCCGGGTATCATCCAGGCCGAACACATGGTCCGCGTGGGAGTGGGTAATGAAAATACCATCCAGCCGTGCCAGGCCGAATCGCAGTGCCTGCTGGCGAAGGTCGGATGAGGCGTCAATGAGCACGGTCCGGTCCCCGGTTTCCAGCTTTGCACCGCAGCGCAACCGGCGGTCTTTCGGATTTTTGGATCGACATACCTTGCAGGTGCAGTTGATCAGGGGAACGCCCATGGAAGTGCCGGTACCGAAGAAAGTCAGTTTCATGTACTTACATCCCCTTTTTGTCGCCGTTTTGCCAGGAGAGCCAGGGCATCTTGCCGGGAGAATTCCGGGTCATCCAGCTGGCGTTCCATGATTTCGGCCAGGAGCTTCCCGACGGCGGGGGACGGGTCCAGTTTCATGATAGACATGACCTCGTAACCGGAAACCAACGTAGGCAGATTCCGGATGGTTTCCCCTTCGTTACGGTACATGTCCAGGAACTGTCGCCCGATGCCGACGATTTTTTCAATGCTGCCTTTCGCAAGCGGTCCCCGGGCGGAAAGTTTATCGGCTACGGCAAGGAATGTAAGAAGTACGCTGTCTTCCCGCATCATATTGATCAGTTTCCGGAAGGACCGGTCTGAATAGCCGTTGAGCATGAAATTCAGAAACAGCATGTGACGCCGGATCAGCATGAAGGCCCGCTCAACGATGCGGTTGGATGGCCTCAACCGTGCAATGTCATCCTGGAACCGTTGGGCGGAAATGTACTGATGACCCTTGAAAGTATGCAGACCATTTTGATTGATGGCGGCGGTTTCCGCCTTGCCCACGTCATGGAACAGGGCGGCCAGCCGCAGCACGATGCGGTCTTCCGTTGTCAACGGGATGTCCGGACAACCCAGCATGCCGGTGATACCGGACAAGTGAAACGTGTGCTTCAGGACTTCCAGGGTGTGGGGCAGCACGTCCTTGTGATGGTAGCCGTTCTGCGGTAAATTCCGGATGCCGTCAATGGCGGGAAACAATGTAGTGAGAACCGGAAAAGCCATATCTCCTATGGCCGGCCATCCGGTGTCATGGGCCAGCAGGCGGAACAATTCCTCGCGGATGCGTTCCCCGCTGGGACGGTCCAGCAATGAAACGGCCGAATGGGCCGCCTGGACGGTATCGGGTTCCGCCTTGAAACCCAGTTCCGCCTGGAATCGGTACAGTCGCAGGATTCGGACAGGGTCCCGGGTAAAAGTAGCGGGATCCGGTGTCCGCAATACCTGTCTTTCCAGGTCCTGCTGTCCGCCGGTGGGGTCCACCAGCTCGCCGGAAAACGGATCCAACGCCATGGCATTGATGGTAAAGTCCCTGGTGGAAAGGTCTTCGACGAGTTTTTCCGGGGGAACCCGGGTGAGATCGAGGGTGGCTTCGGTGGATACCAGTCGGAGGGTATCGGGAAAACCGGCCGGTCGGATGGGATGCAGATTCAATTCCCGGGCCAGGACCGATGTCGTTGCTTCAAAATCAGCTTCGGTGCATCCGACAACCAGCAGGTCCAGGTCATGGGCCGGCCGTTCGAGAAAACGATCACGGACGGCCCCCCCGACCAGGAAGAGCCGTCCGTTTACAGGTTTAAATACGTTTCGTGCTGCTTGCAGCAGCGCTTCATCCGGAATGGGCAATCTTGAGCCCTTCCGTCAATGCTTCCAGCAATACCGAAGGCCCTTCCAGGCCAACGGACATCCGTACCAGTTCATCGGTAATGCCCATGCGCATGCGCTCTTCCACCGGTACACCGCTATGGGTCATGGATGCCGGGTGCTGGATGTAGGTGATGACCGAGCCCAGGCTCACGGCCAGTTCCATGGGGGTATCGTGACGGGCAAAATAGTCCATAAGCTTGACGCCGGCTTCAAAACCGCCGTCCAGCTCAAAGCTGATCATGCCGCCGCCCATGCGCATCTGCCGCTTGGCCAGTTCATGCTGGGGATGACTTTCCAGGCCCGGGTATACGGTTTTACTCACCCTTGGATGCTGATCCAGGAATCGTGCGATCTCATGAGCCGAGGTACACTGTTGTTTCACCCGGACGGACAGGTCCTGGACATTCTGTCCGTTGAGCCACGAATCGAACGGGGACGGGGTGGCACCCAGGTCCTTGTAGAAGATGAAAGCGTCTGTGAGCATGAAGTCCCACGGACCCAGCAGAATGCCTGCCACCGAGGTCGAATGACCGTTGATATACTTGGTCATGCTGTGCAGGACAATGTCTGCCCCCAGGCGGAACGGTTGCTGCAGGTAAGGGGAACAGAACGTATTGTCCACGATCAGTGGAATCTCATGGTGCTCGGTCAATTGTGAAATCGCCTGGATATCTGCCAGTTTCAGTGTGGGGTTTTCGGGTGTTTCCACGTAGACGGCCCGCACATTGGGATCGGTTTCCAACACCTGGTTGATTTCTTCCGTCTTGCTGAGATCAACGAAGTGTACGGTGATGCCGAATTTGTGTGACAGGTGACGGAACAGGGAATCCGTGCAGCCGTATACCGTGCCCGCGATCAGCGAATCGCCGGACTTGAGCAATCCCAGGATGCAGGTGCTGATGGCACCCATGCCGGATGAGGTGACCAGCACGCCGATGGTGGGTTCCGTTTCATCGTTGGCCAGGGCTGCATCAATAATATGCTGACATTCCAGCTGGAACATCACCTTCTCCAGGTATTCCGTGGTGGGATTTCCCAACCGTGTGTAGATACCGGCAAACGGCTTGCCGCCGGACGGTGATTTTCCCAGGAAACGGTTGGCACCGTCCTGCACATTGCGGAAAGAAAAGGTGCTTTGTTGGTAAATTGGCGGCAGACCGGTTCCAACGGCCTTCGCGTTAAACAACCCTTCGTCCATGAACCGCTCTTCTGTACGGGCATACTTGCGTTTGCGCTCAATCCACTTGTCCCACCAGGCATACTTGGCCATGATTCTCCCCTTGCTTATGATAGTGTATGGCGACTGTCAGCACTGTGCCGGTTTGCGTTCCCCCTCGGGATGTGGTGCCCGTCGCCCGGTTGTCGCTTCAATTCATTGTTCAATGAAAAAAAATATCTGTCAACCGCGTGTGCCGGCCTTTTTCACGGTCTGTACATAATCCGGGTATCACAAACAAAACAGAACAGTTGAAATGCCGGTCAATAAAGCCGACAAAATAGGTTGACGGGCCTGAATCAGTTTGTTATAAATTCCCTTGTCTTTGAAAACACGAGCGGGTGTAACTCAGTGGCTAGAGTGCAACCTTGCCAAGGTTGAAGTCGAGGGTTCAAATCCCTTCACCCGCTCCATTTTCTTTTTTTTTGTCCGCACGATTCAAAGGCGACGTGGCCAAGTGGTAAGGCAGAGGCCTGCAAAGCCTTTATTCGCCGGTTCGAATCCGGCCGTCGCCTCCAACTTTTCCCTTTTAACAGATCAGCTTTCAGAAAACAGCATGGGTGTGGTTTGTCTATCCGCATCACATGGAAACCAAGGTCGTTTGAAACCATAAGGTTGCGAAAGCTTTCGGCCAAACAAAACGCCCGGAACAATCCGGGCGTCTTGTTGTGTACCAGGCGTGTGTGTTCAGACAAAGTCGGGCACGGAATCCCGGCCACTGCGGATCAGCACAATTCCCAGCATCACGTGAAATGCCATGACCGCAATGTGGGCGAAATCACTGAGAATAATGGTCAGGAACAGGATGCAGGCAACCATGTAGGTGTAGGCCAGGGGCTTCAGCATGCCGTTGAGGTTGTCCTTCAATTCCAACAGGCGTGCGGCAAACATGATACCCACGATGGACATGGGAATGCCGGTTGCAACCAGCAGAATCAGCAACGGTACGATTCCGGACGGGTAGATCAGCCGGAACAGGATCCGTTCGATGGCAACCAGGATGCTGCCCAGGATAACGATGGTAACCAACGTGTCCACACGGTGAAAATTGTACTTCTCGTTCAAGAGCTCACGGAACTTATAGAATGCGTAGAGCCCGAATACCACCACCAGCAACAGGAGAACAATGCCCAGTGGCGCAAAGACCCGGCCGGAACTCCGTGTGACCATCTGGATCAGCGTAATGACCATTAACGGTATGCCCAGGATTGCGCTGATAATGGAGAGCCAGCCGGCTGTTTTGTAACTGTTGATGGCGGTTTGGTCCAGTTGATTCATGATGTCTCCCCCCAGTTTGAGTCATCGGGTCCGTGCTCAGACGAACTCGGGTTCATAGGCCAGGATGTCGCCCGGTTGGCATTCCAGCTCGCGGCATATGGCATCCAGCGTGCTGAAGCGGATCCCTTTGACCTTTCCGGTTTTCAACAAGGAAAGATTGGTGACCGAAATACCCACCCGTTCGGATAATTCGGTCAGGCTCATTTTCCGTTTGGCCAGCATGACGTCGAGGTTTACGATAATGTTCATGGGTATAATTTCGGTCAGGATGTTACGTTTGTCAAGAAAAAATTTATGTAAAACATAAAAAAATGAATGCGAAACATCGATAGTGCCTGGGATTGTTCCCAATGCGCATGGAAATCTATTCGAAACAAACGGGATATGCGTGCCGTGCGGGGTGAGGATCTGCTGACCGACTCGTTGACCGGTTGCGCTGAACTGGCGAATCAGCGTACAATGACAGAGTCAGAAACAGTAAAACCAGCTTTTCCCAGGAGGGTGCGATGAAGATTCAGACAATCGGTGTGTGTGGTTCGGGGACGATGGGCAACGGCATTGCCCACGTATTTGCAGCAGCCGGCTTTTCCGTGGTCATGCGTGATGTAGAGACGTCGTTTGTGGAACGGGGTCTCAATACCATTGCCAGGAACCTGCAGCGGGGCGTGGACAAGGGGCGGATGACGGCGGATGAAAAACAGGCTGTACTGGACAGGATCAAGATCACAACGCAGGTGGATGCGTTGAAGGACTGTGATTTTGTTGTTGAGGCGATCACCGAGAATTTTGATATCAAGAAATCGCTTCTGGAAGAACTGGACAAGCTGCTGAAGCCGGAAGTCATCATTGCGTCCAACACGTCTTCGATTTCCATCACCCGGCTCGCTTCTTTGACAGGACGGTCGGACAAGGTCATCGGCATGCATTTCATGAATCCGGTCCCGGTGATGAAACTGGTGGAAATCATCCGTGGTGCACAGTCTTCTGATGAAACCATGGCGATTGTCAAGGAACTGACGGATACGCTGGGCAAAACAGGTGTTGAAGTCAACGATTTCCCGGGATTCGTGTCCAACCGGATTCTGATGCCCATGATAAACGAAGCCATTTTTGCGTTGATGGAAGGGGTAGCGACGCCGGAGTCGATTGACACCGTGATGAAACTGGGGATGAATCATCCCATGGGACCGTTGACCCTGGCCGATTTCATCGGGCTGGATGTGTGCCTGTTCATTATGGATGTGCTGTATGACGGGTTCAAGGATCCCAAGTATCGGCCGTGCCCGCTGCTGGTGAAGATGGTGGATGCCGGTTACCTGGGTCGAAAGTCCGGCCGGGGTTTTTACGACTACAGTAACTGACGGCTGACCCGACCGTCAGCCTGGAGGAACCATGTATTGCTACGCCTGCGGGTTTTTCAACCCGGAAGATACACCGATCTGCGTCAATTGCGCCGCACGGTTGATTACCAATACAAATCCCCGTTTCGGCACCATGGAAGAATTTGACAAGGATAATGTGATTGCGCAGGTGTTCTCCAAGTTTGAAAACAACTTCTCCAGCATGTTTGAGGAACTCCAGGAATTGCGGACCCGGATTACCAACCTGGAACAGGACACCGTTGTTGTCCGTAACGGTCTGGCTTCGCTCGTGGATCTGCTGTCCGAAAAGGGACTGATCAAGCAGGAAAAATTCTCCCACATGTGGGAAGACCGGATCCTCACGGACATCCAGACCCGGGAGGAACGGGAACGGTTCCTGACTCACAAGGAAAACATCCTGATGATGTACGGGGGCCGTAACCGGAAGGACTTTGAACGGTTGATCCTGGATGCGGAAGAGATGATCAACGGCGGGGAGATGGATGACGGCGTTCACATGCTGGAGCGTGCCCTGAAGCGGGATGCCCGGAACTACCGGCTGGCGTTTTACCTGGGGCAGACATTCTACATGCGCGGTGATCTGAAACGGTCCCGCACCTATTTCCAGAAGGCACTGGCAGTGAATCCTGACGATTATGACGGGAACCTCTACATGGGGTTGGTGTTGACCGACCTGGGAGATGTGGAAAAAGCGGTTCGCCATCTGAACGAAGCGATCGAAATTTCACCGGACTTTTATCTGCCGTTTTTTACGCTGGGCACGATCTTTTACTTTGATGGCAATCTGAAGCTGGCGGATTTCTTCCTGGGCGAGGCCCTGGAGCGGGACCGGTTACCGGAAATCCTGTTCTTCCTGGCGCTGGTGAAGAAAGACAGCAAGCAACGGAAAAAAGCGGAAGAACTACTGCTGGAGACCATCGAAGCGGATCCGGCGTTTGAAGATGCATACTATTACCTGGGCATGGTTTACATGGAACTGGGCTGGACGAAGAAGGCCCGGATCATGTTTGAGCAGGTGCTCCAGCTGAACCCGTCCCGTCTGGAACTGGTGCGGCCGCCCCACCTGGAAGGTGAGGGACTGGCATACGTCCAGCATAATGAAGAAATTCTCCGGCTCCTGCACAAGTGTGACGGATATGCCAACAAGCGGGAACATGATCGGGCGGTGTCCTATTGCCGGACTCTGCTGGCCATGGAACCCAGCAATCCGTTGATCCTTGTCCACCTGGCCATGTACCTGGCGGAGGGGGAGCGGCTGGAGGAAGCGGCCTTCCAGGCGGACAAGGTGCTGGCCCAGGACGTACCCGAGAGTATGGCGCTGGTGGCTTTTTCGATCCGTCACAGTGCGCTGAAGGCTGCAGGTCAACTGGAAGAAGCGGTGGCGCTGGCCAAGCGGATCATGAAACGATATGACTCCGCGTATGCACATACCCTGATTCACATCAACCTGGCCAATGATTATGCCGAGCTGGCCCTGGAGGCCGAGGCGGAACATCATGGTAAAGCGGGACTGAAAATCTCTCCCCGGGAGCTTCGTCACCTGGCGCTGGATGCGTTGGCATGGACCAATTATAAGAAAAGGCAGTATGAAAAGGCCCGTGAGCTGTTGCAGGAGAGCCTGTCACTGGATCCCACCAATTCCCTTGCACTCTACCACCTGGGCATTGTCCTGTTGTCCATGCGGAAACGGAAAGAAGCGGAGCACATTCTGAAAAAACTCCTGGAGTTGCGGGAAGAGGGGTCTCCGTTTTCAAAGACCTTGATCCTGTCCATCCGGGAACACCTGACTTCGTTGGAGCAGCATGAACCAGTTGACCGAACAGATCCGGAACCTGACCAGTGATACCGGCGTTTACCTGTTCAAAGA
>CAZDKZ010000016.1:34375-39925 GCA_964506215.1 uncultured Holophagae bacterium
TGACCGAACAGATCCGGAACCTGACCAGTGATACCGGCGTTTACCTGTTCAAAGATGAAACGGGTACCATCCTGTACGTGGGAAAAGCGGTGGATCTGCATCGCCGGGTGTCTTCCTATCTGAAGGATCCGTCTTCAAAATCTGTCCGGATCCGCCAGCGGGCTGCAAGCGTGGAAGTGTATGTGACCGGTTCCGAAGTGGAAGCATTGATTCTGGAACACAACCTGATCAAGAAGCATAAGCCGCCCCTGAACATCGAACTCAAGGATGACAAAACATATCCGTACATCGAATTGACGGTGGATGATCCGTATCCCGGGATCTATTTCTCCCGGAAAACCGGGAAAAAGGGATGTGTCTATTTTGGACCGTATCCGTCGGCCGGTGCGGTGCGCAGAATTATCAGCATGGCCGAGAAGTTTTTCCGGTTGCGGACCTGTCGGGCGGACTTTGACAGGCGGAAACGTCCCTGCCTGAAATACCAGGTGCAGCGGTGTACCGCGCCTTGCGTCGGCCTGGTGGATGCGGACCAATACCGGGAACAGGTGACCCATGCCCGGATGTTCCTGGAGGGCCGGTATGACGCATTGGAAAAACAGATACGCCTGGACATGGAACGGCTTGCCGAAACCCTGGCCTTTGAACAGGCAGCGGAATTGCGGGACCTTCTGAAGGAAGTGGAACGGTTCCGTTCCCAGCGGATTGTGCTGGTAAAGGAGCAGGAGCCGGTTGACGTGGTGGCCCGGATTGATGCCGGTGACCGCGTGTTCGTGGTTGTCCTCCATTTTCGCAATGGACGACTGCTGGACAAAAGTGAATATGCATTTGAACCGGAAGACGGGAATCTGCAGCCCTTCCTGGAGCAGTACCTGTATCGGCGACGGGGCCCGCTGGGCAAACTGCTGGTCAATGAACTGCCGGAAAATCCCGATCTGCTGGCAGCTTACCACCTGCGACGCTTTGACCGGAAATTGGCCATCCACCGGCCCGAACGGGGGCGGCTCCGGAAGGTCATGGGCATGGCAATGGAAAATGCCAGGCAGATGGTGTTGCGGGAAGAAAAGGCTATCTCAGAATTGAACCGGCTTTCCGAAGACCTGGGATTGTCCCGTGTGCCCCGGGTGGTGGAATGCCTGGACATTTCCCATCTGGCCGGGACGGACATGGTGGGTGCGGTGGTCCGGTTCACAGATGGCAATCCGGACAAACGCCAGTATCGAAGATTCCAGATCAAGCATGGACAGGGTAATGACGACTTCTTATCCATGAAAGAGGTGATGACCCGCCGGTATGGCAGACTGAAACGGGAGGGGAGACCGTTCCCGGACCTGGTGGTGATCGATGGGGGAAAGGGACAATTGTCTGTAGCAAAGCAGGTTGTGGCGGAACTGGGGCTGCAGGGAGAATTTGACCTGGTTGCCCTTGCCAAGAAGGACGAACGGGTGTTCTCTGCAGACCTGCCCGACGGTCTTGTACTGGACTTTCATCAATCGGCCCATCGGCTGCTGCCGCGGATCCGGGACGAAGCCCATCGGTTTGCTATTGAATACAACCGGCAGAAACGGTCCGCATCTGCGTCCACGCCCGGGCTCCGGGATGTGCCGGGTATCGGCGAGCAGAAGGTTCGCCGCCTGATGCGGCGATTCGGGTCCCTCCCGGCGGTGCTGGGGGCTTCTGACGATCAGCTGGCCGAGGTGATCGGCCCATCTGACATAGCCGCCATTCGTGCCTGGGCTGTCAATTCGTCACTTGCGTCAGAATGACGCACCAGTCTGCCGGTGGCAATGCGATGACCGATATCGAAGTGTTCGTGATTCGTTTCAATGAATTAGAATTTGTCTGATAAGCGGGACCCGGTTGGGTTGAAAGTTGGCACGGCTCTGGCACTAAAGAAAGGCACCTTCATTCATTTAACCTTGGCCGGTTTTACCGGCTTCTTTTTTTGTCTGCTTGCCGACAACCGTGTAACACGCATATAATGAAATTAAGATAGAAGTCAGGGGGAACCATTGAAAACTGTGATTACCGAAATGCTCGGGATTGAGTATCCGATCATTGCCGCACCCATGTTCCTGGTATCCAACCCGGAGCTGGTGGCCGCTGTTTCCAACGCTGGTGGCCTGGGAACCATGCCGGCTTTGAATTACCGGAAACCGGAAGATTTTGAAGCGGGCCTGGTCCGGATCAAGGAATTGACCGATAAGCCGTATGGGATCAACATCATCACCAATAAGTCCAACATCTACCAGGAAGCGCAACTGGAAATCTGTGCCCGTCACAAGGTGCCCGTGATCATTACCTCGCTGGGGTCACCCGCGCAGGTGATTGAACAGATGCATGCAGTAGGCGGGAAGGTGTTCTGTGATGTGACCAACCTGGCCTATGCCAGGAAGGTGGAAGAACAGGGTGCGGACGCGGTGGTCGCGGTGGCCTATGGTGCCGGCGGTCACGCCGGCGGGATCGTGTCATCCGTACTGGTTCCCTGGCTGGTGGACAACCTGTCCATTCCGGTGATTGCGGCGGGCGGCATTGCGGACGGTCGTTCCCTGTGTGCCGCGATGGCACTGGGAGCCGCAGCTGGATACCTGGGTACCCGTTTCATTGCATCGGAAGAGGTGCAGGTGAGCATGCCCTACAAACAGGAAATCGTGGACCGGAATCCGGAAGAAATTACCTACACAGCAGCCGTGACCGGTACACCAGCGAATTTTATTAACACCCCGTATCTGCAGTCACTTGGCACCGGAAACGGTTTCCCGGGCAATCTGTTCAAGAAGTTTTCCTTTACCCGGAAATGGTGGAAGATGTATAAGGGATACCGGGCGATGAAGGGGATGACCGCATCCGCCCAGCGCGAGCAGAAGGCGTGGAAAGACGTCTGGTCTGCCGGTCAAACGGTGGGCCTGATTCACGATATTCAACCCGCGGCCCGGATTGTGACAGGCATTGTTAACCAGTACGAGGCAGCCAGAGCGGAACTGCCCTGAACACCATCCAGACCGCGTGGAACCAGAGTCGGAGGTTTCCATGAAGGAACGCACGGAACTGTTGCGCGGAACGGTGCTGTTTGAAGGCCTGAACGAAGAAGAGTTGAGTTTTGTCGCGGGCGCGTTTGTATACCGATCCATGAAGGCAGGGGAATTCCTGTTCCGTGAACATGCTGTCCGTCAGCGGTTTGTCGTCCTGATAGAAGGGGACGTTCATGTCACCAAGCAGGTGCCGGCCGGCAGTGATGTGGTGGCCCGGTTGTCACGGGGCGACTTCCTGGGTGAAGGGCTGTTTCTGGACGATTCGGTTCATTCATACAGTGCGGTTGCCGCGTCTGATATCCGATACGTGGAGTTGACCCGGGAGCGGATGGGGTTCATCAAGCGCATTACCCCCCATATCTATTACACCATGGTGGAAGGCATTACCCGGTTGCTCAGCAGGCGGCTGGGCAGCGCCAGCGAACAACTGGCGGGTCGTGTGGCCGAGTACAAGGCCGAAGGGTACCGGATGGAACATGACCTGCTGGGCGACCGTTCGGTGCCGGCTTCGGCATACTATGGTATTCAGACCATGCGGGCGGAAGAGAACTTTCCCATCACCGGTATACCCATCAGTCACTATCCCAACCTGATCCGGGCCCTGGCCATGGTGAAACAGGCTGCCGCACGGGCCAACCATGAACTGGGTCTGATGCCCGATGAGGTGGCAGAAGCCATTGACGGTGCCTGCACCGATGTGATGGAAGGGAAATATCACAAGCATTTCGTGGTTGACGTGATCCAGGGTGGCGCAGGAACCTCCACCAACATGAATGCCAACGAAGTGATTGCCAACCGGGCGTTGGAACGGTTGGGCCGGAAACCCGGTGAATATGACGTGGTCCATCCCAACAACCACGTCAACCTGTCCCAATCCACCAATGACGCATATCCCACTTCATTGAAACTGGGCATTGTGCTCTCCATGGGGGATCTGGTGGCGGCCATGGAGCATCTCCAGGCGGCCTTCCGGTTGAAGGAAAGGGAATTCAAGGATGTGATCAAGATGGGCCGGACCCAGCTGCAGGATGCCGTACCCATGACGTTGGGCCAGGAATTCGGTGCCTATGCCACCATGCTGGGTGAGGACATTGCCATGCTCAACGATGCCACGCGCCTGTTGACTGAGATCAACATGGGTGGCACAGCGATCGGAACCGGCATCAACGCGGACCCGGCCTACGCGGAACTGGTGACCCGGAAACTGTGTGAAATCACCGGTCAGCCGCTGACCCTGTCCGAGAACCTGGTGGAGGCCACCCAGGATACCGGTGCCTTTGTTCAGCTCTCCGGTGTATTCAAACGAACGGCGGTCAAACTGTCCAAGATCTGCAACGATCTCCGGCTCCTGTCCTCGGGCCCGCGGGCGGGATTCAATGAAATCAACCTGCCGCCGATGCAGCCCGGTTCCAGCATCATGCCCGGTAAAGTCAACCCGGTGATTCCTGAGGTGGTGAACCAGATTGCGTTCCAGGTCATCGGCAATGACCTTGCGGTAACCATGGCGGCGGAAGCAGGCCAGCTGGAGTTGAACGTGATGGAGCCCATCATTGCGTTCAACCTGTTCCAGTCCATTGATATTATGCGCAACGGCATGATGGTGCTGGCGGACCGGTGTGTATCGGGTATCGAGGCCAACCGGGACATCTGCCGGGCCTACGTGGAAAACAGCATTGGTATCGTCACGGCATTGAACCCGTATATCGGGTATGAGAACAGCACCGCGATTGCCACCGAGGCGCTGGAAACAGGCCGCTCGGTGTATGACCTGGTACTGGAACGAAACCTGTTGACACGGGAAGAAATTGATCGAATCCTGTCTCCGGAAGCCATGCTGGGACCGCGGGGCTGGAAAACAGATCAAACCGAACCGGACCGGCAGCCGTAAAGGAAAGAAGCCGTTCAAAAACGGTTGACTTCATAACTGAAACCGGTACAATACCATTCGCAAAGGGAGGCGACCTATGGATAAGGAAAAGACCCGGGAATTGATGGAAAAGTCTCTTGAGTTTATCAAGGACACATCTGTAAAAATCCGGTCCCAGGCCAAGCGCCGGTGGCGGGTATCCAACCTGCGGTTGGAAATTTCCAGCCAGAAGCACCAGATGGGACTGATTTACAAGGACATGGGTAAGTACATCTACGAGTCCACCAAGAATGACTCCCTGGACAACGAAAAGTATGAAGAATTCTTCATCAAGCTGGGTGCCATTGAAGAGAAGATCGAGGAAAAGCGTGAGCTGATCCAGAAAATCGAGGAAGAAGCCCTTCGCGAAGAATCCGAAACGCTGGTGGCCACCGGTGAAGATGAAGAGGAAATTCGTCAGTACCAGGAACGGGAAGACGCTCCGGTGGATGACGAAGTGGAAGAAAAGAAAAGAAAGAAGAAAAAGAAAGAGATTGACGACGAGTCGGAGATTGCCGGCAAGTAGTCATTTTACTGTGGGGCTATGGCGCAGCTGGGAGCGCGCTACACTGGCAGTGTAGAGGTCACGGGTTCGATCCCCGTTAGCTCCACCAT
>CAZDKZ010000017.1:0-36932 GCA_964506215.1 uncultured Holophagae bacterium
CCGCTTGAAATTCAACAGGGGCAGCTTCTCTCCCTTGCACAGCCACGCCGCCATTAACAGGGTACTGAACTTGGCCAGTTCGGACGGCTGAAAACGGAACAGCCCCAATCCGATCCAGGATTTGGAGCCATGGACCGTGGTACCGAACAACAGCACCATCACCAGCAGGAACACGGTACCACCCCAGATCAGCGGCGCAAACTCCAGCCAGACCCGATAGTTGACAAAATACACCACCAGTGCGGCAACGATACCCAGGCCCATCAGTGTCATCTGGCGGGAAACCAGTCCGCTCCCACCGGAAACCGCCATGGATGCACTTTCCAGCGTCACAAGACCCATGATCATGGTCCCGACCACCGCAAGAAACAGCAGAAAATCAAAACGCGTCCTCATTGGAACAACTCCCGGTTGTCCCGGAAGAACCGGAACGTTTCTGCCGCAATGGGCACTGCTGTATCCGACCCGTGTCCGCCCTTTTCCGCAATCACCACCACCGTCAGCTCCGCATTTTCCACCGGCGTAAAGCCCGTAAACCACGACAACTCACGGCCGCTGTCTGCATCGCCCGACATGGTTTGTGCCGTCCCGGTCTTCCCCGCAATCGACATGCCCAGTTCGTTGAGATACACCCCGGTCCCGATGGTCACCATGCGCCGCATCCCGCGACGAACAGTTTTGAAATGACGGGCTTCGATATCCGCGGTTCCCCGGACCCACCGGTCCCCATCATCCTGCAACAGGTGGGGAACAACCAGTTTTCCGTCCGCAGCAATGGCAGAAGTCACCGCTGCAATCTCAAGCGGTGTGCACAGCAGATATCCCTGGCCGATGGAAAGGTTCACGGTGTCCCCCGGAAACCAGATGTTGCCGGTTTTCATTTTCTTCCACGCGGCGTCGGGAAAGAATCCAGGATTCTCACCGGGAATGTCGATACCGGTCCGCTCACCCATATGAAAAAGGGCTGCCGTTTCGCCAATTCGCTCAATGCCCAGTTTCAGTCCCAACTGGTAAAAGTAGACATTGCAGGAATGGGCAATGGCATCAGACAATGCCAGCTCACCGTGCCCGGTCTTGTTCCAGCACATGAATGTCCGGTCCGTCACTTCCAGTCCGCCCACACACGTATACCGGGTACCCGGATGATGACCGTGGGACAACGCCGCCAATGCCATTACCGGTTTGAACGTGGAACCCGGAGGATAGCGACCCTGGGTGGCCCGGTTCATCATGGGATTCCCCTTCATTGCACGGATTTCATGCCACCCTTCCCGGGCAAACCGGAACGTCAGTACGTTGGGGTCAAAGCTGGGGTTGGACACCATGGCATAGATTTGACCGGTATGGGGATTCATCACCACAGCGGCACCCTGGTATTTTCCCATGGCCGCCCGAAGGTGCTCCTGCAGCGGAACCACCAGTGACAGCACCAGGTCTCTACCATGAACCGGCTCCCGCACCTGCTGGGTCCGGACAAAATGGTTCTTGGAATCCACCACGATTCGCCGGATGCCGTCCCGTCCCCGCAACCGGTTGTCATAGGAACGTTCAATACCGGATTTTCCCACCTTCTGCAATGTGGTCAGCTTCTGTGCCTCCTTGACTGTCGGCTCTCCGATATAGCCAACAGCATGGGCAAACAGGTCACGATACGGGTAGGAACGCTGCGGCTCCACCTCGACGAAAAGTTCCGGATAGTCCTTCCGCCGTGCCTCAAATTTCGCCACGGACTCGAAGGTCAGGTTTTCCATGATGGGAACGGCCTTGTACAGTGGGAGACGGCGGTAGTTGTGTAATCTCCGTTGAAACTCGTCTACTTCCAGGTCCAGGAACCGGGCCAGTTCGGGAATCCGTCTCGGTTGGAGCCGGTTCCGGTCCAGCATGATGTTGTAGGCGATTTCATAGTCCGCCAGAACTTCGCCGCCGGATGCCAGGATTCGGCCGCGCCGGGATGGCACCACCACTTCCCGCAGCGTGTTCTCGGTAGCCGCGGTGTAGAATCCGGAACCCTGCACAACCTGCAGATACCAGTACCGGAAAAACAACACCCCGAAAACCATCATGACGACGATGTAGAAAAACAGAATACGGGACCGGAAGGATCGATGGGTTTCACTGAACATCGAATTTCTCAATCAACAGGCAGGTCAGCAGGACAGAGCCCAAGAACAATACAAAATAATGGAAGCCGGGAACCGCGGGGGGAACCACGCCCACCAGGACGGCCAGCATCCGGGTCACCAGCCCCACAGCAACCGTGTAAGCGCCCACCATCAGGCAGGCCCCGGCACCCCGGAGCACCAGTCGGATATTCAACTGGCTGAGCACGAACACCAGGCATAATGCCGCCATGGTTTTGAATCCGGTAACCGATGCCACCGGATATACCAGTTCCATCACCAGCGCACCGAAAAACGTGAATATCATGGCCCGCACCGGCGGGCGCTTCAATGCATAGACCCCGGACAGCACCAGGAACAGGTCCACATTGGCAAACGGTACCGGCAGCACATTGATTACCATGTACTGCAGAAACAGCGTACCCGCCACCAACGCCAGATCCACGAACCAGATCATGGACGCACCCCCTCGACCGGCTGGTCCAGCACCAGCACATAGGTAAGTCCGGTCAATGGCGCGGCGAAGCGCACCTGGACGTCAAGAAACAATTCGCCTGTTGGTTTTGCGGATATGACCGTACCCACCGGAAGTCCCGGCGGAAAAATACCGTCCGCGCCGGTGGATATGGCCCGGGACTCCAAATGGACTGTTTCATTCTCTGAGATATATCGGATCTCAGCCGTTTTGGTGTCCCCGGTACCCGACAGGATGCCATACGTACGGGTCCCGGCCAGTGTCACGGCCACGGCGGAGGCGGGATCGGAAATCAGCTGCACATGACTGTTTCCGGGAAACACTTTCCAGACCCGTCCCACGATGCCGGTCTCACAGATCACCGCCATATCCGGCACAATGCCATCCCGTTCACCCCGGTCAATGATGATCAGGTTGGCCCCACTGAACGACGTATTTCCGATCACCCGTGCAGCCCGGGAAGACAGTCCCACCGAATACTTGAGACCCAGCAGGTCCCGAAGGCGCCGGTTGTCCTGTTCCAGGTTTTCCTTCAGCAACAGTTCGGTACGCAACTGGAACACCCGGTTATTTAATTCGTCATTTTCCTTTGTGGCATGTACGTTGGCGATATAGGTATCAATCGTATCTTTTGCAAAACGAGAGACTTTCAACGATGCGGTAACAAATGGAATCGTAATCATGTTTACGGTGCGCTCCAGATACAAAACCCCCATTCCGTCTCTCATCTGAAACGAAATCAGCAGGAGATTCATCAGGAACAACAACAGGAATGTTCGGGATCCCTGGATATCTCTGCCCCCCGTGCGTAGTCTGAACAAATTATACGATAGCTTTTAACCGCTCTCAAAAACAATCTATAATGAATGGGCATATCGATCATCAACAGATTCTGGAGGACCCCCATGAAGAAAACAATCTGGATCCTCATCGCAGTGCTGGTTGCCTTCGGCATCATGGTAACCGTGGTGGGGCTGGGTATCGGCTATCTCACGGGCCGGGCAGCTGTCCCTTCCCGTTCGGTCCTGGTCGTCTCGTTTTCCGGACCGGTTCATGAACGCCAACCCGCATTGGTACTGACCCCGCAACCATCCTTTCACCGGATCATTCAATCGGTCCGGAAAGCCGCCACCGACAATCATATCGATTCTGTACTGGTTTACGGCGATGCCATTCCGTTTTCCCTGGCACAACGCCAGGAGCTCCACGATGCACTGGAACATGTTGTCGCATCCGAAAAGCCGGTAATGGTTCATTTCAATGCGATCTCGCTTGCCGGTTACAGCGTGGTGCCGGAAGGGGCAGAAGTGATCATGCACAATACCCCCGGCGGTTATGTTTACTTCACCGGTTATTATGCGCCCCAGATTTTCATGCGGCGGCTGCTGGAAGAAAAACTGGGCATCCGGATGAACGTGGTCCATGTGGGTGACTACAAGGGTGCGGGCGAGCCATTCTCACGGGATTCCATGTCCCGCTATTTGCGGGAAGAATTGACAACTTTCCTGGATGATCTCTGGAACCAGATGATTGACCAGGTGCCGGAAACACGCAACATTCCAGCCGCCCCGTTCCGGGAAAAGCTGTACAATGGCGAACTGTTCAACCTATCCCCGGAACAGGCCAGGGAAAATGGACTGGTGGACCGGTTTGCCTTCCGTCTGGACCTGGAAGAGCAGTATCCGGCAACCATCAGCATCCGCCGCTATGCCCGACACAAGAGCATGCGGTTCTCCAGTAGTCCCATTGGCCTGATTATCGCAGACGGCGAAATCGTCATGGGGTCTGCGGGCAACTCGCCGCTGGCCAACACCAGCATGATTGCCAGTGACACCACCTGCCGGGCCATCCGGGACGCGGCCGACGATCCCCGGATCAAGGCCATTGTGTTCCGGATCAACTCTCCCGGCGGCAGTCCGCTGGCATCCGAACTGATTTACCAGGAACTGAAACGGGCGGCGCGAATAAAACCGGTTGTCGCTTCGGTTGGCAGCATGGCCGCTTCCGGCGGATACTATATCGCCTGCGGTTGCGACACCATCCTGGCGTCCGAGACTTCCCTGGTGGGTTCCATCGGCGTTGTGGCCGTTGTTCCCGATATGACGGGCCTCATGGACAAGATCGGTGTCAACGTGGATCCGGTGGAAAAGGGCCGATATGCCGATTTTCTGACCCCGTATGAACCCATCAAGGACGATCACGCATCCATGTTGCGGGAATCCATGATGGATGTGTACATGGTCTTCAAGGATCGTGTGGCAACCGGCCGGGACATGACCGTGGACCAGGTGGAACCACTGGCCCGGGGCCGTGTCTATTCGGGCAAGCGCGGCCATGAACTGAAGCTGGTGGACAAGCTGGGCGGTTTGACGGAAGCCCTGGCCGAAGCGGCACAACGGGCCGGCATCGAACGGACGGACTATCGGATCATCTCCCGGAAACCCACCCTGCTGGAAATGCTGACGGAAGCCAACCTGCAGGAATCCCTGAAACTGGAAAGTTGGGTCAAGGAACTGCCGGCCGGTGAACCCCTGTTGATTGAGCCCGCACTGGTCCGTTTCGAGGAGGCCATCCGATGAAACGGCTCCTGCTGGCTGTTCTGCTCTGCACACCCCTTTTCTGCCTGGCTGACACCGATCCGGTCTTTGACCGGGTCATGGCCGCCATCCAAACCCGGTCCGCCAGGCCCACCAAGCTGGCGTGGTCCCCGTCCGGCAAGTACATTGCCTATCTCCAATGGTCGGGGACGGATGAAGCCAACGAGCTGTGGGTCATGGATACCGGAAGCATGCAGGCCAGACGCATTGCCGGCGCAGCGGATACCGGTACCGAAACGGCCGAAGAAAAGGCGTTGAAGGAACGGATGCGCATCGGCGGAGACGGTATCACCTGGTTTTCCTGGACGGCAGATAACCAGTTGCTGTACAAATCCGCCGGACTGGAACTGACCAGCCCCGCCGGTGTCAACCGGTCCACATTGAATATTCCGGTCAGTCCGATCCTGTTTCCACTGGTTTCCCCGGACGGCCATCGGATCGCGTTCGTATCCGAGGGCAACGTATTTGTGTTTGATCGCAAAACCGGCGCAACCGTGCAGGTAACAGACAGTGCCGGCGCCGATATCTCCTTTGGCATGGCCGAATATGCAGCGGCCGAAGAACTGGGACGGTATACCGGCATGTGGTGGGGGCCGGACGCCGAACGCCTGTATTTCACCCGGGTGGACAACAGTCAATTGCCCACCATTGCCCTGCTGGAAGACAGTTCCCTGGAACACCAGTATGCATTGCAACGCTATCCCATCGTGGGCGTACCATTGGCGGATGTATCATTGCACAAATGGTCGGCATCCGATGATACGGTTTCACCGATCCCGTTACCGGGCAAGGGAGAACGTTACCTGGCGCGATTGCTTCACATGGGCAATGAACCGGCGGTAATTATCCTCAGCCGGGACCAGAAAACACTGCAACTATATTCACTGAAGAATCCCGCTGACCCCGAACTGGTTCTCACGGAAACGGACGATTGCTGGGTCAACCTGTCTGACAGTTTTCACTGGTTTCACGAATCCCGTTCCTTCCTGTGGCAGACCGAAGCGTTCGGCAACACACGGCTGGTTCGATATGCACGGGACAGGGAAAACCGGGAACCGGTCTGCCTGACCACAACCGGTGAAGTACGGGATTTCGTGGGTGTCACCGGAAACAAACTCCTGTTCACCGGAAACGGTTCGTCACCCAACAACACCTGCCTGTATGCCCTTGACCTGGACAACGGAACCATGGATGTCCTGGAAAAGGGCGGTATGCTGGACGTTACCCTGTCCCCGGACGGAAATCGCTATGTGGTCAGCTCCTCCTTCCTGGAAAATCCCGGGTCCCTGGCACTGGTCAACCGGAAAACCGGGCAGCGACACGTACTGTTCCAATCATCGGTACCAGCCATTGACGGCCTGCCGCCCATGAAGCGGGATCGCATCACCATCCCGCTGGCGGATGGAACCGCCCTCTATGGCATACTGGACCGGCCGCGGGATCTGGACCCGGAAAAGAAATACCCCCTCCTGCTCTACACCTACGGGGGGCCGGGCAGCCAGATCGCGGCCGACCGGTGGCGGGCACGGACGGCATTGTGGCATCAATACCTGGTGTCAAAAGGGATCTGCGTATTCCAGATGGACAACCGGGGCACCGGTCACCGGGGACGGCTGTTTGAACGCCTGGTCCACCGGGACCTGGGAAACCTGGAACTGAAAGACCAGATTACCGGTGTGGATCATGTGTGCCGGACCCTTCCGTGGCTGGACCGCTCCCGGACAGCTATCTGGGGCTGGTCCTACGGGGGTTACATGGCCGCCATGGGCATGACCCGGTTTGCCGGATCGTTCAAGGTGGGCGTTGCCGTTGCACCGGTAACTGACTGGACCCTGTACGACGCGCCCTACACCGAACGATACATGGAAACACCGAAAACCAATCCCGAAGGATACCGGGACGCTTCCGTCCTGACCTGGGCCGACAGGTTGGCGGGCAAACTGCTCCTGATCCACGGCATCTCGGATGACAATGTCCACGTACAACACACCGAAGCGTTGCTCAATGCGTTCGTGGAAGCGGGCAAGCACCCGGACCTGATGTTGTATCCAGCCAAGAAACATTCCATCCGGGGCAACCGGACCCAGCATCACCTGTTCCAGAGAATCACCCGCTACCTGCTGGAACATCTCTGAACATCCATCGGCCATTAGCAAGAAAAAAAGCGGGGAGCATGCTCCCCGCTTTTCGTTTGTTCCATGATTACGCGGTTTCAGTCTACCAGCGAGATCTTCCGCAACAGGTCAATGTTGGTCAGCATTTCGCCGGTACCCATAACAACCGAGGTCAGCGGATCTTCGGCCAACGAAACCGGCAGCCCGGTTTCTTCCCGCAACCGCTTATCCAGGTTCCGCAGCAGCGATCCGCCGCCGGCCAGTACCACGCCCCGATCCACGATGTCAGCGGACAGGGCGGGCGGTGTTTTTTCCAGTGTGAGCTTGATGGTTTCCACGATGGCATCCACCGCCGGCGTCAACGCTTCCCGGATTTCCGCATCGGTCAATACCAGCCCCTTGGGCAGACCGGTTTCCAGGTCCCGTCCCTTGATTTCCATTTCCAGCTGTTCATCCAGGGGATAGGCGGACCCGATTTCAATTTTCACTTCTTCCGCAGTCCGCTCCCCGATCAGGAGCCGATACTGCTTCTTGATGTACCGGATAATGGACTGGTCCATTTCATTCCCGGCCACCCGCAACGACTTGCAGAACACCACGCCGGCCAGTGAAATCACGGCCACGTCGGTGGTGCCACCCCCGATATCCACGATCATATTCCCGGTGGGCTCCGCAATGGGCAAGCCGGCCCCGATGGCCGCCACCATCGCCTGCTCCACCAGGAACACCTCGGAGGCGCCTGCTTTCAAGGCCGAATCACGGACCGCACGCCGCTCCACCTGGGTAATTTCGGACGGCACCGAAATAATAATCCGGGGTCGGACAGCGATTTTCCGGTTATGGGCTTTCTTGATGAAATGATCCAACATCCGCTCGGTTACTTCAAAATCAGCAATGACGCCTTCCTGCATGGGCCGGATGGCAACGATGTTGGCCGGCGTTTTCCCCAACATTTCCTTGGCTTCTGCCCCGACGGCCTCCACACGGTTGGTTTTCTTGTTGATCGCCACAATGGACGGTTCCCGGACGACAATGCCCTTGTTGCGGATGTATACCAGTGTGTTTGCAGTGCCCAGATCAATCGCCAGATCGTTGGACAGTATCGATAACCAGGAAAGCGGATTAAATACGGCCATTCATTTCTCCCCAGATGTTCTTGAGCCGGACACGGAATCCAATGGGAATCCACGATTCAACTCGTTTTGTCCGTTCATATTAGCTGTCTCAGTCTGCGATTTCAATACCATTCTTGTTGTTCATTTTCCGTTTGTACATGGCCTTATCCGCCTTGGACAGGATGGCTTCCGGTGTGGAACCATGCTCCGGGAAAGACGCAATGCCGATACTGACCGTCAGCTTGATTTCCCGATAGTGATAGTTACGTACATTTTCAACAATCCGTTCCGCATACTGCACGCTCTGCGGTGCGGTCAGACCCAATTGAATAACGGTGAACTCATCTCCCCCGTACCGGGCCACCACGTCTTCCGGACGAACGGATTCCTGGATCAGTTGTGCCACATCCACCAGCACCGAGCTGCCTGCCAGGTGGCCATAGTTGTCATTAACGGATTTGAAATTGTCCAGGTCCAGGAAAATGATGGACAGGTATCCCTGGTACTGGGTGGCCTGCCGCACCGATTCCTGCAGAAACCGGTTCTGGTAGCGGGCATTGTACAATGATGTCAAGTCATCCCGCTTGGTCATTTCTTCCATTTCCTTGAACAACAGGGTGTTGTGCAGCACGATGGAACCATACTTGACCAGTGTCTTCAGGGAATCCAGGTCTTCGTCGTTGAAGGGTTGTCCGCCCTCCTTGTTGATCACCTCAATCACCCCGAACAACTCCCCCTTGCCGATCAGCGGTGCCGCCATCATCCGGTTGGTCTCAAAGCCGGTAATCTGGTCCACTTCGCTCAAAAACCGTGAATCTTTCCGCACATCGTTGATGACGATGGGTTCACGGGTACTGGCCACCCATCCGGCAACTCCGCGGCCAATGGGAATTTCAATGGCACGGAGCGATTCCTGCATGTTCTGATTGGTCAGCTTGAAGTACAGGCTGTTCCGCTCCCTGTTGAGCAGCAGCAGCGACCAGGAACTGGTTTTCAGAAAATTCTGTACCTTGTCCATGAACTCCCGCATGATCAATTCGGGATCGAACAGGTTAATCGCGGAGGTGGTCACATGGTTGAGCACATCATGGTTCCGCTCCATGATCCGGTAATATTCCCGCATCTTCAGCATCTTTTTCTCGGTGAAGAGGATCAGCCGGAATTCCCGTTCCGAGTTGAACGTCATACAGCCGGTAATCTGCTGACCGCCCCGGGTCCGGGTGTAGACATAATAATCATCGGAAGCCAGCAGTTCCCGGATCGCGTCTTCATGCTCCAGGAAATACAGTTCGTGAAAAATCAACAGGTCACGGGGTGTGGTGGCGATCAGGGACAGGTCTGATTGGGCACCGGCCACATACCGGGAATATTTCCGGGGCAGGTCCCCGTACCACATGATGTTCAATAGATTTTTATCGAGACCCATCGTTCCTCAACCGTTTCATTATCGGCAGCGTCACGGGAAATGACTTCAATGCGGTTTCGCCCGGACTGGTACAGCGTAATGATCGCGCTGAACGAACCGTCATTCTTCACTTCCACAACCTTGTTGTTGACGGTAACCAGCGCACCGGCTTCGGTCTTGCCCTGGACAATTGCCGTCGTGCCGAACACCCGAACGGGTTCCAGCGATAACGGGGGCGGGATCTGGTCTACCAGTACCTGGGTGCCCCGGTCTTCCACCACCTTGAATTCGCGGATGGAGGAAAACCGGCCCCGTTCATTGGCTTCGTTGAGCGCAGCCACGTGCCAGTAATAGGTGCCGCTTTCCGGAATGGGCAGGGAAAGGGTGGTACCGCTGTATCCCTTCCGCACCACCAGGGGGTTGGCAAATACCGTGTTGTCCGCCAGTTCAAAATAGTATCCGGCAGCATTGTAAACACGGGTCCACTTGAACTCCACGTTCTGAAGGGTGCCCGCATCCAGTGTCTTGAAATTGGCAGGGGATTCCGCCATGGGCAGCGGCGGCAGGCTGAACTCCTGCACATCGGCCGTATTGTCGGCCAGGCGCACCTGCATCTGGGGTTTCAGGGACAATTCCTGGTCTCCTTTTCGAACCAGC
This sequence comes from uncultured Holophagae bacterium, assembly GCA_964506215.1. Lineage (GTDB taxonomy): Bacteria > Acidobacteriota > Holophagae > Thermotomaculales > Thermotomaculaceae > CAZDKZ01. The sequence goes on from CAZDKZ010000017.1 coordinate 10,484, forward strand.
AGATGGCCTTCCTGGCAGGACACGGTGGTCTGCAGGATGGACCGGTTCCGCACCACTTCACCGGCAGCGTTCAACGAATACTTCACCTGCGCCGTACCGGCACCCACGGTGAAGGACGGATTGTAGTCCGTGATCTTGGATGCGGAGAATTGCATACCCCCTCGCTGCAGGGTCATATCCACGGACAGGGAACGGGCCCCTTTGTCCTCCTGGATCCGGTTAAACACCAGCACCGCCGGATACCGCAGCGTCATGGTGGATCCGTCGATAAAGATGATCTCGCAACCGGAACCCTTTCGCAGGGTCAGCACATCGCCGGACCGGATCTTCATGTTGGTTTCCGCCTGTGTGGACCGGGTGCCCCCTTCCAGGTATTCGATGTCGCCCACAACCTGCGCAATGTGCGCCCCGGACAATACCGCCGATTTCCGTGCTTCCATCACGGCGTTGGCAGCTTCCTTGACCCGGTCACTCAATGCGTCCAGTTCATCCAGACGATATTCGCGGAGCATCAGTTCCGCTTCGGCAAGTTCCGTAACCACCTGTTCCAGTTTCTTCTTTTCATCATCAAATTTGGCAATGACGAATGCTTTCTGCAACAGAGAAACCGAATCAAACAGACGTTTTCGGCTGCCCCTGCGCTGGAATTGGAGGAATGCCGGGAAACTGATCAGCACGATCAGTACAATCAGCACAGCTGCGATAACAATGGTGCGTACTGTTTTCATGGAACTTCCTTTCCGTGACTTCTTTTCTATCATACAGTATCCTACACGTGCAAGATGATTTCCAGCGGAGAGATGCCGTGAAACCGTCCCCTTTCCTTCCTTCCGTTCTCAACAAACTGGCAGCCGGAGAAATCGAAACCGGCAACCGTGTCCATGATCCCGTCCGATTCCTCCACCGGGTAACCGGACACACCAACCGGGAAGTCACCGGTCTGGTTGCCGCATCGCTGGCTTTCGGACGGGTGGATGTGATGCTCCGGACACTGGATTCGGTATTCAATATTCTGGGACCGGAACCCGCGCCCGCGTTGCAACACATGGATATAGAGGAACAGTTTCAGCACTTCCAATATCGGTTCATCAGCGGACCGGCCATGATGGGATTATTGACCGGTATCGAATCCATCGTCACCAGGGGCCCACTGGTGGAAGTTGTCCGGGGGACCGACCCTTCCGGATGGGCATCCGCTCTGCGACAGGCCATCCTGGACGGCTCCCGTTATCCGGCGGCACTGGATGCGTCCAACCTGCTTGCGAACCCCCAAAAGGGCAGTGCATTGAAACGCTGGATGCTGTTCTTCAGATGGATGGTCCGCAAGGACGCTGTGGATCCCGGCACATGGTCCCACACGTTGGACCCGTCCGACCTGGTGATCCCACTGGACACCCACATGGCCCGGATCTGCCGGTTCCTGGGCCTCACGCAATCCTCCGCATCCACCTGGTCCAACGCAATGCGAATTACCGATGGCTTTCGCCGATTCTGCCCGGAAGACCCGGTCCGATATGATTTTCCACTGGCCCAACTGGGCATCCGCGGGGTCTGCCACAAACTGACCGGTCGGCGCAAATGCATCAGTTGTCCATTGCAAGGCGTTTGTACCACCGGTAGAATGACCGTGACGTCGAAAGATTGAGAGGAAATTGCCCATGACTACCAGTACCGTTGTTGTTCTGGATTTCGGTTCCCAGTACACCAAGCTGATCCTCCGGCGGATCCGGGAACATCATATCTATTCCGAGGTGGTCCCCATTTCCACCCCGGTGGCGGACATCCGTTCGATGGCGCCGTCCGCCATCATTCTTTCCGGCGGACCCCGTTCGGTCTATGAAACGGATGCATACCAGCTGGATCCGGCCCTGTTTGAGCTGGGCGTGCCGATTCTGGGGATCTGTTATGGCATGCAGTTAATGGCCCACCTCCTGGGCGGGACGGTCAGTGGATCGGACAACCGGGAATATGGCCGGGCGGAAGCGACATTTGAAGAAAATGACAAGCTCTTCGCAGATGTCCCCGGACCATCAACCGTATGGATGAGCCATGGAGACAAAGTAACGGAAGTTCCCCCGGGATTCACCATCTCGGCTTCCACCGACACCACACCGATAGCCGCCATGTCCGACCCGGAACGCAAGTTCCACGCGGTCCAGTTCCATCCGGAAGTCACCCATACTGCCGAAGGCAACCGGATGCTGAAGAACTTCCTGTTTGGCGTATGCAATATCGCGCCCGACTGGGAAATGGAATCGTTTATCGACCGGGAAGTGGCACGGATCCGGGAAACCGTGGGGAAACGGAACGTCATCTGCGGCCTGTCCGGCGGCGTGGATTCTTCCGTGGCCGCGGCCCTGATCTATCGGGCCATCGGGGACCAGCTTTACTGTATCTTTGTTGATCATGGCCTGCTGCGGAAGAATGAACGGGAACTGGTCGTGGACACCTTCCAGGAACACCTGGGCTTCAACCTGAAAACGGTGGACGCATCCGATATCTTCCTGTCCCGGCTGGACGGGATATCCGATCCGGAAACCAAGCGCAAGATCATCGGCAACACCTTCATTGAAGTGTTTGAAACGGAAGCAGCGGCGGTACAGGATGCCACCTTCCTGGCCCAGGGCACCCTGTATCCCGACGTGATCGAATCCGCCGCCCATGGGGGCACCTCGGTTACCATCAAATCCCATCACAACGTCGGTGGCTTACCGGAAGACATGAAACTGGAACTGCTGGAACCGCTGAAGGAACTGTTCAAGGATGAGGTCCGGCAGATCGGCCGCCTCCTGGGGCTGCCGGAGGAAATCGTGGGACGGCATCCGTTCCCGGGTCCCGGACTGGCGGTCCGGATCCCCGGTGCACTGGACCGGGAACAGATCCGTATCCTCCAGGAAGCCGATGATATCTTCATCCGGCAACTGCGAACCTACAACCTGTACGATGATATTTCCCAGGCATTTGCCGTACTGGTACCGGTCAAAACGGTGGGTGTCATGGGTGATTTCCGGACATATGAATATGTAATCGCCCTGCGCGCCGTCAAGACAGAGGATTTCATGACAGCGGACTGGTATCCCATCCCGCCGGAAATCCTGACCGAAACCGCATCCCGCATTGTCAATGAAGTGAAAGGGGTCAACCGGGTGGTCTATGACATCACCTCCAAGCCCCCGGCGACGGTGGAATGGGAATAGCAGACCGCCATCCGGAGAAAAAATGACCAGCCGTGGACACAATCCCGGCTGTTGTGGTATATCTTTTTGCACATTGCAATTGAATCGTTTTGGAGGACCTATGAAAAAGCTGATGATTGGTTTGTTTGCGGTCTGGACCGCAGTCGCGTCCGCGGGCGTCATGTACACGTCCAAGGTGACCATGGAAGTGTATAACCAGACACCGGAAGCAAAGGAACAGATGGAACAGATGGGCGTTCTCAACGAACCCCAGGAAATGAAGGCGTTTGTCCAGGGAAAGGGTGCCCGGATCAAGTTTCTCACCGACCACATGATCTACCAGAAAGATGACTTCGCGGTAACCGAGGATGGCGTGGTCATGTACCTGTGCAACCCGGCGTCCAAAACATACCACCGGTTTGATACCGAAGCCATGATGCAGTCCGCCCAGGGCATGCTGGATACCGTACAGAAAATGACCAAGATGACCTACCAGAACATCTTTGTCAACGTGACCGAACAGGGTGACGGCGGTTCGGTGGCCGGATTTCCCACAAAGAAATACCGGCTGCTGATCGAGTATGATGTGCACATGAAGATCCTGTTCAAGAAGGTGAACCAGCATCACAAGGAAGAAATCATCATTTATGCATCGGAAAAACTTCCCTTTGACCATCTGCCCCAGTTCCACAACCAACAGATGTTCGGCACCGGCATTGACGAAATTGACAGCCAGGTCAAAGGCAAGGTCTCCGGTATCGGTTTCCCCCTGAAAACGGAACACCTGAGCTACGGCGAAAACAATGAACTGGCTTCCAAGACCACCTTTGAAATCACTGAAATGGCTGAAAAGGACCTGAATCCCAAGCTGTTCAAGCTGCCCGATGGGTATACCGAACGGGAAATGGAAGTCACTACCGAGGGTGAAGACGGCGAAGCCCAGCAGAAGAAGTTCAAGCTCGGGGACCTGTTTTAATGACATGGCTTCAGGCGCTGGCCCTGGCAATTATCCAGGGTTTGACTGAATTCCTGCCGGTTTCCAGCAGCGGCCACCTGGCCCTGTCCGGCCGGCTGTTCAGGCTACCGGCGCCTGATATTGCCTACGACGTGCTGATTCACCTGGCCACGCTGGTGGCGGTGATGCTCTACTATCGAAAAACGCTGTGGAACCTGGCGGTGGGGCTGTTCCGTCCTGTGGGACAAACCGGCTTCGCCGCCAGGCCCTGGCGCTTTCTTCTCTTCATCATTCTCTCAACCCTGCCCACCGGTGTGATCGGCCTGGGGCTGGACGCACACATGGAAACACTCCATGACAACCTGCTGATCGTGGGCGTCTGCTTCCTGGTCACGGGCGCGCTGCTGCTTCTTACATTTGGCGCGCTTCGCAAGTCCGGTAACCTGAAAGACCTGCTGGACATGCCATACTGGGTACCGGTTGTGATCGGCATTGCCCAGGGTGTGGCGGTCATGCCGGGTATTTCCCGCTCCGGTATGACAATCGGAGTCGCAATCCTGCTGGGGATATGCGGACAGCAGGCCACCCGATACGGCTTCCTGGTTTCCATTCCGGCAATCCTGGGTGCCTTTGTGCTGAAGCTGCCCGAAATGACCGGTAGCGGATTTGGCATGGTCCACGTGGCCGGATTCCTGGTGGCATTGATGGTCGGACTGCTGGCCATCCGGGTGGTGGAAAAGGTGGTGGAGAATAACCGGCTGCACCACTTCGCCATCTACATGGGAGCGGTTGCCCTGATCACGTTCCTGGTTGAGGCCCTCACATGATTTTCACCGATTCCCATTGCCACATGGTCATGAACGCCTTTGCGGAAGACCGGAGAATCATCCTGGATGACTATTTTTCATCCGGGGGTCAGGACTTGATGAACATCTCCACCTCCCCGGCAGAATTGGCAGCCAACCTGGAGTTGGGATTTCAGTATGACCGCATGTACCAGTCGCTGGGCTGGCATCCCCATGACGCATCTGGCTATACCGCCCGATCTGAAGAAACCCTGCTGACAGTTGTCCGGGAACGGAAGATCCAGGCGGTGGGCGAAATCGGACTGGACTATCATTATGACAATTCCCCCCGGCCGGAACAGATCCGCGCTTTTGACCGACAGATGGCCATTGCCGCTAAACATAAACTGCCGGTCATCATCCATACCCGTGAGGCAGAAACAGACACCATGGAAATCCTCCGGAAATACCGCGGCGCCCGGGGCGTACTCCATTGCTACACCTCCGGCCCCGAGCTCCTGAAGGCCGGGCTGGACCTGGACTATTATGTTTCATTCAGCGGCATCCTGACCTTTCCCCGGTCCACCGACCTGCAGGAACTCATCCGGCTGGTACCCATCGACCGGCTCCTGTTTGAAACCGATGCCCCCTACCTGGCACCGGTGCCCCACCGGGGCAAACGAAACGATCCCCGGAACGTTGTCCATGTAATCCATTTTGCCGCACAATTGCTGGACATGGACCCGGATCAGCTCTCCGACCAGGCCTGCCGCAACTTCCGCACCCTGTTCGGTGAACCTGCCTGAACCAGAACACGTCACGCTCTTCACAACCGAAATGCCGCTCCATGCTACAATAGTGCCGATTCATACCCCAACCGAAGGAGCTGGACATGCCGTTTATCGAGTTCAACGAAACGAAGCTGGAGCTCAACGAAGAAGGATTCCTTGCAAACCCGGACCAGTGGAATGCGGATGTTGCGCGGGTACTGGCCAGGGAAGAAGAGGGCCTGGATGAACTGAATGATCAACACTGGTCCGTCATCAATTTTATCCGCGAATATTACCTGGACAAGGGTCTGGCGCCCATGGTCCGGCTGATCTGCAAAACCACCGGCCTGAAATTGAAAGACATTTACGGCCTGTTCCCTTCCGGACCGGCAAAGGGCGCGGCCAAACTGGCCGGACTCCCCAAGCCGGACGGCTGCGTGTAAACCGGATCGCCCCATGTTTCCCCTGTTGAAAACCGGGGTCCTGGTATCCATGGCTCTGGCCCTGGTATCGCTCACATGGATGACCCTCCGGACCCGCAGTTTCCGTTCAGATCCCGCTTATGCGCAATCCAGGGGCAATCGGCTGACCGGCATTCTGTATGCTTTCGGACCGGCCATGATGCCCTGGCACAAGGAGAGTGCGGGACGGCACCTGATCACATACCTGCTGGGGATCGTCTATCACACCGGCATTTTTTCGGGTATCCTGTTCCTGCTTCTGCAAATCTTCGACATCGTGCCCGGCACCATTCTCCTGGTGATCATCCAGGGTGCATTGGCTGGGGGCGCTTCCGCCGGCATTTTTCTGTTCCTGAAGCGGACATTCTCTCCCGTGCTGCGGGCAATCAGCTGTCCGGATGACTTTGTCTCCAACATCCTGGTGGACGGATTCCTGGTGCTGGCACTGCTGGTATCACTGGGTCAATCCCTGTCAACCGCCTGGTACGTGGTTGCCATCGTCCTGTTCCTGTACATGCCGCTGGGCAAAATCCGCCATTGTGCATTTTTCTTTACCACCCGGATTTTCCATGGCATTTTCTTCGGCAGACGCGGGGTGTTCCCCGGTGTTTCCCGGATCCATGAAGGGGGCACCCGATGACCGACAGCACCACAACCAAACCGTCGTTGGATCAACGGATGGCGGAACTGGATCCGGCTGCCCTGGAAAAAGCACTGGCGGTATTCAAGGAACATCTGACAGCCGAATATGTCAGCTACCTGAATTCCTGCGTCCATTGCGGCCTGTGCGCCGACTCCTGTCACTATTACCTGGCGGACGATGAAGAGGCGAACATGCCGGCCCACAAGGTCGAACTGATCACCAGTGTCTTCAAACGTTATTTCACCTTCCTCGGAAAACGGTTTCCGGGCATGGTAGGCGCAAGGGAACTGGACAACCGGATGATCCATGACTGGATTGACTCCCTGTTCGGCCGGTGCTCCCTGTGCGGCCGATGTACCATCAACTGTTCTGTGGGACTGAACATTCCCTACCTGATCCGGGCCGCACGCAACGCGCTGAGCGCCATTGACCTGGTACCGGACGGGCTCCAGTCCACCATTGACACCGCCCTGGAAAAGGGCAACAACATGGGCATCCCCAAAGACGGATGGCTGGAAACCGTGGAATGGCTGGAAGAAGAACTCCAGGATGAAGTGGAGGATGAAACCGCCACCCTGCCCATGGACAAACAGGGTGCCCGGCTGCTTTACACCGTGAACCCCCGGGAACCCATGTTCTTTCCCATGTCCATTTCAGCTGTGGGCAAAATCTTCCACGCGGCCGGCGAAAGCTGGACCTTTTCCAGTGATAACTATGATGTCACCAACTATGGGCTCTATGCCGATGACAAGGCCGGCGCGGTCATGTCCAGGCGGCTGGTGGACAGTGTCCGGGGCCTGAACTGCGAAACCATGGTGCTGGCCGAATGCGGTCACGGCTTTAACGCAAACCGATGGGAAGGCCCGGAATGGCTCCAGGAGCACTATGGCATGGAAGTGGTCAGTATCATCGAAGTCATCGCCGGTTACATACGGGATGGGCGGATCAAGCTGGACAAGCGCCTGAACCCGGACCGGGTAACCCTGCATGATCCCTGCAACCTGGTCCGTTTCGGCGGCATCATTGAAGAACAACGGTACATCCTGAAGCATGCCGTGTCGGATTTTGTGGAAATGACCCCCAACCGCCAGCAGAATTATTGCTGCAGTGGGGGCGGCGGGCAACTGGCCATGACCCGGTTCAGTGAGCGCCGGATCAGCGCCGGACGAATCAAAGCTGATCAGATACGGGCAACCGGCGCGAAGATCGTGGTCACCCCCTGTCACAACTGTATCGACCAGCTCATGGAACTGAACAAGCATTACAAGCTGGGTATCCAGATCAAAACCGTGAGCGAAATGGTGGCCGACGCCATCATACTTGACAGCTGACAATACCCATCACAGACAAAAAAACGCCCGGATTCCCGGGCGTTTTCTTTTGTGATGCACAATACGTTACTTCAACGTTTCCCGGATTTCCCGCACGGCCGTAATGGCCTGCTCAATGTGCGCCTCGGTATTGAACGGTCCGATTCCGAAACGGACAGCACCATGGATGTCGGCTGTACCGATATCCTCATGGATCAACGGCGCACAATGGAGTCCGGTCCTACAGGCAATATTGTAGTCCACGTCCAGCATGGTGCCGGTGTCCATGGCCTCCACACCGTCCAGGTTGAACAACAGGACACTGATATGATCGGTCAGGTCATCCTGGCAATACAGGGTCACCCCGGGGATTTCCCGTAATCCGTCCCGCAGCATTCCGGTCAATTTCATTTCATGGGCATGGATGTTCTCGACACCCCGGTCCAGGACCCAGCGCACACCGGTATACAATCCGGCCACCCCCACGGAGTTCAGGGTGCCGTATTCCAACCGATAGGGATATTCATACAGGTGGGTGCGCACCGCGGATCGGACACCGGTCCCCCCGGCACGGGTCAGGCGGATATCCACCCCTTCACGCACATACAACCCGCCGATTCCGGTGGGTCCCATCAGTGATTTGTGCCCGGTAAACGCAACAATGTCCAGGTTCATTTCATCCATGTCTATGGGCACCATGCCGGCAGACTGGGACGCATCAATGGCAAAAACCACACCCTTTTCCCGACAGATCCGGCCGATCTCGGCAATGGGCTGCACCGTTCCGATTACGTTTGAAGCATGGTTCACAATCACCAGCTTCGTATCGGGACGAATCAGGCGCTCAATTTCATGGGGGTCCACGAACCCCTTTGCGTCAACGCCGGCGTAGTCTACCGCCACACCCTGTTCCTGTTCCAGGTGATACAGCGGCCGCAATACTGAATTGTGTTCCAGTCGGGTGGAGATGGCATGGTCGCCTTCCTGCAGGATGCCGTGAATGATCAGGTTCAGGGCATCGGTTGAATTGTAGGAAAAGCAGAGCCGGTTGGGATCTGTTCCGCCGAAAAAATCGGTCAATTGCTTTCTGCAATTTTCAACGACCTCTCCGGCTTCCAGGCACATGTCATAACCGGATCGACCGGGATTGACGCCGGACTTCCGATAATACGCATCCATGAACTGGTAAACCGCTTCCGGCTTGGGAAATGACGTGGCACCGTTGTCGAGATAAATCAGGTTTTCCATGAATCGAATTCTCCTCCCGTCCGAACAGCGGAATAAGCCGTCGGGGCACAAAAATCCCCCCTCATATGCCATCGGACCAGGGTTATATTGTCAGTTAGAGAAGAAGAAATGTAGGTCGCACAGCAACAGTCAGATTCCATGTTCAGCATTTTACCGGATCAGACAACCAAATAAAATGCTCAATCCAGCAACAGGGTTTCCACCTGATCATCCGGCTGGTCGGACAACACCTCAACCATTCGTCCGCCGGTATACCGGAAATACCGGTCCCGGTCATCGTAGCCCCAGACCAGACCGGTGCTGTGATAGTCCGGCAGAATCGTCACATTGCCCCGGCTGAACATCCGGTGTGCATGTCCGCAGATCACCCGGTCTGCGGATGGATAGGCGGCTGTCAACGCCGTGCACAGATCCACCAGCCGACCCTCATCCAATACCTCGCTGTACATCCCGGTCTGAAATCGCCGGTTCAGCCGTTGCAGAAAGCCGCTGAACCACCCGGTTTTGAATATCCGATATGCCAGCCCCGATTTCAGCAATGCCATCCAGAGACGGTCTTTCCAACCGGTATGAAGATGGCCGTGAACAAACCGGAACGAACCACCGTTTACCTGAATATCCAGGCCTTCCTGTGAAATTGCGGCAAAACGATCCGGATAAACGCGATCCACATAAAAATCCCAGTTCCCCTCCACCAGGGAAAATCGCTCGCGACCGATCCGTTCCACGGTTTCCAGAACCAGGGAACCGTTTTCATGATCAAAGGGCGGCACCACGGCCCACACCCGGAACAGGTCCCCCAGGAGAATCACATGCGTTGAAATAGCAGCAACCGTTTCCAGCACGTTTAAGAACTGGGTCACGTCCGGATGCCCGGATTCCACGGGCAGGTGAGCGTCCGTGATCACCGCAATTTGCAGCTGTTTTTCAGTAGAATGCATGAAACACCCGTTTTTCTGCCGTTGTAAGCACCTGATCCGGTTTCAGCAGACGTGCCCGGCAGTCTCCCACCTTCACCATCACTGCATCCGGATTGTCCGGATCCTTTGACCGGGTCCGCCTGCCGGCCCGCGTCACTTCAAGAACATTGTTCACCCGCAGTCCCAGCAGAAATCCCGGCAACTTCACGAGGATAATATGTCCACCTGCGTCAACCGCCGATCCGCCACCGGTAATGCCCATATCCAGTACGGTCACCAGGTGACCCTGATGAATGAACATGCCCGCCACATGGGACGGACTGTCCGGCATGGGGACCAGCTTACGACCGCCAACCACATGTGAGACATCCTTCACGTCAACGGCCAGATAACGATCTCCCACAACGGCCAGCACCATGTCACTCATGGGTCTATTGTACCGGAAAAGCAGACCAAGACCAATTTCAACCGGCCGGACCGTCCCACATCGATGAACACCGGGAATTCCTTTCCAAAAAACCCATCCTTCTGCTAGGGTGGTTGAGATCCCGGGAGGCGTACAGATGAACCGTTCTGAAAACCGGCAGGCACAACTGGTATCCGGCCCCATCGGCAGCACACTGGTCCGGCTGACCGCGCTGATGACCCTGGGGTTCTTCTCCACCATCGCATTCAACCTGGTGGACACCTGGTTTGTCGCCCGGTTGGGGACCGCCCAACTGGCCGCCATGGGGTTCACCTTCCCGGTTGTCATGGTGGTAACCACCATTGCCATCGGGCTTGGCGTGGGGACATCCGCACTGGTATCCCGTGCCATCGGTGAAGGCAACAGCCACGAGGTCCGTCGGCTGTCCACCGACGCACTGGTTCTCTCCACCCTGATCGTCCTGCTGTTTATTCTCCTGGGCCTGTTCACCATCGCCCCTGTTTTCAGACTGCTGGGGGCTGATGACACGACATTGCCCCTGGTGAAGGAATATATGACCGTATGGTACCCGGGTATGGTGTTCCTGGTGGTCCCCATGGTGGGCAACAATGCAATCCGCGCCACCGGGGATATGCGATGGCCGTCCATCATCATGATGGTTTCCGTGCTGATCAACCTGGCCCTGGATCCGATTCTGATCTTCGGATGGGGACCCGTTCCGGCATTGGGGATTGCCGGAGCAGCCTGGGCAACAGTGGCCGCCCGTACCTGCACGTTGGTCATGGCCCTGCTCATCCTTCATTACCGGTACAACATGCTCACGTTGCGGCCTCCGTCACTTGCCGAAGTCCTGCGATCCTGGCAACGTCTGCTGAATATCGGTATCCCCGCGGCCGCGGGCAATCTTGTCCGACCGCTGGGCATGGCCGTCATCACCGCACTGGTGGCCCGGTACGGTACCGAGGCGGTAGCCGCATACGGGGTGGCCACACGGATTGACTCGTTCGCATTCATTGTACTCATGGCACTGGCCACCGTACTCGGTCCCTTCGTGGGACAGAATATCGGCGCCGGTAACCTGACCCGGGTACGGACCGGCATCCGCCATGCCCAGGTGTTCTCCCTGATCTGGGGACTGGGCGGCGCCATAATCCTGTTCTTCCTGGCCCATCCGCTGGGTCGAATTTTCAGCGGGGAACCGACCGTGGTCAACTACACGGCCGACTATCTCCGGATTGTGCCCTGGGGCTATGGTTTGCTGGGTGTTTTTGCCCTGTCCAACGCGGCGCTCAATGTACTGAGACGCCCCTGGTCTGCTGCCTTGCTGGCCGTATTCCAGATGTTCATCCTGGCCGTTCCGGCTGCGTGGCTGGGTTCAAAGTGGTTTGGCCTGAACGGCATATTCACCGCGTTGTGCCTGTCCGCCCTGGTTGCCGGCATCACGGGCGCCGGTTGGCTGCATCGAACCATTATCCGGATCTCCTCCCGGAACCCGGCATAAAAAAACGGGGGACCCGGTCGCCCCCCGCCTCTGAAAACAGTCCGATCAGCGGCCGCCAGCCAACCCGACCATGAATGACCGGTCCAGGTCTCCGCCCGCTTCAATTGCGGTCAGGGGCCGGTCCGAAAGAACCAGGACATAGTCCGATGGTTCAACCGTGGCTTCGCTGAAATAATCGTCCACCACAAAACTCTTCCGCAGGCCGCCCGCCAGGTTATCGGTCATTTCTCCCTTGATACTGCCATCCGAACCCATGAGGCGGATGGTCAACGCCGCGGTTTCCGTTCCCGGATTGGTAATGGCCACCCCGGTCCACAATCCATCCCCGTTCCAGATGGACGGCATCACCAGGCGGGTACGGCTGATATCGGGCAGGGTAAACCCGCAGATGCCCGCGTTGTAGGTGCCATACAGTTCAATGCCGATGATGGGCTGGTCTGCCAATACCGTCCCCCACTGGGCTTCACCGGCCGCGTCCGGAAACAGGTCCACCATCAGGCCCTTCATCTTGGACCGGGCTGCAATGGTCATCAACACCTGGTCCACAACCTGTCCATCACCCCCGTAGAAAGTGAATTGCAGGTTTGCCGGCGCGTCACCGGTATTCAGGAATGCATAGCCGGTCCAGAAAATTGTGGTATTGGTGGGCACATGCGGAATGTACAGAAATTCAGAGGGACGGGCCACCAGCTCGGTAGCCGCACCGTCATTGTCCCGCTTCACGAACATCTCGATACCGGACAGGTTGGGAACCGCATCCGTCACACGGGCCCAGGAATCCTCCACAGTGACCGGATCGGGGAGCAGCGCCTCTACCGGTGTCAGGCCGGCCTGGTCCGTGATCCCCATCGACCCCCCGGCCGGAACCGTAACTTCGATGGATCCGGGATCAGCAGCAGAAACAAACACTGCGGTGTCCCACAGGGTGGTATTTTCCGCGATATGCGGCACGTAGAGCATGTCTGACGACGGGGAGGCCAGCACAGCCATCAACCGGGCCGTGGCACTGGAAAATTCACACAATACCGGTAGCCGGCTGTTCATGGCCAGTGTCAACAGGTCGGTATTTTCCGGCAGCATGGCCGGGTCGTTCAGCCACAATTTTCCGCCGGCGGGAATATCAATATCCACCGGATCGGCTGCTGTCCCCTCCACGAAAGGCAGGAGCTGCACAGGCAGCGCCGATTCACCGGGATTGACCAGGTAGTCGGTGGGCACATAATCACCCAACTGTCCATCCAACGGAATCGGACGGGACACGGCCGCATCCACGGTCACATCAATATCCGTCTGGACCACCGGACTCCAGTTACCCTCATCATCCATTGCTGAAACCGAAACAGTGTACAGACCGGATCGGTCAAACGGCGGCGTATACAGACCGGTTCTTGTCCAGGTCTCGCTGGTGTCATCCAATACCCACTGCCAGCGGAAAGCCGCAATGGAACCACCATCCGGATCATGGGCGGTGGCCGTCAACGCATAACCATCCCCCACGAACAGTGAATCCATCACCGGATCCAGCGGTTCCCCCAGATAAACCAGCACCCCGTCATGATCGGACATACCCATCAATGTAGAAGGGTCGGTTTCCAGGGTTCCCGGGGCATCCGCGCAATGGTGTACCACTTCGGTGTACCGGACCAGCGGCAACCCGTTTTCCGATACCAGCACCTGGTCCAGCACCTGTGCCGTACCTTCATGAATAAACGTATAATCGTCCGCATCCATCAGGCAGGTCAGGTCGGGATCAAATTCGTCTGTCGCGGGAATCATGGCCCCCAACGGATCGGGACTCCCCATAATCTGACCCGTCATATCCACGTAGCCGTCGGTGAACGGAAACGCATTGAAATCACCCATGATGAACAGGGGGCGACCCGGATGGTCCACCTGGTACTGACCGATGTACTCAGACAGCCGTAGCGATTGCAGGTATCGTTTCTGCCGGACAAACGCACCGTTTCCCTCGTCGATCCCGTTGAGCGAACGCAGATGCACCAGGATGACGGCCATGTCCACTGTCTCAGCGCCGTACGGAATTTCACATTCCAGTAACAGCGGCGGCCGGTCATGGAGATCATAGGTGGTGCTGTTGAACTGGAAGGTTTCCGATGCCTGGATTTGCGCGGTTCCGGTCACCGAAACCGTGTTCCGAACCAGGTAGCCGATATACCGGCCATAATGAAACGTGTACCCCAGTCCGGGATCGTCGCTGTTCAACCGGTCGGCCAAATCCTCCAGTTCATCCCGTCCACCCAGTTCCTGGAACCCCAGGATATCGGGCCCGTGGAACAATTGCCGGACAACCGCGGAGATTTTGGTCAGACGGTCCGAATAACCGGACGAACCGTCCGAGAGCTGGTGCAGGTTCTGGGTGGCCAGCAGGATCTGCCCGTCCGGTCTCGCCGGAACCGCCACCGGGTAGGCAGGGGTATCCAGCTGACATTCTGCTGCAATCAACAGGTATTCATCATAGGAAAAGGAGAGCGGCCCATGGGCATGCACAATCCGTGCACCCCCGATAACCTCTTCTTCCGGGCGGTCCGGAATGATCTGGAACACTTCGGGATTGCCGTCCCAGACGGGTAATCCCGGCTCTCCCGGAAAACGGATACCCGGGTCCCGGAATGACCGGGATCCCGCAGTTGCATATGCCTTTCCATTGCTGTCCAGACCGGAAACCAGCAGACCGTCCGTGAGGGAAACCAGCATGCCTTCCACCCGTTCCAGGTCGGTGCAGGGCCATTCCTGGTCCGGGCTGGGAAAGTCCACTCCCAGTGGAATGACTGCCGGAAGCGCATGACCGCTGGACAGGACCTCCACATCGGGATTTCCGCCGATCTCGGTCAACTGGAAATATTCGGAAACCGTGCCGGTGATCCGCACCCGGTCACCTGCTGTCACGGCTGGGGACGCACTGGTATACACGAAAACCCCTTCCGAGGTCAGCGGATCCGCATCTGCCTCGTCATCCGGCATCTGCGCAAAAAAGCCATTGTAAGTCACGCTGGTTACGATTGCTTCCACGCGAACCGCTTCGTCAATGTAGGGACTCTCCGCCCCGCTCCCCTGCAGTTCATGAATGGCTATCTGGACCTGCGCGGATGCCATCATGCAGAGAAGCATCCCGCAACCGGTCCAGCATACGTTTTGAATCCACTTCATTCTGTTCACCTGCCCCCCCATGTTTGAATATTGTTTTGGGAACTGATCATATCATACGCAACCGGCAGTTTCGATTGGACAGGCAGCCGCGGAGCCACTAGAATAAAGGTATACCCGCGGTGACATGGTTTATGTGAAAACAGGGAGAAGGACACCATGATCCAACCTTTGTTCAAGCTGATGATCACACTTGCAGCCTGTCTGCTGTTTATCGTTCCGACACCGGCAGTAGCACAGGAGACAGATGCCCGAATCGCTGAATTGCTGGCGGAAGCGGAGAACGAACTGCACCGCACCATCTGGAAAAGCCTGGCACCGGCAACCCGGGCATTGGAACTGGCCGAAATGAATCAGAATGCACTTCAAATTGCGGAGTCACAATTAATGCTGGCAAGAGCCTGCATTGGCATAAATGAATTGGAAAAGGCGTTGGAACTTCTCCTCCCTGCATTGTCGACATTTCAACAGTTGGGCGCAAGAGACCAGGAAGCACAGGCGCGAAGAAGACTGGGGGGACTGTATGTGAAACTGGAAGATTATGATCGCGCCAGGAGCGAATTGGAAACAGCCCTCTCGATTTTTGAAGAACTCCAGGACAAGGAGGGAATGTCTGCAACATTCAACAGCCTTGGCGTTTTCCACGGGAATTCTGGCAATCTGACCATTGCCCTCGATTATTATGAACAAGCCCTGGATTGTTTTTCAGATCTGAAAAACACGGCCGGTATCGCCACTGCCCATATCAACATTGGCGAAATTTACCGCATGCTGGGCCAATATGAACGTGCGCTCCCTCATTTTGACAAATCGCTGGAGCTGTCCGAATCCAGTGAATTCCGTCAGGGTATTGCCGGCGCGCTGGTTCGCCGGGCAAAACTCCAGTTGGAATCGGGTGAACTGGACAAAGCGTGGGATGATGCGGCCAACGCGGAAAAAATCGCATCTGGCGCAGGACTCCTGGACCGAACACTGGACGCATTGAAGATCATGACCACAATTCGGGAACAACAGGGCCTGGAATCAGATGCAGCCCGATGCCGGGAAAAGTCCCGGCAACTGGAAGCACAGTTGGCCGAGAAACGCGAAGTTGATCGCATTGCACAAATCGAGGCCCAATACCGTGTCCGGAACCAGGGCAATCATAAAGAAAACCCCGAATCCACCGAGAATACCTCCCCCCAGACAGGAGAATCCAACAAACTGTACCTGATTGTATTTCCGATCATCATTTCGATAGGATTGGCAATCGCCGTGGCACTGTTTTTGTTGCGAAGTCGCAACAAGTAATACGCTTTCACCCACTGACCCCTGTCTCTTAGCATTGGACAGTACCGTCAATTCCGCCTACAATAGAATCAGTACCCTGTTGAAAGACTGCTGAACGCACGGAGGTTCTCGTGTATCCGAAGCAATTGTTGTATGTCCTGGCGATCGTCCTGATGACGGGAACCTGTTCTCCCGCCGGTGCCCAGGAGCCGGTGGACAGAATTGAGCAACTGCTGACCGAAGCGGAAACAGAAATCAACCGGACCGTCTGGAAGAGCCTGGGGCCGGCCACCACCGCGCTGAAACTGGCCCGGGAACAGGGGGACACAGAATCCATTGCAAAAGCCAGGCTCCTGCTGGGCAAAATCTACCTGGACCTCAAGGACACGGAAAAGGCATTGACCAACCTGCTGGAGGCCCTGGACACATTCCAGCAACTGGGAGACAAGAAAAGCGAGGCACAGGCCCGAAACCGACTGGGACGCCTGTACCGCGAGTTGAACGAAGATGAAAATGCATTACCGCAACTGGAAGCGGCCCTCAACCTGTACCGGGAAATCAATGATCAGCATGGTATTTCCCGGGCATTAAACTCACTGGGTGCCTATTATTGGAGCAATGAAGCATATAACAAGGCACTGGAACACTTTCTGGCCTCTGTTGACCAGCAGGAAGAACGCAAGGATCCGGTGGGACTGTCCGCCGCTTACAACAACATTGGAATTGTGTACCAGGAATTGAACGATCCGGATCATGCACTGGATTACTATAACCGGGCATTGAAAATCGGTCGGGAAGCCAACTACAATGCCGTTATCGCCTCCGCTATGACCAACCGGGCATCTCTCTATGCAAACACCGGCCGCCTGGCAGATGCGTTCAAAGATGCGCAGGAAGCGGAATCCATTGCATCCGGAATCGGCGCCCTGGACCAATCGTTGGAATCATTGGACCTCATGGCGGATATTCGCCGCCGCCAGGGCCGTTTCAGGGAATCCCTCTCCATCCGTGACCAGGCAGACCAGATCCGGGACACCCTGGCAGCCCGAAAGGTAATGGAACGAATTGCCCTGATTCAGGCATCCCACGACTTCAAAGACAAGGAACAAACCATCCGGTTGCTGGAACAGGAAAACCGGATTCAGGATTTGACCATCGAAAAACAGAAAATCAACCGGAATCTCATGATCCTGGGTCTGCTCCTGCTGGGCGGCTTTTCCCTGGGCTTTCTATACCTGTATCTGTCCAGGGCCAGGCAAACCCGGCACATTGAGTCCAGTAACCGTGAACTCAAACAGGCACTGGAACGCATCACCGCGTTAACCGATCTGCTGACTGTCTGCAGCAGTTGCCGAAAAGTCCGGGACAACAACGGCAACTGGTTGCAGCTGGAAGGCATCCTGCCCGATTATTCCCTGCATCGCTCCACTGGGGAATTATGCCCGGATTGCCGGGACCAGTCTCCGGAACTGTCCGACACAAAAAAAAGCTGATTTCAAATGAACCGCTCACCGACTCCGGCGTACTTGGAAGTGAAGGAGGCCGGAATGACCAGTGAAGCCGTTATCATCCGTCGATGTCAGAGCGGGGAGTTGAACCAGCTGGAACACCTCGTCTATCTGCACGGCCGACGGCTGTACGGCCTTTGCCGGAAACTGACAGGAACCGAAACAGAAGCGGATGATCTGTACCAGGACACCTGGCTTCGCGCCCTGGACAGTATCAACCGTTTCCAGGCGGGCAATCGATTTCTGCCCTGGCTGTTCACCATCTGCCTGAACCGTTACCGGGACCGGTATCGGAAACGAAAACGCTGGAGCAGGCGGCTGGTGAAACCACAGGATGACAATGGCCTGGACCTCCTTGCCACTGATCCTGCTCCCGGCGCGGACCAGCAACTGGCCGAGACCGAGGAAATGGACCGGCTCCGCAGGGCGGTGAACCGCCTGGACGATTCCATCCGGATCCCCCTGATTCTCTATTATTACCGGGACTTTACCATCACGGAAATCGCCGCCATGATCGGCACTCCGGAAGGCACGGTAAAATCGCGCCTGTCCCGGGCCCGGAAACTCCTGAAAGCCGTACTGGAGGATGACCATGCATGAACATGACCGACTGGACCAGCTCCTGGAACAACTGGTCCAAGCTGAAGAAACGCCCGCTCCCGCGTTGCAGCGGACCGTGGTAAACCGGATTCACCGCCGGCACCGGATGGTCCAATGGATGGTGATCCTGTCACTGGTACTCAACGCCGGTCTATTTGTGGCCATGATCGCAGCACCGCTGGCACCGGGACTGTCCTGGACCAACCGGGGGATCATCCTGGCGTTGGAAAGCATCTGCGGCAGTGCGGTGATCCTTGCCCTCCTGGCCGCCAGGGACCGGGTGGGCGCGGCTTTGACACGGATGGAACTGTTGATAACGATAAACAAAACTGGAGGAATCAAATGAACAGACACAACTCCATATTCAAGTATGTCTTCATCATCCTGGCCACATTGGTTGTCCTGCTGGTCGCCTTTGCCATGGGCCTGGTCTTCATCAAAGGCGTGGGCCCGGATGATCGCGCCGTCGCTTATATCATGCTGCTGCCCACCGCGTTTGCGCTGGGTCTGCTGGCACTGATCGCAACGCTGGTCTACAAGGACGCAAAAAAGAAAGGCATGGACCCGTGGCTCTGGGCCACCGTGGCCACCTTCATGCCCAACCTGATCGGGGTAATTATTTATCTCATCGTCAGGTACAACGTGAAAAAAACCTGTGTCGCCTGCAGCAAGGGACTCCAGGGTGATTTCATGGTCTGCCCCTATTGCGGTGCCAGTCAGGAATTGCTCTGCCCGTCCTGCGAAGCCCCCACGGCCCCGGAATGGAACATCTGTCCCCATTGCGGCAGCAGTCTCAAGGAAGTGACAGACTGAAGCACTTACCCGCCGGGCCGGTTACGGATAACCGGCCCTTTCCTTCTTCCCCCGCTCCCCCGTATAATGGACCTGGAGGTCCCATGACGAACAGAATACCGATGGTGCTCCTGGCAATTGTCCTGGTGTATACCGGGTGCGTCCACCGGGAACCGCAGAAGGGAATGGAGAATGGTATGGCGGGCATCATTTTTTTCAAAACACAAATGCTGAAACAGATTACCGATTTCTATGTCAACGAAGTGGGCTGCACCCTGTGGATGGACCAGGCGGATTGTCGCATTCTGCGGCATGGCACGCTGCTGCTGGGATTCTGCCAGCGGGAAGAATCTGAAACGCAGGGCTGCATTACCTTCTTCTACCCGGAACAGAAAACGGTGGACCGGATGTATGAAAAGTTCCACCATATCGCGCTGGGCAAACCCACCATGAATCCCAATTATCCCATTTACAACTTCTTTGCCAGAGACCCGGAAGGGCGCATCATCGAATTTCAATACTTCACCAACGAACCGGATTGGGCATATTAGACAACTGAATGACCAACATGGGGAAACAACCGCGAGCCGAAACCTGATACACTTGAACAATCAACCAACAGGCGGAACAGATGGATATAACCTATGAAAACCGAACCGTCCGGCTCCCGGATTTTCTGATCCCGGGCGCATCCCGATCGGGCACCACGGCCCTGTACGAACACCTGAGACACCACCCCGATGTCTACATGCCCCTGGAAAAAGAACCCATGTTTTTCTCCGTTTGGGGTATCGGCAAACGACGGGAATACCGGTCCGGCGTGCTGATGGAAGACTGGACGGTACCGGACCTGGATGATTACCTGGACCTGTTTCATGACGCCGAACCTGGGCAGATTACCGGGGAGGCATCGGTGTGGTATCTCTACGATTATGAAACCACCATCAACAACATCCGGAAATTATACGGTGATCGGGCATCCGAGCTGAAGATCATCCTGATGCTGCGGAACCCGGTATACCGTGCCTGGTCCCACTACCTGGTCAAGAAGGCCCGCCTGAGAGACCCCTTAACCTTTGAAGAATCGATCCGTCCGGAAACCATACGGGAGCGAATGGACATGGGACTGACCTATTCTTATGATTACATCGGCTTCGGACACTATGCAAAACAGGTGAAAGCCTGGCGGGATGCTTTTCCGAAAACCCGTATCTGGATCCACGAAGAATTCTTCGCTGATATCCCCCGCTCCATCGCCGAAGTTGCCGAACACCTGGAAATCCCAATGGACAAGTCCCTGATGATCACACGTCGGGTGAACCCGTCCGGCGTGTACCGGAACCGGTCCGCGGGATGGTTGTCCGCGCAGCTGCTGGAATCCAGTGGCTGGAAAACAGCGCTGAAATCAATTCTGCCACCGGCTGTCCGGTACCGGTTGAAAATGCGTACACTCCAGTCCATGCTGAAACCCGAACCCATGGCAGAATCAACCAGACAGCGTGTGCAGGCATACTTCCTGCCCCATATCCGGGAACTGGAAACCGTGCTGGGCCGTTCCCTGGACATCTGGCTCGACCCGGACACTCCCCAGCCCCTTTCCGAGTAGCGGTCCCGTCCGGTTACCGGTTCAAATCGCATTCCGCTTTCGTCAGTTGCAGTCCCCCCGGTTCACCCAGTTATACCGGGTGCCGTCAAAGTACATGTCCTGTCCTTCACCCACGGCCCGGTAGTTAAGGTCATAGCTGGACCCATCCGGCTTGATGACGGTAATGACACCCTGTTGCTTATTGCCCCGGATCATCCACCGCGCCCGATTGGAATCGGTACCCACGGCGCCATAGGCCATGGTCTGGTTGCCGTACTGGTCCGATCCGGTGCCGGACCCCCCGGATTCGTAGGAATCGTGGTACAGGCCGTTGGCGCAAAACGTCATGGACGACTCCGTGGCATACACCGAGGTATAACTAGACGAGCTGGTGTACCGCCAGTATTTCCCCGCGAACCATTGCATCAGCGCGGTGTCCAGCTTGGGCTCCGTAAACCGGGTACTGGCTGCCATCTCTTCTGCCCACTGGCGGTACTGGGCGGTAAACGCTTCGGCGGAGGTGAGGGCGATGATGATAATCCCACCTCCGTGCGGGGACACCAGTCCCACGGTGTAGGCTTTTGCCGGTGTGCCCTGGACCGATCCGGACATCTCACACCCCATGCCGTTGCTGCCCACGGCAACTGATTGACCGGTGAACATCAGGGAGGTGTTGTTCTGGGGGTCCTGGATCCCCTCCCCTGAGTCCTGCTCCATCTGCTGTACGCTGTTGTAGGCGTGGCCGGTGATGAGAATCAGCCCCTTGTGAACATCGGATGCCAGTATGTACCCGCCTGCCGCCTGTTTCTGCGCCTTCCATCCAGAAGGAACGGCCAGGGAGACCCCGGCCTGCTCGTCACTGATCCGGTTGCCACCGCCGGTGTATCCCTTGGGGGCCCGGTTGGCCGGCGTCACGGTGGCACCGCCGCTTTTCTGCAACGGGTTCGCCGGTCGCGTGGCTGCTGCCGACCCCTGTTTTGTCAGGTTGTAGGTGGTTCCGCCGGTCTGAAATGTCATCCGGTTCCCGTCCAGGGTGGCGGAAAACTGAAAATCAGAACCAGACGCATTGAACGCGCCGCTCAGCTGTGAACCGCCGCCGGTTGCCCGGATGGGATATCGATTGCCGCTGAATGACAGCGTACCGGTATAGTGGCCGTTTCCGCCAGTCACCGTCAGTACAACACCATTGCCGGAAAATGTTCCCACCAACGGATCCACCGGCGTCTGCCGTGCCAGTGGATTGGCTCCGGCACCGCCCCCCAGGCCCCCGGATGCTCCTGCCGCCGGCGACCGGGCCGGGGGAGACGGAACCGTTGGCGCAGTGGACCGGACAGGCGGTGCGGCCGCGGAGGATCGTTGAAACTGCAATTCCCGGGCCCGGTTGTAGTCCGGCATATTGTTGGCGTCCGGTTCAATGAGCATCAGCATCAGGGCGGACCCTTCCGTAAACACCTCGAAGAAAACACCCCCCTGGCTGTCCCGGATGACCCCCATCCCGACACCACCTTCCACCTCACCTTCCAGTGTCATCCGATGGCCGGTGGCACCTGTCAGCGCCCCGGTCAGCCGGTTGCCGCTTTCCTGCAACGTCAATGTAAATGTGCCGTTAGACGTGTTCATCACCCAGCTGCCGGACAGACCCGATGCCATAAGCGGCGCGGTCGGCGTCCACACCAGGGCCAGAAATATGACAATCACAAAACGCATACGCTCCCTCCCCCAATCCTGTCAGGCCATGGAACTGGCCGTTTCGTTATACTGCTGAACGGTTGTATAAAACCAATATGGCGCTGCGGCAGGTTTTGTGCAACTGATTCACCGTGAATCCGCGTAAACCGCCAGTTTTCCATTGACCCCGGATCGCAACCGGCGCAAAGTAGAAACAACACCCGAATGGAGACAGCCATGACCGTTCAACAGATTGACTGGGAACTGGAGACCATTCGTCTGCAACCGGAGAATTCATGTCCGCTGGTCATCCGCTCCCGGTTTGACAAGCAATTCCTGAGACCCCGGAAAGGGTATGCCACCGGCACCACCATCCGATTCCAGGGTAAGCTGTACGAGCTGCTCAACAAGGAAACCACCGGCAAAACCGTGTGCTATCGATACGGCCTGCTGGGCCCGGGCCAACTGGTCCGGAACCTGTACGATTACACCGAGGAAAATCATCAGTTGTTCGTTCGGCAGCACAAACTGGAAACCACAGCATCGGTCCGGATCGCACGGGGCGGCTCCCGCTTCATCTGGTGGCTGCGCATGCCATTCATGGGATTGTGTCCGCTGGATATGCAATACCGGTTTTCCAACATCAGCGGGATTCCCGTAAACCGGGTATCCATGGCCGGGGCGTTCCTGAGCCTGGTGATCGGATTCATCCTGCTGGGCCTGGTCATGCTGTTGAACGCATTCCTGCTGGTCATAACAGGCTCGCTGCTGATATTGCTGTTGTTCCTGTGCGTCCCGATCTACTGGCTGGCCACTTCGCTGGGCAGAATTGTGCTGGCTTTTGTCAGCCAGGAACCATCGGAACCAACCCTGATTGCCGGCCTGATCCGCCTGGTCCGGTCCAGGCGGGGATCCGGCGGCACCGAACCGGGCACCTGATTCAATCCGCCGAACCGTTCCATTCCGCCGGATCCAGCTGGAAACAGGCACGCATCTCATGGTACAAGTCCGGTGCTTCCCGCTGCATCCGGTCCGGCTTCTCAAAAAAGGTCTCGGTGGCTACTGCAAAAAACTCCGCCGGGTTGGTGGCACCGTAGGCATCCATCACGTGACGCTTCCGGTGTTTCACCGCTTTCAACAGCCGCTTGTATTCCGCGTTCAAGACCTGGGACCAGACCGCGTAGGCCGACCATTCCCGTAAATCCGGCACCCCGTCCGCCGGTCCGTGGGCCTGGTCCAGCTGATGGGCAAATTCATGGAAGACAACATTCCGTCCGTCCCGGGTATCGGCGGAACCTTTGTATACATGGTCCCAGGACAACACCACCACACCCCGGTCCCATGATTCTCCTGCCCGGGACTGGGGACCCAGGATCCCCCCATCCCGAACCGCGGTCCGGGAAGAATAAGCAGCCGGATATACCAGGATGGTATTCAACCGCGGATATGGATGGATGGTATTCAGCCCGGCCAGCATCAGGCAGGCCTGGGCGGCAATGGTGACACGAATCTCGTCGGACATTTCCAGACCGCCGCAGGGCTCAAACACCTTCTCGGACAGAAACACCTGTACCAGTCCGTTCAACCGTTCCCGCCGGGGTCCGGACAGGCACGCGGCCAGCGGTACCCGTTCTTCAATGATCCGACTCCATTCGGCGGGGAACGGACGTTTCATCAGCCGTGAACGGCGCACCCGGTTCAACAGTGGCCGAACCAGAAGAAAATAACCTGCCGCAACCCCTGCCAGGCAGAGAACAATCCAACCGGTTTCCATTGGTCCACCTCGCTTGTCAATTCACTCTGTCAGGGACCAGTCTATCGGTTGAAACGCCAACCGTCCAGAAGATCGGATACCGGGTTTGAATGGAAACACCGGCAAAGTGGTAAAATGAATGCAGTTCCAGTTGCTGCAAAATCAACCGTGTTCGGAAACGGGGGGGGTACGGTCATGAAGAAGACCAATATTTTTCTCGCAATACTGCTTTCCTTCGGTTCAAAGAAATTCTACCGGGAAGTGGGGGAAAGCTGGGGTGGCCGGGTGTTCGGCTATCTCATCGTGGTCCAGCTGATTTTCTGGGCCTTTGTCTGTATCGGAATTCAAAGCCAGTTTTCGCTCTGGGTCGTCCAGGATGCACCTGCGGTGCTGTCCCAGATACCGGACATTACCATCACCAACGGGGTGGTGTCCACCAACGTGGAAGAACCCCATGCCATTGTGAATCCCAGGAACCCGGATGAAATCTGGTTCCTGATTGACACCACGGGCCAGTACACCGAACTGACGCCGGAAATCCTGGGCGGTCTGATGACCGAAGACCGGGTTTATGTCCGCCAGCAAAGCAGTCTCAATGAAGTGCGGATGTATGATCTTTCCACCATACCCCAGTTCTTCATGAACAAAGACACCGTCGAAGGCTGGCTGGACCTGGCACGAACCCTGCTGTTCTGGGTCCTGCTGCCGGTTTGCGCATTGGGCGGCTTCATCTGGCGACTGCTCCTGGGACTCTGGTATGCCGTGCTGGGACTGATCCCCAACGGGTTCCTGGCCGAAAAGTCCGACTATGGGGTCATCTATCGGACGGCCGTTGTCGCCATGACCCCGGCCATGTTCCTGAAATTGCTGAAAATGCTCCTGCATCTCAATATCCAGATGTTCTGGTTGTTGAGTTTCGCGGTGGGATTCGGATACCTGATGTTCGGTCTCTGGGCCCAATCGGAAAAGCCGGCTGAGCAGGCAGGAGAATTCGTGTGACGGCGAAAAGCGTTGCCGGCCTCATCGTGGCAATCCTGGCCTGCCAGGCAGCCGGTATACTTGGCGCCATGGCAACCCGCACCAGCGTCTCCCAGTGGTATCCGACCCTGACAAAACCGCCACTCACACCACCGGACTGGGTGTTCGGCCCGGTCTGGATCACCCTCTATGTGATGATGGCCGTGGCCATCTGGTTGACCTGGAACCGGTTACCGGAAACAGGACGCCTGCTGCAACCGGTGGTCTGGCTGTTCGCCGCCCAGCTGGTACTCAATGCGGCCTGGTCTATCGTATTTTTCGGCATGCGTTCCCCGGTGGGCGGACTGTTCATTATTGTACCCCTGGTCCTGCTGATCGGGTTGATCATCTTCCAGATGGCGCCGGTCTCCCGGACAGCTGCCTGGCTGATGGCCCCCTACCTGGCCTGGGTCGGGTTCGCCACCTGGCTCAACGGGGGTATTGCCTGGTTGAACTGAAAAAGGGGCCTGGTAACCAGGCCCCTGTATCTCTCTACCTGTTACCGCCCGCTCAGGCGTCTGCCATAACCCAGGCCGGCTCAAACCGTCCGGGGGCTTTCTCCACGTAGGGCAACCATCCCGGCGAAACCTGGCGCACAACGGTGTTGATTTTCTTGGGCCGGATTACCACCATTTCCAGTTCTTCCCGGTCCGGGTCCAGCTTCATCCGCAAAGCGTCAATTTCTTCCGCCAACTGCTGTTCCATTTCCTGCAGTTCCATCTCCAGTTCCCGGAGATGTTCACCGGCCTGGTCCACATCCAGGGATTCCTTACGGATACGGCCGGCACGACGGACACTGGTTGCCGCCCGGTTCACCGTGGTCCGGCTCACCCCTTTTCTGCCCAGGAACGCCCCCAGCAATGTAGATCCCAGCGACAGGGCCGCATTGACCTTGC
>CAZDKZ010000018.1:0-35822 GCA_964506215.1 uncultured Holophagae bacterium
CGTACCCTGTTCACCAGGCCGGATTGATGGGCAACCGCGTACAGGTGGCGGACCGCGGCCCGGCCGCTATCGCCCAAATCAATGGAATGCGCGTTCACATACAGGTCAATATGGGCATCAATCACATCCTGGTCCAGCTCCCGGGCATGCTCCCGGATAAACGGATAGGTGGATGCCCGATTTTCAAATGCCAGCTCCACCGAGGTTCGAAGCGCCCGGTCGAAAATCTCTCCCGCATGGCGCTGGTCCCGCTTCACCGCGATGCAGCCCAGCGGAATGGGATGGCCGGTGGTTTCCTCCCACCATTCCCCCAGGTCCACGATCTTCTGCAAACCCCGAAACCGATAGGTGAACCGGGTCTCATGGATGATCACGCCCGCATCCACATCTCCATCCAGTATGGCCTGCTCGATATCGGAAAACAGCATGGGCACCAGTTCCGGCCCGTCCGGACAATAGCTGTTGAACAGCAGGCAGGCGGTGGTGTGCAACCCGGGAACGGCAATGCGCAATCCGGGCAACTCACCGGGCTCAATGGTCTTCTTTGAAATCACCAGCGGACCGCATCCCCGGCCCAGCGCGGAGCCGGCGTTGAGCAGGACATAGTCATCGGCCACCTGGAACCAGGCCGCGAAGGACAGCTTGGTCAACTGGGTCTCCCCGGCCATCGCCCAGCGGTTCAATTCTTCAATATCGCCGATCCGGATGGATACCGGCCAGGGCAGGGGCACGGCGCCGGACACGATCCCATGGAACATGAACGTGTCGTTTGGACAGGGGGAAAACGCCAGTTTCAAGGCCATGTCAATCCTCCAGCAGGGCATCCAGGCAGCGGTTAACAGCGTCAATGGCATCACCGATCCGCCACAGGGACTTGTCATAGTGACCCACGTGGTTGGAAATACCCCGCAGTTCCAGAAATGGAATATCGTGAATAACGGCCACATGGGCGAGGGCCGCTCCTTCCATGGATTCTGCCAGGGGTTGAAACTGCCGGTATCGTGCAGCGGCCAGGTCCGGATCACCGGAACAATTGCTCACCGTCAGGCAGGGCCCTCCATGAACGGTCAACCCGGTCCGGTCCATGATCCACCGAACCAGTTCAATCGTTCCGGATGTGGGAAACCGGTTGTGCAGGGGCGGATCGTTGACCAGCGGGAATCCCACATCCGCCATGGTCAAAAAACCGGATTCTGTCTGCACCCCTTCATCACCGTATGTTTCCGAAGTCGCCACCACCACGTCCCCCACGGAAACGCCCGTTTCCAGCCAGGCACCGGCAATACCCGCATTGATGATCCGGTCGGGAATTGGATATGCCGCCAGGTATTGCCCCAATGCATACGCACTGTTGGTTTTGCCAATTCCGGTCACCAGTACACACACCCCATCTCCCTCCGCCAGGTATCCGCCCGCGAAATCCTGCCACAGGCCCATGGAATAATTATGATGCGACGGGGCAATTTCCGGTTCGGTGGCACAAACGATGAGATCGGTCACCCGTTATTCTCCTGTTCCATCCGCTCTTTCATCTCGGTGGTGGAATGGTCCTTGGGATCGCCCACGATCATCACCCGGCCACCCAGTTCTTTCATGATGTGCCGCTCGGGCACGGTATCCTCGGTATAGTCCGTTCCCTTGAACTGGATGTCCGGCTGCAGCGTCCGCAGGCTGACCACAACATCGGGTTCATCAAACCAGGTAATCCAGTCCACGCAGGCAAAGGCCTCCACCACTTCCATCCGTTCGTTGAGCGGCACCAGCGGCCGGCCGTCGCCCTTGATGGCCCGGACCGATTCATCGGTGTTGAACGCCACCACCAACCGGTCGCAATTGGCTTTGGCATCAGTCAGGTAGCGGACATGCCCCACGTGGACCAGGTCAAAACAGCCATTGGCAAAGCCGACGGTCAGCCCGTCCTGTTTTGCCTGTTCAATCAGCGGGACCAGTTGTTCCCGCGGGAATATCTTCTTCACGCAATGCCTCCAGCAGGTCATCAGATGTTACGGAATAGGTGCCCTTGCGCATCACCGACACACCGCCGGCCACGTTGGCCAGCATGACGGCCTTTGAAAAGGACAGACCGCTTGCCATACCCAGGGCGAAGGCCGACATGACGCTGTCCCCGGCTCCGGAAACATCCACCGGCTCGGGTGAGCCGAAGATGGGAACCGTGGTAGTTTCCCGCTGTTCCCGGTCATATCCCACCATACCGCGACTGCCCCGGGTCAACAGCACATAGCGGCAATCGGCCCAGCGGGTCAGCGTTTCCAGAGCCTCGGTCAGTTCCGCTCCATTCTCCGGAATGGACCGTTTCAAAACGGCTTCCGCCTCTTCTTCGTTGGGGGTAATGGCCAGCACATGCTTGAACGCGGTGCAACGATACCGGGAATCCAGGAAAACCGGGATGTCCCGCTGCCGGGCGTCCCGGATCAGGCGGGAGGTGTTTTCCGGTGTGACCGTGTTGTACCCATAATCACTGATAATGATGGCGTCCAACTCGTCCAGCAGGGGACGGGAACGCCGATAGAGTTGAAAACGGGATACCGAAGACTCCCGGTCCACCCGAAGCATATGCTGCTTGGCCCGGTGCACGCCGCCGGCCAGGATTCGCGTCTTTTTCATGGTGTGCATGAGCCGGGACCGCTGCAGACAGCGCAGATCCATGCCCGACGACCAGAATTCATCACTGATCCGGCGGCCGTCTTCATCGCGGCCCACCAGACCGGCCGGCAGCACATTGGCGGACAGGGCCCGGAGATTCATCGCCGTATTGCCCGCACAACCGGGATACCGGTCACTGTGCTGGTACAGGCAGATGAATACCGGTGCTTCCCGGGACACCCGGTCGATCTCGGTATACATGAATTCGTCCAGGACAATATCTCCGGCCACCAGAACGGTCTTGCCGGAAAACCGTTCCACGGCGTCAATCAGTTGCGGATGATCCATTTGGCGGCCTCCAGCAGGTTTTCCGCGATGAAATGGGGCTGTACCGTCCATTGATGGGACTGGTGCTCCAGTTCTCCGCGGCCATACCCGGTTTTTACCAGGATCCCGGTGAGACCCTGGTCCAATGCCATTTCCACATCGGAAATCTTGTCACCCACCATAAAGGAGTTTTCCAGATCAATGTCCAGGTCGGTCACGGCCTGCATCAGCATCCCCGGGCGGGGTTTCCGGCAGTTGCAATTGGCCCGGTAGGGCGGTTCACCGGCTGATGGATGGTGGGGGCAATAGTAGATCCCGTCCAGCCTTGTGCCGTCCAGGGCCAGGATACCCTGCAACCGGTCGTGGACACGATGGACCATGTCTTCTTCAAAATAGCCCCGTGCCACACCGGCCTGGTTGGTGACCAGCACTGCAAGCAACCCGGCATCCCGGATCAGGCGGATCGCTTCCGGCGTGAACGAATAGGGCCGCATTCGGGATACATGGTTGATGTAACCCACCTCATGACTGACCGTTCCGTCACGGTCCATAAAAACAGCTCGTTTCTTCATGACACGAATTGTACCATTTCAGGGGTGAAACCGGAAATATTTACCGGTTCGTGGGGATTTTTATGGGTATCCGGATCTCGCCTTCGTCTGCTGTTGTCCGAAAGGTCACATGGGAAAACAGTTCCCGGAAGTCCCTGGACGGAAAATGATAACGGTTGTTCCGACCGCAGCAGACCACCACGGTATCGGGGGAAACCCGTTCCCGCAATCCCTGAACCGCGGCCCTTCGGCTGCCGTGATGGGGCGCAATCAGAATATCCGTCTTGTCCAGCTCCGGCGCCAGCCGCACCAGCGCTTCCCCGTCCAGGTCACCCAGGATGGTGATCCGGGTATCCCCGGCCGCCAGTTCCACCCCCAGGGAACGGGCATTGCCGCTGCCCAGCGGTATCGGAGTTTCAACCGGATGAACAATCTTCGCCACGAGGCCGTTCCCGGATTCAACCGGGGATGACTGCCGGTTCAACAACCGCAATGGCACATCCAACCGGTCAAGTGCCGAACGGATCCGGCACGCATGGGTTCCGGAGCCGCCCGCGTCGGGCGCATAGACCATCGCCACCGGTATCCGGTCCAGGAGTTCGGGCAGACCCGCCGCGTGATCCGCATCAAAATGGGACAGGAACAGGGCATCAATCCGGTCCACCCCCAATGATTGCAGCCGGGGAACCAGCGCCAGCCGCCCTTCCCATTCCCCCGCCGCGTCAAACAGCCAGTTGACTCCCCCAAACTGAACAAGAATGGCCTGGCTCTGACCGGTATCCGGTATCACCATCCGGTTATGGATGCGCCCGGGCAACCCGGCGATCACCAGGGTCAGTATTGTCCCGGCCGTCAGGAACATCCATTTCCGTTTTCGATCGGGCACCAGCAGGAATCCCCCGATACCGGCCAATCCCGCAAATGCAGCCGGCATGGAAACCAGATGGAGCTGCAGGACCGGCATCCGGTCAATCAGCCACAGCATGCCGGTCACCAGCCATTCCAGCAGTCCCGTCACCGGGAGATGGAGCTG
This sequence comes from uncultured Holophagae bacterium, assembly GCA_964506215.1. Classification (GTDB taxonomy): domain Bacteria; phylum Acidobacteriota; class Holophagae; order Thermotomaculales; family Thermotomaculaceae; genus CAZDKZ01. The sequence goes on from CAZDKZ010000018.1 coordinate 4,516, forward strand.
GACCAGCATGAACAGGTAAAATATTGCGGTCACCACCGGTGTCATCAGCAGGTTCACCACCGGCCCCGTCAGCGGCAACTGGCCGAACCAACCCACCATGATGGGCAACGACACCAGGAATGCCACGAACGGCACCCGAATCAGGATCTGCCACCAGCGGTCTTCTTCCCGTAAACTGACCACGATACCGCCGGACACCAGGAACGAGAGCAGGAACCCCGGATCGTGGGCCTGCCACGGGTTGAACAGGAGCAGGAGGATACCGGCCAGCCCCACCGCGTCCCCCGGCGGGATACGGATGTCCCGCAGGGAAAATACCAGGTAAAACGCAATCATCAGGAACGCCCGGACGGACGGGGCAGAGAACCCGGTCATGGGCAACAGGCAGGCCAGTGCCACCAGCCCGGCTGTCTTTCGATAGCGGGGTCGGATTGGCAGCAGCATCAGCAACAGATAAATCACCGCGAAAAAAATGCCGAAATGGAATCCGGATACCACGAACAGGTGATAAATGCCCAACGCGCGGACCCGATCCCGCAACGGTTCGGGCAACGCATCCCGGTCACCGGCCACCATACCCCTGAGCACAAGGGTGCTGGTTTCAGACAATCCTGTATGAAATGGATTGACCCGCTGGATCAGCCTGGATGTCCAGGTGGATGTTCCCTTCCCGTGGGCCGGCGATCCGATGGACACCGTCATCAACTGGTTCCGTGCCCGGTAGAATGCGGTCCGGTCGGTACCGGGGTTCCGGTAGACACGCCGTTGACGGAGCTGCCCCGTTCCCGTGAACCGTGCGCCGGGGACCAGTTCCCCGTACCCCTTCGTCCCGGACAGCGTTACCCGCAGGTTCCGGGGCATGGTCAGCAACCGGTCATCGTATGATCGAAGGGTCGCAGCCACCAGGTCTACCGAAATGTACCGCTCTGCCACGGCCACATGGCGGACAACACCCGAAACCTTTACCGGATCACCCAAGCGTGCCGAAAGCCGTTGATGACCCGTATTCCGGATACCGAAGGACACCACCAGAACCGCAATCATGGCCATCAGGACAATGGCCTGTTTTCGACGCGTCCGGCTGAAACACACGAACAGCACCCCCGCCAATGGCGGAACCAGCCAGGGAAAGAATGGGAAGACCGCAGCAATCACCAGGAGGGAGAAAAACAGCGCCAGCCCGTGGTTGCGCAGCATCAGTTCAGGTAGAGATCACTCTGCAGATACCAGGCATAGGTGCGTCGGGTCAGCACATTGGCCACAGCAGCCACCGGCACCGCGGCCAGGATTCCCACGAATCCAAAGAAATGACCGCCCAGCAGAATGGCCACAATCACGGTAACCGGATGAAGCCCCACCTTGTCCCCCACAATCTTGGGCGATATCAGGGACCCTTCCAGCGCCTGGGCAATGGCAAACGTGGCAATCACACCGAAAAGCAGCGGTACGCTCTGGGCATCCAGCCAGGACAGCAGCAATGCCGGGGCCAATCCGATGGCCACCCCCAAGTACGGGATCATGTTGGCCAGTCCGGCAACGATACCGATAACAATCCCCAGCGGAACACCGCAAATGGACAGCCCGATGGTGTACAGGACAGCCAGGATGATACTGACCGTACCCTGGCCCTTGAGGAAGTCTTTCAATACGCCGTCAATCTCCCCGAACACATCCAGCACCCGGTCCCGGTAGCGCAGGGGGATCGCGTCGGCCAGTTTATCGGTGAGCCGGTCAATGTCTTTGAGCAGGTAGAACGCCATCACCGGGATCAGGATCAGGTCCAGGATACCCAGCACGATGTTGATGACGCCGGAAAACAGGTTCCGCAGGAAGTTCACCACCGGCAGGAGGATTTCCATCCCCAGGGTCTGCAGTCTCTCTTTGACGGTTTCCATCTGTTCCGGATGCTCATCCACATAGTCCTTTACAAACGGAATGGCCGTTTCCTTGATCTGTTCCACATACTGGGGGACCTTCCGGGTAAACGCAGTAACTTCCCGGGAAATCACCGGACCAACAATCATCACGAATGCCGCCATCATGGCCAGGATTACCGTAAAAATCAACGCAATTCCCAGCGAACGCCGGACCCCCTTTGCCTCGAAGAAATCCACGAAAGGGTCCAGCACATAGGCAATCACCAGGCCGATGATCAATGATGACAACACCCCGGACAGGGAAAAAATCACCACCACGATGGCAATAGCGATACCGACAATGATCAGGCGTTTTTTCATCACATCTTACTCTTGGCGCCCCGGGCCAGGTACTGGACACCGGAAACGACGGTCAGAATGGCCACCGCGTAGGCCATGTACAACAACCAGAAGGCCGACAAGCCGAACGCGTTACACAGCAGGTACAGGGACGCGGTACTGATCTGGATAAAGGTGGACAACTTGCCGAAAATGCTGGGCGTCAGGGCCTTCACTTCGGTGGTAAAGAAAATAACCACCGAGGCAATGGCAATAAACACATCCCGGAAAATCACCAGGATGGTCACCCATACCGGCATGACATTGGTGTTGCCGATGGTTTCCAGCGACAGGACCACGAATACCGAAATCAGCATCACCTTGTCCGCCATGGGATCCAGAAACTTCCCCACATCAGTCACATGTTCGGTATACCGGGCAATGTAACCGTCCAGAAAATCCGTAATACCAGCCACCACGAACATCACAAACGCAATCAGGTGCAGCTGGTACACCGACGCGATCACAAAAATGGGAATCAGGAACATGCGGAGAATGGTCAGCAGGTTGGCGACCCCGAATGCCTGGATGTAACTGGTGTTATCGTTTTTCATACAGTTCCTCTTACAGGAGCCGTGCTGCCGTTTCCGCCAGGAAGGAACGTTCCCCCTTGGTCAGCGTCACATGTCCCGAAATGGTCTGGTCCTTGAAATGTTCCACCAGGTAGCTGAGGCCGTTACTGTTGGAGTCCACGTACGGATTGTCAATCTGGTACGGGTCACCGGTGAGCACGATCTTGGTGCCTTCGCCTGCGCGGGTAATGATGGTCTTCACCTCGTGGGGGGTCAGGTTCTGGGCCTCATCGATCACAATAAACTGACGGGGAATGCTGCGGCCGCGGATATAGGTCAACGGCTCTACGTGGAGGATCTTCTGATTGATCAGTTCCTGGTAACCACCCCGCATATAGGTTTCTTCCATGCCGCCACCCAGGATAAAATCCAGGTTGTCGAAAATCGGCTGCATCCACGGGCGCATTTTTTCATCCACGTCCCCGGGCAGATAGCCCAGGTCCTTGCCCATGGGAATCACGGGCCGGGCAATCAGCAACCGGTCATAGGTCCGCTGGTCCGCAACCTGGACCAGGCCGGCCGCCATGGCCAGCAGGGTCTTCCCGGTACCGGCCTTCCCGACCAGCGTCACCAGCGAGATGGATTCATCCAGCAGCATGTCGAAGGCAAAGATCTGTTCTTTATTCCGGGGGGAAATGCCCCAGACCGGTTCCCGATCTCCCAGGCGAACCAATGACTTCATCACGGCATTGTGACGGGCCAGCGCCGACTGCTTGGGGTTTTCGGAGTTGATCAGGGTGACAAACTCGTTGGGATGCATGGCCTCCAGGTCCGGCGGCAACGGCATTTCATCCATGGAATAAAACTTACCGATCACATCACCGGTGGTGTAATAATCTGCTGTACCGCTGTACAGTTCTTCCAGATCCACCCGATCATTTTCATAATCCTGGGAATCCAGTCCCAGCGCATCCGCCTTGATGCGCAGGTTGGTGTCCTTGGTAATGAACACAACCTTGTTACCATTGTCCAGCTTGGCCGCCAGGTCCACCGCAATCTTGAGAATTTCGTTGTCGGCCTTGTTCCCCACGTCCACACCCAGGTCCACCGATTCCCGGGTCAGCGTCACAACCACGTTGCCCAGTCCCTCACCCAGTGAAACGCCCTGGGACAGCTTCCCCTTGGAGCGGAGTGAATCCAGGAAACGGGTCACATAACGCGCGTTTCGACCGATTTCATTCATGTCCTTTTTGAACCGGTCAATTTCCTCGATCACCATGATGGGAATATAAACGTCATTTTCTTCAAACTTCAGCAACGCCATGGGATCATGGAGCAATACATTGGTGTCCAGTACGAATATTTTTTTCTTGGCCATACTTACCTTTCTTTCGGGTTCGGTTTGATCATCACATGCACGTCCATCAGGTCTGAGCATCGGGCCATCAGCTTAATCCATCTCAAAGAGCAGCAACCGCTTCAATCTCCACCAATGCGTTTTTGGGCAACGTCTTCACCGCAAACGCAGCACGTGCAGGCTTGTGACCACCGAACATCCGTTCATAGACCACGTTCATATCCGCGAAATCAGACATGTCACTGAGCAGAACTGTGGTTTTCACCACACGATCCGGACCAACCCCTGCGGCATCCAGTACCGCAAACAGGTTCTTCAACGACTGTTCGGTCTGTTCCGTAATGTTCGACCCGACCATTTCACCGGTTTCCGGGTGAAGGGGAACCTGGCCGGAACAGAACACAAGACCGCCAGCCACAATTGCCTGGGAGTATGGACCGATCGCACGAGGAGCTTTTTCTGTTTGTACCTGTTTCATGACGTCCTCCCGTCTGATTCCCGGGGAACCGGCATGACATCGCCAGTATTCATGTCCGTATTCCACCGGATCCTGATTGACTCCAGTATACTACATCGATTCCGCGAACCCCATCGGTTCACGCCTCGTTTACGGCGTCCAGGCACAAAAAAGCGGCCCGACCAGATCGGCCGGACCGCCCTGTTCAAATGCAACGTTGAGCTCATTCTCCGCAACGGGCTTTCAGGTCCCGCACGAAATCAGGATGCATGGACGCGCCCAGTTCCCACGCCCGACCGTAAGCCGCCCGGGCTTCTTCGCAATTGCCCAGCAGGAACCAGCAGACCGACAATTCCGCCCATGCCTCCTTCAGATCGGGACTGGCGGCAACCGCAAAGGTATACTGATCCCGTGCGGACTCATATTCATGCAGTGCATACAGCAGCTTGCCGTATTCAAACCGATAGCGACCCGGATAGGTCATATCCCGTTCCCGTGCCGCTTCCCGCCGCATCCGTGCCGCTGTTTTCAGCCAGGCCTCCCGCTGGGCTTCCAGCGCCGCGGCAGCGGCCTCGTCTTCTGTCACGTCTGCATCGGTATCGGTTCCGGCTTCGGCCGCCTGCAATTCCAGCGCAATGGCGTAGGCCGTTTTCCATCGGGGGACCTGCCCGCGATATTCATCAAATACCCGTAAACTCTCCCCGAAAAGCGCTCGGGCCTCTTCCATGTCCTGCTCCTGAAAAGCCAGGATTGCCAGGTTTGCCCGGGCGTGAAAATTGGCGCCCCAGTGACTGATGGCCTGCTGAAAGTGCTTCCGCGCCTCACCGGGTCGGTTTTCTTGCAGGCACGTGGTCCCCTCCCCCAACTCCCGGAATGATCGGGAAACGGCCGGCGGATATAACGAAACGCTACTGAAGACCGGAATGGATAACACCAGCACAATCATCATCAGAACAAATCGAAACTTTCCCGCGTTCACGTCTCCTCCATCTCCCGTTCCCCAGGTGTCCATCTCAACCGGGACGGCCAACCGGCCATACCCATCCGTCACGCAAATATCTTCAAAAATCGTATAATAAGTTGACCACGGTTTCAAATTTTTGATTGACGACTTTGTGAAGAAACGGTAGAATTCCCCGCATAAGGCAGGAGATTTATGCACAACAGATATATTGTCACAATTCTCCCCGACGACAGCGGGTCGGTTCATAAGTATTCGATTCGACGGCTGCATCTGCGTTTTGCCATCGGGGGAGCATCGATTCTCCTGGCATTTTTCGCCTTCCTGCTGTTCCATTTCTTCACTTCCACCAACCAGAATATGCGCCTGGCCCGTGCCGAAAAAGAGATCCAGGTATTGAAAGAGGTCAACGGAAAGTATCAGCAGAATGCCGAACAGCTGGAAGAACAGCTCAATTTCTTCTCGGACAAGGCCAAAAAACTGGCCACCTACGTCGGCGCTGAAGTGCCGCTGGATGAAGGGAAAATCGGCATTGGCGGTGCAGACTATCTCAACAACCGCTATGCGGCATACCTGAACAAGGACCTGGACGGCATGGAACGGAAAGCCGACCAGTTGTTCGAGGGGTTTCAGGCACTGGAAACCATTTACAAGGACCGGAATGATATCCTGCGGAACACGCCTTCGATATGGCCGGTCAAAGGTTTCTTCACCGACCGTTTCGGCTACCGGAAAGATCCGTTTACCGGTCTTCGTGATTTCCACCCGGGCATTGATATTTCGGCCCGCCGCGGCACACCGGTATTCGCCCCCGGCGACGGCATTGTCACCAGGGTGGGCAAGAATTCCGGTTATGGCAACACCGTGGTGGTCAGTCACCTGAACAATATCCAGTCCCGGTATGGCCATCTGCAGGAAATCCTGGTGAAAAAGGGGCAGAAAGTGAAGCGTGGCGATGTCATTGCCACCGTGGGCAATACCGGACGCAGTACCGGTCCCCATCTCCACTTTGAAATCCTGGTCCAGAACAAGGCCGTGGATCCTTCTGACTACATTATCAGCGAGATTATGCATTTCTGATAAAGCCCCACCCGCCCACGCCTCCGGGTGCTATAATCACAACCGTCAAAAAACTATGAATCGCAGGTGAACAGCATGATAAAAGGCATGGTGACAAAGGTATTCGGAACCAAAAATGACCGCTTCCTCAAGTCCATGCTGCCGGTCGTCAACCAGATCAACGAGCTGGAAGCCGGCATGCGGGAACTTTCTGACGCGCAACTGAAAGAAAAACTGGGGGGATTCCGGGAACGGCTGGTAAGCGCCGTGGCTGCCGGTGAAAATGTCAACCCCATGATGGACGAAATCCTGCCCGATGTCTTTGCCATTACCCGGGAAGCCGCGTGGCGGGTACTGCACATGCGTCACTTTGATGTACAGCTGGTGGGCGGCATCGTCCTTCATCGGGGCATGATCGCCGAAATGAAAACCGGGGAAGGGAAAACCCTGGTAGCCACACTGCCGGCCGTACTTAACGGCTTGACCGGCAAGGGCGTGCACGTCATCACGGTCAACGATTACCTGGCATCCCGCGATACGGAGTGGATGGGCAAGGTATACAACTTCCTGGGCTTGAGCACCGGCACCATTCTCCACAACATGGACGACCAGGAACGGAAAGCCGCTTACAACGCGGATATTACCTATGGAACCAACAACGAATTCGGGTTTGATTATCTCCGGGACAACATGAAATTCTACCCGGAAGATTGCGTCCAGCGGAAATTCCATTTCTCCATCGTGGATGAAGTGGACAGTATCCTGATCGACGAGGCCCGGACGCCGTTAATCATTTCCGGACCTTCAGAAGAATCCACAGCCAAGTATTATGACGCCAACCGGATCATCCCGTCCCTGTCCCGTTGCAAAGACAAGGACGACAAAAGCCAGGATTACCACGTGGACGAAAAAGACCGGTCCGCCACCCTCACTGAACGGGGCGTGGCCAAGTCTGAAAAACTCCTGAAAGTGGAAAACCTCTACGATCCGGTCAATATCGAGATCCTCCACTGCGTGGAGCAGGCGTTGAAAGCCCATACCCTGTTTGAACGGGATGTGGACTATATCGTGAAGGGAAACGATGTGATCATCGTGGACGAATTCACCGGCCGACTGATGCCGGGACGCCGGTTCTCGGACGGTCTTCACCAGGCCCTGGAAGCCAAGGAAGGGGTGCAGATCCAATCTGAAAGCCAGACCTACGCCACCATTACCTTCCAGAACTATTTCCGCATGTATGAAAAGTTGTCCGGCATGACCGGTACCGCGGATACCGAGGCCACCGAATTCAAAAAGATCTATGACCTGGATGTGTCCGTCATCCCCACCAACAAACCGTTAATCCGGGATGACAAGGCTGACCTGATCTACCGGACCGAGCGGGAAAAGTTCAACGCCATCATTGATGACATCAAGGAACGGAACGCCAAAGGGCAGCCGGTACTGGTGGGTACCGTATCCATCGAAAAATCGGAACAGCTGAGCAATGCCCTGAAGAAAAAGGGCGTGAAACACGTGGTCCTCAACGCAAAACACCACGAAAACGAAGCCGGAATCGTGGCCCAGGCCGGTCGCAAAAGCGCCGTCACCATCGCCACCAACATGGCCGGTCGCGGAACCGATATCGTGCTGGGCGGCAACCCGGATATGATGGCCCAACAGGCCTATACCGCCGACATGTCCGCCGAACAGAAACAGAAAATTCTCGAAGAACTGGAACAAACCTGTAAAGCGGAAAAACAGGAAGTGCTGGATGCCGGCGGTCTGCATATTATCGGCAGTGAACGCCATGAAAGCCGGCGCATTGACAACCAGCTCCGCGGACGTTCCGGTCGCCAGGGGGACCCCGGTTCCTCCCGGTTCTACCTGTGCCTGGAAGATGACCTGATGCGGATCTTCGGCAGTGACCGGGTGGCCGGCATTATGGAACGGCTGGGGATGGAAGAAGGAGTGCCCATTGAGCACGGCATGATTTCCAAGTCCATTGAGCGGGCCCAGATGCAGGTGGAAAACCGGAACTTTGATATCCGCAAACACCTGCTGGACTATGACATGGTGATGAATCAGCAGCGGTCCACGTTCTATGGCCTGCGGCGCAAGATCCTGGACGGCAATGCCAAGGAACACGTATTCAATCTCACCGAAGACATCCTGTACTGGCTGGAAGAACAGTACATCAACGATCCCAAGCATCCCGATGAATGGAAGGCCGAAGAATACGTTGCCAAGCTCAAGGAATACTTTGCCATTGAACTGGAAGCATCTGAAATCCGGTCCTTCAAGCGGGACGAACTGAGCGCGAAACTCTTTGACAGGATCACCCGGGCCTATGACGAAAAAGTTGCCAAAATTGGTGATGAAAAGATGTTCCGGATGCATGAACGGTATGTTGCGCTGCAGTTCCTGGACCGTAACTGGAAAGAACATCTCCGTCACATGGACCATCTGAAAGATGCCATCGGACTTCGGGGCTACGGTCAGAAAGACCCGCTCATTGAGTACAAGAAGGAAAGTCTCGCCCTGTTTGAAGGCATGATGGGACGGGTGGAAGACAAGATCATCAGCGTGCTGTACTGGATCCAGCCCCCCTCGGAAGGCCAGGCAGAAGAGGAGAAACGCAAGGCACGGGCCCATCAGAACCGCTTCCGGATGGTGGGCGCCAAGGGCCCCGCACCGGTGAAACAGGTGAAACGGGAAAATGCCAAAGTCGGACGAAATGACCCCTGCCCGTGCGGCAGCGGCAAGAAATACAAAAAATGCTGCGGTAGCAACTGAGAGGAAACTATGAACGACAAGATGCCCCCCACTGCTTTGACGTTCGACGACGTACTCGTCGTCCCGGCTTACTCGGAGACCCATCCCAACGAGGTTTCCATCCGGACGCGCCTTTCGAGGAACATCCGATTGAATATTCCACTGATCAGCGCGGCCATGGATACCATCACGGAATCCCGGCTGGCCATTGCCCTGGCACAACTGGGGGGCATGGGCATCATCCACAAGAACATGTCCATCGAGGAACAGGCGGAAGAAGTGGACAAGGTGAAACGGTCCGAGTCCGGCATGATCGTTGACCCGATCACCATCGCGCCGGATGCCTACGTTTACGAAGCAGAGGACTTGATGCGCAAGTATCGGATCTCCGGTGTGCCGGTCACTGCATCCGGTACCTCGGGGGGCAAACTGGTGGGCATCCTCACCAACCGGGATCTCCGTTTCGAAACCCGCACCGACATCAAGGTCCGGGACGTCATGACCAAGGACAAACTGGTCACCGTGCCGGTGGGCACCACCCTGGAGGAAGCCAAGCGCATTCTCCACAAGCATCGGATTGAAAAACTGCTGGTGGTGGATGAAGAATTCCATCTCCGGGGCCTCATCACCGTCAAGGACATTGAAAAGAAAATTCAGTATCCGGAAGCCTGCAAGGACGACCTGGGACGGCTTCGGGTGGGTGCCGCCATCGGGGTGGCCGGTGACGTGGAAGAACGCACCGACGAACTGATTCGCAAGAACGTGGACATCCTGGTCATGGACAGCTCCCATGGCCATTCCGCCGGCGTACTGGAAGCCACCCGGATTTTGAAGAAGAAGTATCCGGAAGTGGAGCTTGTTGTGGGCAACATCGCCACTGCTGACGCCGCAAGGGACCTGATCAAGGCCGGCGCGGATGTAATCAAGGTCGGCATCGGACCGGGCTCCATCTGCACCACCCGGGTAGTAACCGGCTGCGGCATGGCCCAGATTTCCGCCATCATGGAATGCGTGGACGCCGCCCGGAAAACCGACACCCCGGTGATCGCCGATGGCGGTGTCAAGTTCTCCGGTGACCTGACCAAGGCCATGGTGGCCGGGGCAGACTCGGTGATGCTGGGCAGCCTGTTTGCCGGCACGGACGAGGCACCGGGAGAAACCATCATCTACCAGGGCCGCACCTACAAAACCTATCGTGGCATGGGCTCGGTGGGAGCCATGAAGAAAGGCAGTGCCGACCGGTATTTCCAGGATCCCAAGATCGGCAAGGCCAAGCTGGTGCCGGAAGGCATTGAAGGCCAGGTGCCCTACCGGGGCTCGCTGTCCGGCGTGGTTCACCAGTTGATCGGCGGTCTCCGGGCCGGCATGGGCCTGGCGGGCTGCAAGAACATCGAAGAATTGAAAACCAATGCCCGCTTCATCCGGATCACGGCAGCCGGCCTGACCGAAAGCCACCCCCACGACGTGGTCGTCACCAAGGAAGCGCCCAACTACAGACTGGACTGAGACATGTTTGAACTGATTGACAAGGGCGGACCCCTGATGTTTCCCATCCTGCTGGGACTCCTGGTGGGATTGACCATTATTATTGAAAAGGCATTCAACCTGCGGGCATCCCGGGTCCTGGACCGGAAGCTCTTTCTGGACGTGAAAAACAGTATTGCCAACAAGGATTTTGAACTGGCGGTGGAACGGGTACGGGCCCAGGCCAGCCCGGCCGTCTCGGGTATTCTGCTGGAAGCCTTGGAGAACCGTCATCTGCCGGAAGCGGAATTACGGGAAATCGTCCAGACATCCGGCAAAAAAGCAGTCCGTTCACTGGAACGATACCTGCCCACCCTGTCCACCATCATTTCCATTGAGCCGCTGCTGGGCCTGCTGGGAACCGTTACCGGGATGATCAAGGTGTTCCAGGTGATTTCCACCGAGGGGGTGGGGAAAGCGGAACTGCTGGCCGGCGGAATTTCGGAGGCCCTGATCACTACGGCTACCGGGCTTTCCATCGCCATCCCGTTCCTGGTGTTTTACAACATGTACATGGACCGGGCGGAGAGCATTACCCTGGAACTGGAAAAGGAAATCCTCTCCATTTTCAAACGGTTGAAAGCGTCATGAACTTTCGGGACAAGGGTACCGGGCGCAGAAACGCCATCCTGGACATCTCGCCCCTGATTGATGTTGTTTTCCTCCTGCTGATCTTCTTCATGGTGTCCACCACCTTCCTGGAGGAAGCCGGACTCCCGCTGAACCTGCCGTCCTCGGTATCCAAAGGCATCAAGAAACAGCAGAACGTGGTGGTGACCATCACCGAGGCCGGGGAAATATTCGTGGGCAAGACAGCCGCGTCACCCGATGACCTGACCCGAATCATTACCGAAGAACTGGCCAACGCCGAAAAAAAAGAGGTTATAATCAAAGCAGACAAGGAAGCCCGATATGACCTGGTCTATCGTGTCATGGACGCTTCCCGGCAGGCGGGGGCATCGGGCCTTTCAGTCGCCGGGGAGCTCAAGTAAGAAGGAGGCCGTATGCCGTACTGTCCATCCTGCGGGTATGAGTTTGTACAGGAAAAAACCCGGTGCCCGGACTGTGATGAACCCCTTCAGGCAAATCCGCCCGAAGAGCTCCCGGCAGAATCCTGGGTGGTACTGAAGCGCATCTCCATGAAGGGCGAAGGCCGTGTACTCCGGGACCTTCTGATCACCAACGGCATTCCGGCCGTGGTGGAAGATGCCAGTTTTGACATGATGCCGGCCACATCCGAGGACTTGATCCGAATCCGGGTAATGGTAAAGGAAAAGGACCTGGAACGGGCCAGGCAACTCCTGGAATCAGCACCACTGGATGAAAACATGATGGAGGATGACCCATCCGAAAACTGATTATACTCATCATCCTGTTTGCCATGCCGGCCCTGGCCCAGACGGTCAAGGTCGGCATTCTCTTAAACCAGCGCGAAGTCAAGTTTACAGGCGCCGCGCCGGTGCAGGTGTACAAGAACAACCGGAAAATCCGGACCGTACCGGCCAACGAAACCTTCCGCATCTGGATGGGAAATGGGGCCGCGACGGAGCCGGGCTGGCTGGTGCAGGTCGGCGCGTTCAAAAAGTCTGACTCCGTGGACAACTGCAGGTCCATGCTGGCGCGACTCACCGACCTGGAACCCGTGGTGGACCGGGAACGGAAGTTGTATCTTGTGCGATTCGGCCCGTTTACCTCGCTGTCCGATGCCACGTCCTTGAAGGACCTGCTGCGGCTCAACGGGTTTCCGGATGTCTACCTGGTGGCCACCGATGGAAACGACACCCGGAAACACAAACTTCACCTGGTCACGAAAGAATATGACAAGCACCCCCTGTCCGACCATGCCATCACATTGAAGAGCCGCAAGCCGGTCTCCGTTGACGGCCAGCCCTACCGGGGCGACCTGGAAATCCGGATCCACGGCAACCGGTTCAACGTGATCAACGTGGTGGAACTGGAAACCTATCTCCGGGGCGTGGTCCCGGCGGAACTGAGCGGCACCCTGTTTCCCCAGCTGGAAGCATTGAAAGCCCAGGCGGTGGCTGCCCGGACCTACGTGTTTTACAACCGCGGCCAGTTTCGTTCCATGGGGTTTGATATCTGCGCCACGCAGAGCTGCCAGGTTTACAAGGGCGTCTCGGTGGAACAGGAACTGACCGACCAGGCGATCAAGGAAACGGCAGGCGAGATTCTCACTTACAACGGAAAACCCATCAACGCCCTGTTCACCGCTATCTGCGGCGGCCATACCGAAGACGTGGAGCATGTCTTCTCCGGTGACCCGGTCCCCTACCTCCGGGGCGTCCCCTGTGAAGGGGGCGATCAGCCGTGGAACGAGGTACGGTTTGCCGCCAACTGGCATTCGCCGATCATCGCCTCTCCCTACTATCGCAGAATATACTTAGGGCTGGCCCGCCTGATGGCACTGGAACTGATTCGACCGGATCAACTGGACCAGTTGAATCTGTCTGCCACACCGGAAACCGTCACCAACATGCTGGAACCGGTATTGATTCACCTGGGGCTGCCCTCCCCTGACGGCGCACCGTTGTGGTCGGACAACCTGAGAGAAATCGGTGCCCGACTGGCCGGACACCTCTTTAACAGTGACGATCCGGACGAACTGGTCCACGCCGAGCTGTTGGTCCAGCCCCTGAAAGACCAGACCGCCACACTTGCGGACATTGCCGCCATTTCCGCCGCCATGCTGGAATTGTTCGACGGACCGGTGGTGGACCTGCTCCGCTACAAGGTGGTGGATGACAACTTTATCGCCGATCCGCCCGCGCCTGGAACCCTGTTCCTCAATGCCGGGGCCGGGGAGCTGCCCATGGAAACCGCCCGGCTCCGTGCCGGTGACCGGTGCCGGATGCTCCAGGTGAACGGCAAAACAGCGGCCATCATCATCATTGCCCCCGAATCACAGGAAGACCTGCTGGACAGCTTTGTATCCGAGTATCGCTGGTATCGATACCTGGATATTGCCACCCTGAGTGAAAAGATCCGCCGCTACATCAACGTCGGAAGGATCAAGAAAATTGAAATCGCCGAGACCACGGATACCGGACGGATCACCGCCATCCGGGTCATTGGCAGCCGGAAAACCGGTACCATCCGCGGCCTGAAGGTCCGCTGGGCACTGGGGGGCAAGGAAATGAAGTTCAGACTGGTTCAGCGCCTGGATCCAAGCGGCAGACTACTGGGTGTTTACCTGATGGGGACCGCGTGGGGACACGGGGTGGGCCTCTGCCAGGTGGGCGCCTACGGCATGGCTTCCCGGGGCGCGGATTACCAGACCATCCTGACACACTATTACACGGGAGTGGACATTGAGCGAATCGACAGCAAAACCCTTGATTCTACAGACAAATGATGACGGCCCATTCACCCGGGGCCTGCGAGCCGTGCGGGAGTTTCTCCAGGGACACGGCCGGGTGATCACCGTTGTACCCCTGCAGGAAATGTCCGGATCTTCCCATGCGCTGACCCTGAACCGGCCGCTGCGGATCAAGGAAATTGAACCGGATTTTTACGCGGTGGACGGTACCCCGGCGGACAGCTGTTACATGGGGTTGTTCCACCTGCTCCAGGAAGAAAAACCCGACCTGATCGTGTCCGGGCTCAATAATGGATACAACATGGGCGAGGACGTGGTCTATTCCGGCACGGTTGCCGGTGCCATGGAAGGCTACTTCCACGGTATTTCCGGCGTGGCCCTGTCGGCGAAAGACTTCAGCAACCTGGAACAGGTCTGTGAACACGCAAACAGACTGGTCGGGGACGCCCTGAAAACGGACGGCAAATTTCTGCTCAATGTCAATTATCCCACCGGTGACGTCAAGGGCACCCGGATGACCCGACTGTGCAGCCGGGTGTATCCCGGAAACGTGGTCCGGTGCTCGCTGGAACGCCATGAAAACGCGTTATGGATCGGCGGTGTGCCACCGGTCTGGTCCGACCGGGAAGGAACGGACATTGACGCGGTATTGAAGGGTTATGCCTCGGTCACCCCGCTGCATCCGGACATGACCGATGAACGATTCCTGCAGGAGCACCCCCAATGGCCACGCTGAAGGAGCGGCTTGCGGCAAAAGCGGATTCACCCGGCGCCCTGATCATCCTGGCGGTGGTCAGTTTCATGGAAAGCTCCTTCTTTCCCATTCCGCCGGACGTGATGGTCATTCCCATGGCCCTGCTGAAACCGAAACAATGGAAACGGATTGCCCTGGTGTGTACCGGCGCATCGGTTGCAGGGGGATTGCTGGGCTATTTGATCGGCTACCAGTTCTTCGACATGATCGCGGCAAAATTGATCGAATTCTATGATGCGCAAAAACAGTTTGACCTGGTATCCGACTTCTACAACCGCTATGACTTTTTCGCGGTATTCGCCGCCGGGCTGACCCCGATTCCGTACAAGGTGTTCACCATCGCCGCCGGCCTGTTCAAAATGAACCTGATCACGTTCACGTTCGCGTCGGTGGTGGGACGGGGGCTGCGGTTCTTCCTGGAAGCCTGGCTGGTGTTCAAGTTCGGTGAAAAGGCCGTCGCCTTCATGGAGAAACACTGGGCCTGGACCACCATCGCCATTTCGATACTGCTGCTGGCGGGCATCCTGATCTGGCGGGTATTTTGAAACGGGTCCGGCTCATCGTCCACGGGGTGGTCCAGGGGGTGGGATTCCGCTATTTCACCGCCATGGAAGCCCGGAAAGTCGGTATCCACGGGTTTGTCCGGAACCGGGTGGACGGTACTGTGGAAGTGGAAGCGGAGGGGGAACCGGCATTACTCAACCGGTTCGTAAGAACGGTGCAAGCTGGACCCCGGTATGCGGCAGTCAGCCGGGTAGAAATCACCGACCTGCCCCCAAACGGGGAAAGTGGATTCGCCATCACCGGCTGACGCTCACAACCCGGCAAAAAAATGAAAAGGCAGGTCCGAAGACCTGCCTTTCGTCGTTATGATGGAATCGGCTCCCGATTACTTGCCCATAATAATGAAGGCAAAAATCAGCACGTACAGCACCAGGGACTCGATCAACGCCAGACCGATAATCATGGTGGTCCGGATGTTGCCGGTCGCGCCCGGATTCCGTGCGGTGCCTTCGCAGGCTGCCACGATGGCCTTGGACTGGGCCATGGCACCGAAAGCCGCAGCAATCATCAGTGCAATTGCCGCTGCAATCGCACCGTAGGGAATCCCACCGGATACGGTGTCGGTGATGGTTTCCGTTACTTCTTGAGCCATTGCCACCGGAGCCGCCAGCATGGCGAACATCGCAAAGGTAAACAGCTTCTTCATAACACTCCTCCAACTCGAACAATTTATGCGACAGCGGCTTCGGAAACCGCCGGTTCACATCGATCTTAATGGGCGTGTTCGACCGAACCCGCCAGGTAAATGATGGTCAGTACCACGAAAATCAGCGTCTGGATGAAGCAGACAAACAGGCCCAGGCCCAGTACCGGCATGGGAACAATGAATGGCACAAGGCCCAGGAACACCGCCAGTACCATGTGATCCGCAAACATGTTGGCAAACAGCCGGACCGACAAGGAGAACGGCCGGGCCAGATGGGAAATGATTTCAATGGGAACCATCAGTGGTGCCAGGGCCGGCATGGGACCGGTGAAATGCTTGAGATAAGCCCATCCATGCTCTTTGAAACCATGGAAGTTGTAATAGAGAAACACCGCCAGGGCACATCCCAGCGTGGTATTGATATTGCCGGTCGCCGATGTAAACCCGGGAACCAGACCAAACGCATTGGACAGGAAAATGAACACCGCCAGTGATGTGACGAATGGCAGAAACTTCCGTCCCGCCCGGCCCATATTGTCCTCCAGCATACCGCCCAGCGCTTTCAGGATCCCTTCATAGAAAGACTGAACCGGTGAGGGGATCATCTCGGGCTTGCCGCTCAGTACCACGAACACCAGGACGGAAACCAGGAAAATGAACGTGGCCATCACCACGTGGTCCGCCAGGTGCAGCCCGAACCAGCTGTTCAGATAATGAGTCAGCAGAGATACTTCATGATGCATCGGTCTTCCTCGCTCCTTGGGTAATGGAATATGTCAGGATCGCAAATACAATGGCGCTGACGCCGACAATCAGCGGTATCTTCTGAAAATACCGCCACGAAACTATACCATAGAGCACCAGGGCGATCAAGGGATAGCGGAACAGCGTAATCAACACGGCCAGCTGGGCTTTTGACGGGTCCTTTTCCACGATTTTCCGGGAAAACGACTCCAGGTACATAAAGTTCAGCATTACCATGACAAACCCCACCAGGAAGTTGACCATAGCCGTCCAACCGCCATATGCCAGGAACCCGATCGTACCGGCCATTCCATAGCCCGCCGCCGTCCACTTAATGATCCGTTCCATGATCTCCCGCCTCTTTTTCCGCCTGATCAGCCCGGGCCTGCTCCCGTTCTTCAATCCGGCTCAGCTCGGCATTCAACCGGAACAGGTTGACAAAGGCCGCCGCCACACCGAACAGCGAGAAAATGATGGTCATCACCGGGTACCAGCCCAGCCAGCGGTCCAGCAACCACCCCATGCCATACCCGATACCGATGCTCACCGGGAACTGGATGCCCAGTGATGCCAGTTCGGCGATGACTTTTGCTCTTCCGGCCAACGGTTTCCGTTTCATGGCCCCAGCATACAAGAAACCGCATATGCTGGCAATGGCCGATCGGTCAGACTTCCCGTGTTTTCCACTTTCCCCGCCTGAACAGCATCACGCCCAGCACCCCGGCCATGGATTCGGCCAGCACAATAGCCAGGAACACCCCGGTTTCCGACCAGCCGCCCCGGAAGGCCAGCCCGTAGGCCAGCGGAATTTCGAATGCCCAGAAACAGATGAAATTGATCCAGGTGGGCGTAACGGTGTCCCCGGCCCCGTTGAATGCCTGGACCATCACCATACCCAACCCGTAGAACAGGTAACCGAAGCTCAGGTAGCGCAGGCAGGACACCCCGGTACCCAGCACCGCCGGGTCGCTGGTAAATACCCCGATAATCGGTCTGGCGAAGGTCAGAAACACCACGGCCACCAGCAGCAGGAATCCCATGTTCAGAAAACCGGTGATCCATACTGCCTTCTCGGCCCGGTCCGGTTGCTTTGCTCCCAGGTTCTGGCCCACCATGGTGGCCGCCGCGTTGGACATGCCCCAGGAGGGCAACAGCGAAAAGATGATCACCCGCACCGCGATGGCATAGCCCGCCAGCGCTTCACTGCCGAACTCCGCCATGATCCGCATGAGCCCGATCCAGCTGGAGGTAGCGATAATAAACTGACCGATGCCGCCAACGGACAACCGTAGGATCCGGCGGACGACCTCCGGGTCGGGCATCATATCCCGGACATACAGGCGGACCCGGCCCGCTCCCTTCAACAGCAGCAGGACCTGGAGTACCACCCCGGTACCCCGGCCGATGGTGGTGGCCACTGCGGCCCCGGTCAGTCCCATCTCCGGAAACGGACCGATGCCGAAAATCAATAACGGATCCAGCACAATATTCAACAGGTTGGCAATCCACAAAACCTGCATGGCTTTACCGGGGACACCGGCCCCCCGGAACACCGCGTTGGCGATGAACAGGAACATGATAACCCCGTTGGCGCCCAGCAGCACCGACGTGTAGCCCTGGCCCTGACGGATCAGTTCCGATGATCCGCCCATCATTTTCAGCAATTCCGGCGCAAAGAGGATCGCCGGTACACCGGTGACCAGGGCCACCGCGATTCCCACCAGCAGGGCCTGTGCCCCGGCCCGGGAGGCCTGTTCCGGACGGCCTTCCCCGATCCGCCGGGCCACCAGGGCCGTTGTGGCCATGGCCAGGCCGCCGCCCACCGCATAGACCAGTGTCAATACCGATTCGGTCAGCCCCACCGCGGCCACCGCTTCCGCGCCCAGCCGGGACACGAAAAAGATGTCCACCACCGCAAAGACGGATTCCATCATCATTTCCAGGATCATGGGGATGGACAATACCAGCACCGCCCGGCCGATGGACCCGGTGGTGCAATCATAATCCGCGCCGGAGACAGCGGCCTTGAACAATTGCCAGCCGCTGACCCCCTGCAGGTTATTCGATTCGCTTGATTTCGCGTGAACAGATGACATGCGCGATTCTCCAGTTGTGTTTCATGATTCGTGTAAGACGGGCAAGCGCAATGCACCGGCAGACCCGAATCGGGTACCCTGCGGTACAGAACTCCCCCATGAATTGCGTCGAAAACGGATTGTTGTCAGTTGCGAATGCGCATATCGGAACCTCCCGGCACACGGTCTGCTTCACCAATACGGGAGCATGTCGGTTTACCGAAGTGGAGCAAGGGTACCGGAACCGGCTCCAATGTGCAAGAAAAAGCAGGAAAGAAATGCGTGGGCACAGCCCCATTAGCGTTTGACGGACATGGGGAAAAATGGTACATCTACCCTATCATGAAAGCGGGGGAACGCATGAAAGTACGCGTGATCATTCGATTGAAAGCCGGGGTGCTGGATCCCCAGGGCAAGGCCATTGAAAAAACCGCCGGATCCCTGGGATATACATCCTTCAACGGATTCCGTCTGGGCAAGATCGTGGAATTCGAAGCGGAAGGCATCGACCGGGAAACCGCCATCGCAGCAGCAGAAGAACTGGCGGACAAGCTGCTGGCCAATACCGTTATCGAACAGTATGAAGTCCAGGTGGATGGGGACTGATATGCGGTTTACCATCCTGGTGTTTCCGGGCAGTAACTGTGACTATGACGCGTACAACGCCGTCAAGCATGTGCTGGGACATGAGGCCACCTTTGTCTGGCACGGGGAAACCGACCTGAAAGACCCTGACTGTGTCATCCTGCCCGGTGGATTCTCCTACGGTGACTATCTGCGCTGCGGCGCCATGGCATCATTTTCACCGGCCATGGAGCAGGTCAAGGCCTTCGCCGATACGGGTGGATTGGTCATCGGCATCTGCAACGGGTTCCAGGTATTGACCGAAACCGGCATGCTGCCCGGCGCCCTGCTGCGCAACGAGTCATTGCATTTCATCTGCAAAGATGTCTACCTGAAACCGGAAAACACCGAACTGGCGTTCACCCGTGACCTGGACCCGTCCACACCCATCCGGATTCCCATCGCCCACGCGGAAGGCAACTATTTCTGCGATGACAATACCCTGGAAGAACTGGAAGCCAACAACCAGGTGGTGTTCCGGTATTGTGAACCGGACGGCACGGTAACCGTAGCGGCCAACCCCAACGGATCCATTGCCAACATCGCCGGCATCTGCAATCAGTCCGGGAATGTACTGGGCATGATGCCCCACCCCGAACGGGCCATGGAACAGCTGGTGGGCAACACGGACGGACGGGGTGTATTTGATTCCCTGATCGCCCACTGGCAGGAGAATCGGGCATGACGTCCCGGGACAATATCACCGGCTTTCTGAATCGGCGATTCGCTTCAGCCGGACTGCCGGACCGTTCCCTCAACGGACTCCAGGTACACGGGGATGAAACCGTTACCGGTATCGCCCTTGGGGTGGATGCCTGCCTGGAGCTGTTTCAGCAGGCGGCGGAGCAGGACCTGAACTATGTGATCGTGCACCATGGTATTTTCTGGGGTGCATCCTTCGCCATCACGCCCATGTGGGGAGATCGATTCCGTATTCTCTTGAACAACGGCATGTCCCTCTATGCCTGTCATCTGCCCATGGACGCCGAATCTGAACATGGACACAACGCGGGTATTGCTGCCCGGTTGGCACTGACAGACCGGGAACCGTTCGGCATGTACAAGGGCAACAGGATCGGCGTCTGTGGAAACCTGCCGGCACCCGTATCAATGGATGCCATGACCGGCACATTAAAGGAATGGTTCGGTGATGATATCCGCGTCATGCCGTTCGGTTCGGGCACCATTGACCGAATCGCGGTTGTCACCGGTGCGGCCTGCGATATGGACATGCTGGAAGAAGTGAAGGCGGCGGGAGCGCAGCTGTTCATCACGGGTGAAACCGACCATGCCTCCTATCATATTATCCGGGAACTGGGACTGAACGTGGCGTTCTGTGGCCATTATTCGACTGAAACCACTGCTTTGAAGAACCTGGTACCGGACCTGGAAAATGCGTTCGATGTGCCGGTACAGTTTATTGATATCCCCACGGGGCTGTAATCAACTGAGCCGCCACCGGGACATCTGATCGCCGTCCCCACCGGTACCGGTGTCCAGTGAACCGGACCGGGGAAAGCGAATCCGTCCACCGTCTTTCATCGACAGTTCCAACACCAGCTTCAACGAAGCATCACCCGCGATCAGCCGGCGGGGGATGGCCAGTTCCAGCACGTCACCCCAGCATACCTGGATGCCACGATCATCGAAGCCGGCGGCAGCTGCAGCAACCGCGGGCGCATCAACTTCCACGGTCAATTCATGGCCATTGGTTCCGTTCATCATCACCCGGGCCGGAATCTGATCCGCCACCCAGGAGATCCGGATATACAGGTTCACGCTATCCATGCCGAACAGGACCTCGCGTACCGGCATCTCCCCTTCAAACATGGTGGTGCCCCTGCCATGGGGACGAAAACAACCGGCCCCGCGCCAGGCCATGGCATGGCCGGATTTGCCGGTCAACCGGGGAGAAATGGGTGCCTGCGGCGCTGTCCATGTGGTGGCGCCACCCGCCGAACGGAGGGGTTCATCCAGTTCACCGGGGACATCCCGACCCAATGCATGATACACATTCTTCAAATGGGTACGGAACAGATCGTCAAACCGTGACAGGTAATCACTGTCAAAATCATCCCCATACCACCAGAACCAGTCACTGCCTTCCGCAATCATCTGGGATTGAACCGCCTGCGCCAACCGGTCCCGGTCCACATCCGGGTCGGATTCCGCCTCCCGGATCGCCTGGCCGGATCGTCCCAGCATCTGCCAGGCCCGGTTTGTTTCCTGGTGCCCGATCCAGATCCGGAAGTCTCCGTTGATCCAGGATCCGCTGTGGATGGGGCCTTGTGCCGGTACCGCATCCACCCGTTCCAGTGCATCGCTGATTGTGATCACGCGGATAGCGGGATCCGCCGCCAGTTGACCCATCAATTCATCCAGGAATGCGAGCCCGCTTTCCGGATACTGTTCCCAGGGGTTTTCTCCGTCCAGCACAACAGCCACCAGCGCTTCCCGGTCATCCGGTACTTTCCTTGCCGCCGCATGGACCGACTGGATGAACAGAGGTACAGCCGTATCCGCCGACTCCCGGTACAACCGGAATCCGATCATGTCAGACAGTTCCTTGTTTCGGAACACCCCGGTAACCGATCCGGCGGCGGTATCAAACCGCCAGGGACGCAAACGTGCCGCATCCCGTCCCAGGCCGCCGGTATCCGTCATGTCCAGTACATCCTCATCGGTGGCAAACCAGTTGAAGCCGGCCCGGGCAGCCAGTTCCAATACTTCCGGGGATACCGAACCTTCGGATGGCCAGAGACCGGACACCGGTTGACCGGACCAGGCGGCGAATTGTTCCGCGCCCTGGCTCAGTTGACGAAACGCGTGAGCGGGCATGGACACGGTGGGCGGCAACGGACTGTCCGGCTGACAGCGCCTGGCGGTATCGGTGGAGACCAGCAATGGCAGAATGGGATGATACCGGGGCGAGGTGGTCAGTTCGATAACGCCCTGCACGGCCCGTTCCCGGTATCGTTCCAGCACCTGGCCCACCAGTTCATCCTGGATGGCCACCACGCGTACCGCATCATTGGCGTTGAATCCCCGGTCCCGGTCCTTCATCTCCCGAAGCTCCGGATAGTGCTCAAACGCATACCAGCCCATCCAGGCCAGGTTGAACAACACCTGGAGATCCCGGAAATCATCAGTCGAGAACACTTCGGAGCCACGGCTGTCCACCGACATCCGTTCCCGGCGGACCAGCAACTCCCGGTATCGACCACCTGCCGGCATATGCATGTCCCGGTTTACCGAAAAGAAATGTTCCAGCAGGAATGCCCGTTCCCGATCATTCATGGTGTCCGGGTCTTTCAGGGACAGCACCTTCCATGAATCGGTCACTGCACCGGAAGCATACAACTGGAGCTGTTCCACCAGCGATGGCACCATGTTCACGGTAAAGCGGATATCCGGATGCCGATCGGCCAGCATGGCCATATCGGTATACCCCTTACAGGCATGGAGGCGCACCCAGGGCATAACAAATCGGCCGGTGCGCATATCCCGGTACCAGGGCTGATGCATATGAAACAGGAAACACAGATTAACGGGCTTCATGAAGCTGTCTCTTTCTAGAATGTAAATCCTTTGGGAATAACCACGATACCGGATTCCGTTACCGTAAAGCGCATCCGGTCCGCCTCCGCGTCATACCCGATCACGGTACGGGGCGGAACGCGCACTTCCTTGTCGATAATCACGTTTTTCAACCGGCAATGGCGGCCGATGTTCACATCATTGAACAGGATGGCCTGTTCGATGGTGCAGAAGGAATTCACCCGTACGTTGGGCGACAGAATCGACTTATCCACGTGGGAACCGGACACCACACACCCCTCGGATACCAGGGAATCGGTGGCAATCCCGATCCTTTTTCGCTTCTCGTTGGAAAATACGAACTTGGCCGGGGCCGCATCCCGGTTCAGGGAAAACAGCGGCCACTTGTGGTTGTAGAGGTTGAATATCGGCGTGACCCCCACCAGATCCATGGATGCTTCCCAGTAAGCGTCAATGGTACCCACATCCACCCAGTAACCACGGGCACGTGCCGGCTGGCCGGGAATCCGGTTCCGCTGGAAATTGTACACATACACCTTGCTGCCGGCGTTGACCAGTGCCGGGATAATATTCTTACCGAAATCATTTGCCGAACTGCTGTCCGATGCGTCTCTGGTAACCGCATCGATCAGGATGTCCTTGTTGAATACATAATTGCCCATGGATACCAGCGCCATGTCCGGCTTACCCGGAATGGGTGCCGGCTTTTCCGGCTTTTCCTGGAACCCCACCACCCGCATCTCCTTGTCCACCTGGATCACGCCGAAACGGCTGGCCATGTCCAGTGGAACCGGCACTGCCGCGATGGTCAGCTCCGCCCGTTTCCGCCGGTGATACTGGAGCATCTGGCTCACGTCCATCTTGTAAATATGGTCTGCACCGAACACCAGCACATAGTCAGGATCCTCGTCCCGAACCAGGTTCAGGTTCTGGAAAACCGCATCCCCGCTGCCCTTGTACCATTCCCGGGACACCCGCATCTGCGCCGGAATGATGTCAATATACCGGCCGAACCGGCTTTCCAGCACCCAGCCCCGGTGAATATGTTTGATCAGCGAATCCGCCTTGAACTGGGTGAGTACATTGATCCGCGAAATGCCGGAATTGACAAAATTGGACAGCACAATGTCAATAATCCGGTAGCGTCCCCCAAAGGGTACCGCGGGTTTGGCCCGGTCCAGGGTCAGCGGGCTCAGCCGTCTGCCTTCCCCGCCGGCCAGCAGCATGGCCATGGTATTGGTGTACATGGGGATTCCTCCATCAATGCCTGGTTTGTTGACATTGTACGTGAATGGTCAGGGGGGATTCAACCGGCATCGGTACCACCATCAGCAGAGATGCATTCTGGAATACCTTTTCAATGCCGGATTCGGACAGGTTGATGGTATACACGGGAGCCAGAATGAACCGTGCATCCCGGTCCAGCTGAAACCGGATGGCAAACTGCCGGTACGCATCCCGGAACGTCAATTCACGACCGTCCAGTTCTGCGCGGACTCCGGCATTTCCGATAAACGTCCCGTCCTGGAAAAACCCCTTGTCCGGTGCATCTGCCGACAACGCGAACAGGTTCCATTCAATGGCCAGGAATGAATGGTCCGGTTTCCCGGTTTCATATATCAGCCGGATGGTATCGTCATCCAGTTGAATCGTCTTATTCACGTGGAACCGGGGATCGGTCAACTTCAGGATATCCTGCTCAACCGCCGCACCCATGGGACGGTTGACAACGGCCAGCGATGTTTCCGGCAACCCTGCCGCAAGATCTTCAATACCGGGCATGGTATCGAACACATGATCCACCAGGGACAGCCGTTGATAGCGGTCATATACCAGGTGCTGTTCCAGGTCCGGCTCTTTCAGCGACGGCGTATCGTGCACACCCTGCATGTCATTACCGCCAGCGCCTTCCCGGACATACCGGTGATAGGCCTCCGGCTGCCGGCTGAACGTCGCCTGGAAATTGGTGCCCACTGATTTCAAATCCCAGGAAATCAGGCGACCGCCCCGGTCCGGGTCCACGATCAGTTTCATGGCATCATTGTTGAGAATCCACTCCGGCTTGCCGTCCATGTCCAGGTCCCGGCTTGCCATGGCCGGTTCTGCCGGCTCCTGCTGTTCCCCACGAATCAACTGTTCATAAACCGCGCCCCTGAGATGGGGCAGATAAATCCCGCCGAAGACTCCGTGCCAGTATGCGCAGTTGCATTGGGCCATGTGCAGATGTTTGCGTCCGGTTTCGGTGGTCACCCGCCTGGACAGGTCCAGCATCCGGGCATACATGTGGAATGATTCGGGATACTTGCGTCGAAAATTCCGGTAGGAACCGCCTCTCACAAAGATAGCGCGGGACGGATCATCTTCCAACTCCCCGTACAGGGCTTCCAACCGCTCCTGCTGTCCGGGATTGAGAACCCACCCCATCATTTCCCGGTAGGATGCATCGGGCAGGTACGCCAGTCCCGAACTGGTCAAGGCATCGCGAGCTTCCGTGAACGTGGTCACCTGCAGCCAATCCCGGTTTGCCGCCAACACAGTCAGGAACCGGTCCAGCCATTTCTCGGTGTATACCCGTTTGGTGGTACCGGGCCAGCTGCCGAATTTTTCCCCGTCATCGGCGTAGACCACCACCGCTTCATTGACACTGCGGTTCTGGAATGTGGCCAGATAATCCACGATTTCATCCGGTTCGGAAAACGGAATCATGTACCGGAGTTTTTCATTGATGGGAAAAATGTCAATCGTGCGTCCCCGGTCTTCCGCCGTGAAATAACCGGAGGGGACACCTTCAAATCCGCCATAGTTGAAATGGGTGTGGTCCACCAGCGTAAAGTCCACCCCGGCATCTGCCATATCAGCCACCAGTGCCTGTTCCCAGACACGCTCCGCCAGCCAGAAACCCGCTTTCTGCACACCGAACCGTTCCCGGATATAGCGATCCATTCGGCGGACCTGATCAATCCGGTCACGGCTGGGCAGCAAAGCCAGAATGGGTTCATAGAACGCACCACCCATGATTTCCGCCTGCCCGCTGGCCGCCATGGCGGCAACCCGGTCCAGGTATTCCGGATGATGCTGGTCCAGCCACTCGAAGAGCGGGCCGCTGTAATGGAGACTCAGTGGAATTTCCGGATGGTCTGCGAACACATCCAGGAACGGCGCATAACTTTCCCGGTAAATGGCTTCAAACACATGATCCAGGTTTCCCACCGGCTGGTGGGAATGTAAGCAGATGACGAACCGTACGGTTACTGCCAACTCCCGTCTCCATCCCGGTCAACCAGGAAGGGATTGGTGAATGCCAGCGGCTGCACGCCGGGATAGACCTCGGCATACCGGTCTCCCGGGAACGCGCCTGCCGCGATATTCTCCAGGGATGCACCGCATTCCACCAGCACGAAGCTGTCATATTCCGGAACGTCCACCGTGATTGAACCGGAAAAGCGGTTCACGCCGGTAGCCGCTGCGAGGGATTCCTGGTGAACGACAACACCGTCCACGATAATGCGCAGTTCCTCAACCGGGATCCATTCCGCGGCCCGAATATTGATATTCACCGTCACCTGTCCGCCACTTGCAGCGATGGTGGCACCGGGAACGTTATCACCCACGGTCACATCCAGAATCGGTCCGGTTGAAATGAAGGACTGACCGGCCGCAAACGCCGCCAGGAAAGTGTCCTCCGCAAACGTTTCTTCAGGCGAATAGACCCAGGTACGGGGACTGCCCACGAACTGGGGCGCGTTCCAGGTGAAACCGGATCCACCGGCCGCCCACTTCAGGACGCCTTCGGTCAATCCATGGAACCAGTCCATCCGGGTGGCCAGGTATTCATCATAATGGTTACCGGAAAGCACTTCGATCAGTTCAAACGCATTGTTGGTGGTACCGGTACCCAGTTCGGACACCTGGCTGAAATACGAATTGTCAAAGTCAACCGGCACCGCTTCGTTCAGCGACGTAAACAGGCCATCCACAATCCCGTTGGGCAGCGCGTAGGTGCCCCGGGGTCGCCGAAGCATGGCATACTTGGTGATATCCTGCTGACGATTCCGAATATTATCCAGGACGGTTGCAAAGCGTCGGTCACCGGTTTCCCCTGCACCGAATCCTTTCACACCGACTTCATGCTCCATGGGGAACACAACAAATTCACCGAAACCCCTTGCCAGTTCAGCCTTGGGGGACAGGGTCTTGATGGTGGTGCCGTTGAGAATGTGCAGCAGGTTCCGGTCAATGGAAATGCCATTACCCGATTCCCGTTCATACCGTGATTCCAGGATACTGAGCAGGTCTGTTTCCGGATCCCGGTTGGTGTTGATGTCGGATACCATCATCACGTCCAGGTTTTCGCAGAGTGCCGCGATCACCCGGTCTGTGCTGGTCACCGAGCAATTGTAGCTGCCGTATGTCCGTACAACCGGATCAAACGACCGGTAGGCACCCGGATCCACCTGGCGGGTCAACGTCGCCTCGACGGTTTCCGGTGTAACCACAACATTGGTGTTACCGCTTTCCTCATCTTCCTCTTGCACAATTGATACAGTCACTTCAACTGCTTCGTACAATGGGCCATTGCTCATCACCATGCGATAATCGCCCACAGGTAACAGGACATTCCGGTCACCGTGGTATAACATCGCGTTGTTCAAAACACCAGACTCCCCGTTTTCCCTGTCTCCCAGCATAACGGGATTACCACCGTCAGTGGGGAATATGGCTGCACGACCGCGGGAAATGTTGCCGTCCGCATCTTTCACAAGCGCCTGGACAGAGGAAACCGGATCTGTCATCAATTCGATCGTACCGGTAGCAAGGTTCTTACCCTGTTCTACTGAAAGCGGCAGTTGTGTGGAGGTTTCATCCCCTTCCACATCCGGATCCCCTTCATCTGTCTCCGTATAGGTCGTGATCAGATAGTCATCAATATCATGGCCGAAAACACGCAACTGGTATTGGCCAGCCGGCACATTAAAACTGAACGAACTGACATCCACCAGCCGCGAAGCAAGAATGGGAATCGGTATCGGGGAAGACACCATTTCACGGCCATTGTAATAAGTACCTGGAACAATCTGCTCCGCCATTATAATCAAGTCATCATTGGATGCCCTGTGCGACAACACGCCGGTCAAAAAGCCCATTTCCTGGAATATGTTCCGGGGATCGTCAGACGTATATTGGAGTGTGTTAATGATGTTGCCGGCGACCACTTCCTGATTGTTGCTTAATGAGGGAATCATCCGTCGAACAAATGTTACCGCTTCCCCGGCCGGCAAAGTGGTGGCATCAGTAGCCGGTTTGCTCATCGTCACAAACGTGCCGCCGGAACGCTCATAGTCCACATCGCTGCTGTCAAATGTCAATGCCAGCACACCATCATCGGGGGCAAAGAAACCCAGCGTCTGGTACGGCGCGATATGTTCTTCAAATGTTACAAAGGGTGCATACACCAAAGTGTCCGCCGATCCGCGGGGGGCATAACCGTAAGCCGGCGCTGGAATGAATGAACGCAGTGAATTGCCACCCATAAAGACATAATCCCCCACCGTGAAGATGGGAACGGTAACAGCACCGTTGTTGGTTACGATGGTGCTCATTTCCAGATAAGTCGAACTCCGTTCCACGGTATACACCGTTTCCACGACCACGCCATTGACCAGCCCGGTTGCGGGATCTACGGAAGCACCTGCCGCCTGGAGCGAACCGTCCCGATCCATCACGCCGCCCACCAGCCGAATATTGGAAAGTTCATCGGTCAGTGTTTCAATACGGATGGAGGTGTAGGCAACAGGTGTCCCCAGGTTGGCATTCACCACCTGGAAAATCTGGTTCAAATTATCGTTCAGATAACTGTTTCGCTGCAACAGGCTGTTCACGGTGATATTGCTGACATCAATGATGCTGCCGCCGGTGGGGGCCAGAAAACTCTGACGCCGTTCACCCAGGATACCGCCATCCACAACAATTTCAAAGTTGTTGTTGCTGATGTAAAAATCACCATTGGCGGCCATGGCCTTGGGACTTTCCCGGATAAAATCCGCATTGTTGGAATCTTCAACCTTGGTGATGATGCTTACGGGCGGTTCTACGCCTGTTGAATGATAGCAGGCGGTCATCAGAAACGTCAGCAGCGTGGCGAACAGGATGTTTCTCATGTAGAGCTCCTTCTTCTCAAGTGGTCGTCACGGTTCTGTCCGGACAGGTGGCTGATCACGGTCAGCGATCAGAGGTACAGGGCAAATGCCAGCCAGGCCAGGATAACGACCAGACCGGTAGCGTGTTCCGAATTGTGAAAAATCTGTTTGAATTCCCAGCGATCGCCGGTGTCCGTGTACGGTGTCAGGCGGGGCCAGATGCTCCGCACATTGTTCCGATAGTCCACGTACGGTTCACCGAAAATCTCTTCCAGCCGGGTGGTTTCCACCTTGATCTTGTGGGGCAGATAAATGCCGAAGAATCCGATCAGGACAACCACCAGCAGATACCAGTTCAGGGACGCAACGGAAAAGCCGGTGAAAATCAACAGGGAACCCAGGTAAAGCGGGTCACGGATATAGGCATATGGCCCGGCCACCACCAGTTCCTGGTTCTTCATCAGGAAGCCGGCAGCCCAGAGACGGATCAATTCACCCATCACAACGAGGAAACCACCGATCAAAAATGACTGCAGTGTGGGCCGTGCAAACCAGTAGAGCAGAAAAACAATGATCAGCAGACTGATGTTGCGCCAGGTGGGTTTCTTGATCCAGTTTTTCTTAACAATCGGCACATCGTTTAAAGACGAATTCATCCAATTCCCCTTTCAATTGGTATCCAGTCGGGATTATAGCACAGCCCGGCCATTCAACTAGCCGTTTTACGCTTGTTTTGACGCAGGTAACCGTCTCTTGATATCGTCAGATGTGAACCGACAATCCGGTTGCCATGTGAAACGCTTCCATCAGCGATTCGCTCATGGTGGGATGGGGGTGAATCAGGCGTCCCATCTGTTCCACGGTAAGCCCGTGCTGAATGGCCGTGGTGGCTTCGCCGATCATCTCGGATGCCTTGCCGCCAATGATGTGTACCCCCAGCAGACGGCCGGTTTCCTTCTGGGAAACGACCTTCACGAAACCGGACTTGATCCCTTCCACGTAGGCCTTGCTGTTGGCCGTCAGCGGAAATGTCACCGACCGGGCGTCCAATCCTTTTTCAATGGCCTCCGCCTCGGTCAGTCCCACCGCCGCGATTTCCGGGTAGGAATACACCACCCCGGGGCAGGCCATGTAAAAATCTTCGCTGTCTTCATGTTCGCAGATATGGTGAATCACCTTCATCCCTTCCCGGGAGGCCAGGTGCGCCAGTTTCAGGGTGTCGATCACGTCGCCGATGGCATAAACGCCTGTGGCGGTCGTCTGCAGGTTTTCATCCACCGGCACGTGGCCCCGGTCCGTTTCGATGGCAAGCGCGTCCAGGTTCAACCCGTCCACGTACGGACGGCGTCCCACCGACAGCAGCACCTTTTCCACCGCCAGTTCATGGGTTTCCCCGTCCTGTTCAAAGGTCACCACACCGTCCGCGGCTTTGGATACGCCGGCACCGGTGTGTACCTTGACCTTCATCTTCTTGAATGCCTGGCGCAATTCCTCCGCCACGTCGGTGTCCATGCCCGGGATCAGCTGGTCCATCAACTCAATGATGGTCACCTTGACGCCGAAGGTGGCGAAAATGGACGCGAACTCCACCCCGATCACCCCGCCGCCGATGATGGCCATGCATTCGGGCAGTGCTTCCAGTGACAACGCATGGTCACTGTTTAAGACAAAGTCACCGTCCGCCTTAATGTGGGGCAGATCGGACGGCGCGGAACCCGTTGCGATAATGCAGTGCTTGTATCCCAGTTCGGTATCCCCGTTCACCGTGATCACACCCGGCTCCTTGAAGGCGCCGGTACCGGTGTACACGTCAATATTGTTTTCCTTCATCAGGAAACCGACGCCCTTGGTCAGGCGGGACACCACCCGGTTCTTGCGCTTGTATACCAGCGGATAGTCCAGCTCGCTGTCGGTCACCCGGACGCCGAAATCTTTTGCGTTCTTGATCTTCCGCAGCAGGTTGGCGGATTCGATCATGGACTTGGTGGG
>CAZDKZ010000019.1:0-35140 GCA_964506215.1 uncultured Holophagae bacterium
CCGATGGTCTTGATGCCGAAGTTTTCCACCAGGACATTTGCCACGCCCGGGGAGATGAATGCGGGCAGGGTCGGCCCCAGGCGGATGCCCTTGACGCCTAAGTGGAGCAACGCCAGTAGCACTGTAACGGCTTTCTGTTCATACCAGGCAATGTTGTAATGGATGGGCAGGTCATTGATATCATCCAGACCCAGTACCGATTTCAGCTGCAGGGCAATGTAGGCCAGGGAATAGGAGTCGTTGCACTGTCCGGCATCCAGCACCCGGGGTATACCGCCGATGTCACCCAGTTCCAGGGCGTTATACCGGAACTTGGCGCAGCCGGCCGTGAGGATGATGGAGTCTTTCGGCAGGGCTTTTGCAAAATCGGTGTAATAATCCCGGGAGCCATGGCGACCGTCACAACCGGCCATGACCACAAACCGCTTCACAGCGCCGCCCTGAACAGCCTCGATTACCTTGTCCGCCAGTGCCATGACCTGGTTACGGGCAAAACCGATGGTCAGGGGTTTGCCGGTGGTCGGTGTGAGGTTACCCAGTTCCTTCGCCTTTGCGATCAGCGCGGAGAAGTCCTTGGGCTGCCCATCCAGTCGTGCCGGGATATGGGCAATATCTTCCCAACCCACCAGGCCGGTGGTGAAAATCCGGTCGGCATAGCTGTCCCTGGGCTTCTGGATGCAGTTGGTGGTCATGAGAATGGCGCCGGCAAAGTTGTCGAATTCATCGCGCTGGTGCCACCAGGAACCGCCGTAATGACCGGCCATGTGATCAAATGCTTTCAGTTCCGGATAAGCGTTTGCGGGCAGCATTTCCCCATGGGTATACACCTGGATACCGGTCCCCTCGGTCTGTTTCAGCAGTTCGTACAGGTCCAGCAGGTCATGACCGCTGACCAGGATGCCCGGTGCGTCCTGCAAAGATGTCGGGCAGGCGGTAATTTCGGGGTGACCGAACCGGGTGGTGTTGGCTTCATCCAGTAATGCCATGACCTGGACGGCCACTTCCCCGGCCTCCATGACCAGCCCGACCAGTTCATCCGCGCCGATATCGGTACGGATGGATTCGGACATGGCCTTGTGCAGGAAGGCAATGATGGGTTCGCTGGTATATTGCAGGACGGCCGCATGGTCTGCATATGCGGCGATACCCTTCATTCCCAGCACCAGCAGGGCTTTCAGGGAACGGATGTCTGCGTTGGCTTCGGACAGGTAACCGATGGACAGGGCCTTTGCCTGCATTTCATTCTGATCCGCCGGTGTCCATACCGCGCAATTGGGTGCCGTGCCGTCCAGGTGGGTTTCCACTGCTGCTTTCAACGTGTCGCGCACGGTCAGAATCCGGTTGATCAGCTCGAACATCCGGGAATCATCAAAGTTTACATTGGTAACGGTGGTAAACAACCCTTCTACCAGCACCAGGTCGGCGGTTTCCAGTTTGATGCCGTGTTTTCTGCCCAGGTGTCCCCAGAAGGATACGCCTTTCAACAGATAGATGATGAGATCCTGCAGATCCGAAACTTCCGGGGTCTTTCCGCAGACGCCCACTTTGGTGCAACCGGTGTTGCCTGCTGCTTCCTGACATTGGTGACAAAACATATTGTTTCTCCTTTCGATCTGATCTTGACAGGGACAGCTTACCGCTCATGGGGGAGGGAATACTTGACGGAGATCAAATTGCCCGTTGTTTGTCTGATCTGATTTCTGCAGGATTGGGTGGCACAGGGAGTGTCCCGGGCGTATGATGAAATCAGAACAACACGCAGTCGAGGTGAACCATGCAAACCGATTTTGGCCGGTTTCGCGCGCAGTTTCCGGCTTATGCCGAAGGGGTGTACGTGAATCATGCGGCCATCTCACCGGTTTCTGATCTGGTGTGGGATGCGGCTGACCATTATCTTCAGTCCCGCAGTATGCTGCCCGTGGATATCTATCCGGATATTGAACAGGTGCGGGAACAGTTCGTCCGGGATATTGCAAAATTGATCGGGACCAGCGGTACGGAGACGATCGCGCTGACCCAGAATACGTCCCATGGGCTTAACGTGGTGGCAGCCGGCCTGGACTGGCAGCATGGAGACCGTATTCTGCTGGTCAGGAATGAATTTCCTGCCAACATTTACCCGTTCCTGAACCTGGAGTCCCAGGGGGTGATGGTGGATTGGATTGAACCGGATGCGGCGGGTCGGGTAACTCCGGATATGGTGCAGGCTGCGATTACGGACCGTACCCGGTTGTTCAGCATCAGCCAGGTCCAGTTCCTGGGCGGCTTTCGCGCAGATTTGTCCGCAATGGGTCGTGTCTGCAGGAAGAACGATGTATTTTTCGTCGTAGACGGCATCCAGGGTGTCGGGGTGTCGCCACTTCACGTGGAACAGGACTATATTGATGCCCTGGCATGTGGCGGACACAAGTGGCTCATGTGGCCCATGGGTGTGGCATTCGTATACCTGTCCCCGCAGTTGATGGACAAGTTGAGACCGGTCCATGCTGGTTGGCTGTCGGTGAGAAATGCCTGGGACCTGTTTGATTATCGGCTGGATTTTGTGGATTCGGCCGGCCGGTTTGAACTGGGCACCATGAATTGGATGGGGATTTCCATGGCAGCGCCCATGCTTGCCCGGTTCCATGAACTGGGTCTCCGGAACATCAGCCACCGAATCCTGGATCTGACAGGTCGACTGATGGATGGCCTGGCAGACCAGCAAATGGACCTGGTTACACCACGGGAGAATCACGAACGGGCCGGTATCGTGTCGATCCGGTTGCGTGATCCGGAACAGGTACTGGCGGAATTGACGGAACGGGACATTTTTGCCGCGGTTCGGGAGGGTGTATTGCGCTTTTCCGTTCATGCTTCGAATAACGAAGCAGACATGGACCGGATCCTGGCCGTAATGGAAACCGGGATTCAGGAGGGATGGATATGCCGATAGCCGTTGTTCATTTGTTGGAAGGGCGAACAGAAACACAACGCAAAGCCGTTATTGAAAAGATCACGGATGCTCTTGTGGAAAGCCTGGATGTCCAGCCGAACCAGGTGCGGGTCATTTTGCAGGAAATGGCACCGGAGAATTTCGGGATCGGGGGCGTACCCTTTTCAGAACGGGATCAATAACCGTCTCCACCGCTTTCGCCGGATACGATTTTCACCGAAGCACTGGCGCCCAGGCGGGTAGCACCGGCCTTGACCATGCTCAACGCCGTTTCCAGGTCGCGAATCCCGCCGGATGCTTTGACGCCCATTCGGCTGCCAACGGTACGCCGCATCAGGGCAATATCTTCTACCGTGGCGCCACCGGTACCGAACCCGGTTGACGTTTTGACATAGTCGGCACCCGCGTTGCGGCAGGCCACACAGGCCGCGGTTTTCTCAGCATCTGTCAGGTAGCAGGTTTCCAGGATCACTTTCAGAATACAGCTGGAGGGGACAGCTTCCCGTACTGCCCGCACATCTTCTTCCACTTCAACGGTTTTGCCGGATTTCAGGGCAGCGACATTGATGACCATGTCAATCTCGGTGGCACCGTGTTCAATGGCCCAGCGGGCTTCTGCGGCCTTGATTTCCTTGGGCGTGCAGCCCAGCGGGAAACCGACGACCGTGCACACCCGGGCCGACGTGCCGCCCAGGATGGAGGCTGCAACGGGGACAAAGTACGGATTCACGCAAACCGAGGCAAAGCTGTGTTGCTTGGCTTCCATACAGAGTTGCACCACCTGGTCCATGGTGGCATCGGCTTTCAGCAGGGTATGGTCGATCAAATGGCCGATGTTGACCTGGAGATCGCCGACACCGGGTCCGGTGGATATGCGGTCCGCACCCACCTTGACCAGCTGGTCCAGGGTGCCGTGCATCCGTACGGTACACTGGGTTCCCTCATTGGTTTCTTCGCAATACAGCAGATCCGGGGAAGAATTGTCAAACGCCTCCCAGGACTGGGTCTGCTTGGGTTCTCCGGTCAGTTCAGCAACGATTCTCTGGATTTCATCCGACATATCAAGCTCCGTCATGCATTATCATATCATCGACCACGGCGGCGATGACCGCGTTCTCGGGAATATCCCGGGAACCGGTGATCATCTGGAGGGAGCCCCCCTCCTTCACCACCAGAACAATATCGCCCTTCCCCGAATCGGTAGCATCAATGGCCAGGAATGGCTGGCCTTTCACGGACCCGTCGGGCCGGATCGGCGTGACCGACATGAGCTTGTAGCCGGTCAGATGCGCATTCTTCCGTGTGGCAACCACGGTTGCCGTTACCTTTCCCAGTATCATCGGTCAATCCTGTCTACGATACCCACAATGGATGCGTCCACCGGGATCATGGCACCCGGGAACGGGATGGAAGCCTCCCGGCTGGTGGCATAGAAGACCAGGTCGCCGATACCGGCTTCCACGGTGTCCACCGCCACCAGGGCATTTCCCACCGGTTCCCTGTCTTCATTGACCGGGACCAGGATCATCAGTTTGCGGCCTTCAAAGCTGTCCAGCTTCCGGGTCGCCCACACATGACCCCTAACGGTTGCCAGCTGCACGTTCCGTCTCCATGATCATGTCCACCCGCGCGGCATGTCTGCCGCCTTCGAACGGGGTTTCCAGAAAGGTGCTCACGATGCGCTTGATCAGTTCGATTCCCACCACCCGCGCACCCAAAGTGAGCACATTGGCATTGTTGTGTGCCCGGGCATTGAATGCTTCAAAGGTGTTGCTGCAATGGGCTGCCCGGATGCCGTTGATTTTGTTGCAGACCATGGCGGATCCGATACCGGCGCCGTCAATCATGATGCCTGTCTGCACCTGGCCTGCCCGGACAGCATTGCCGACTTTCCGGGCAAATTCGGGATAATTGACAGCGTCTGTGGAATGGGTGCCCAGGTCCACAACGGACCAGCCCAGCTTTCGTAGAAAATCACACAGCTCATGCTTGATAAAAAAACCGCCATGGTCGGTACCCACGGCGATGGTTTTCTGGTTGTTGAGGATGTCATCGACAATGTTGCGGATATCCGGGTTCATAGATCCGTCTCCAGACGGTCCACAATGGCCATGATGACCGCATCCACCGGCTTTTTTTCCGTGATTGGTGTCTGGCGGGCGGAACTGCCCTGGGCCATCAGCACCATTTCACCGGCACCGGCACCCACACCGTCCACCGCGACGGTGAACTGATCCAGCGGTTCCCCCGTAACCTTGTGGTGCTGAACGATGAGAAATTTCAGGCCGTTGAGGGTTTCCACTTTCTGGGTAGCCCAGATGGAACCCGAGACTTTTCCATAAATCATAGCCCGCATATTGTAGCACATGGCGGCATATGCCAGACCTGCAAAGGTGCTCCTGACTGATGAATCGAAGATCGGATTGGGCTGTCAGTTGAACCGGTTCAATCTGGACCTTACAGGTGCCAGGCGTAAGCAATTTTGAAAAACAGTGTGCGGTCAAAGGTTGTCGTGGGGTCCAGGCTTGTGCCTTCCCGTCTTCCCGAATAGCCGGCATACAGAAGTGTCCGGGGGTTGATCTTGTAGGAGAATAACAATTGCGGAATCAGTGATCTTTCGTGCGCCGGGTCGTTTCCATTCAGGTTGTACAGACTATGGTCCAGATCCAGTGTGATGTATTGAAGGATCGCCCGGACAAACATCCGGTTGTTGAAATTATAGATGAATTTACCTTGAAGAATCTTTGCGGTGAACAGTTTTTTCCCCTGAATTTTCAGGTGTTCCTGTTCCCAGTCCAGTTGCAGTTCGGATCGGTCACCCAACAGGAACGTGGTCTCCAGTTCAATCATCAGCCAATCTCCCAGCTGATTGTTGGTGAAGTCCAGGTTCTCGCCAATTGCGCACATACTTTCCACTGTGATCCATTTGGCTGTGGCGCCGGCCCAGAAACCATAGTTGTGGTAATAGTGATCCAAGCCTTCGTGGTGACGCATTTCCATGTCATAGAAAAAGCCCAGGTAGGATTGACCGGCCATCCGGATGTTGTTGCGGAAAGAGAATGTGCGGGACAGTTGCTTTCCATCCAGGTCATGGACGATGTCGACCCGCCCCTCCGGTATGATCCGTGAGATGAACGCGCCGTCTTTTCCATAGAATACCCGCTCCAATGCGGCACCGCTGTCAGTATAACTGGTCATGGGAATAAACCCGGTATCCGATCGGAAATCCGCGTCCCGGCGCTCGTGCCAGAGGTGATATTCCCAATCCCGGTCTTCATGCTCAAAATGAATGTCATAACCGAACCCGGATGCGGATGATCCATCCAGCCGCGGGTCGTTGGCTACAACAGGATTGCGGGTGTCGGTGCCGGCAAACTGAAATTCCAGCTTGTCCCGGGGGGTGAAGAAAATTCTTCCGTCAATGGCTGCGACGGTATTGTGATAACCGTCTCCGGTACGGTGGGTGATCAGCGCACCGATGGTGGAGTTGTTCAGAACGTCTCGACGTACACGGGCCACATAAGCGGTGTTTTCCATATCCAGACTGACATAGGAAGACCGGTTGTTACCCGGGAGCAGGATATTGGTGACGGTGTCCCGGGCCATGAACATGCCCCAGGCATACTTCCCGGACTTTCCGGATGCCTTGGCGCCGTAGGAGGGGTCGACAATGCTCCGCGTGTGAACATGTTGCTGCAGTGTCTCGAAAATATCCGCTCCTTCCAGGAAGAACGGCCGCTTTTCTTCCAGAAACAGGGAGAATTGCCTGTTGAAACTCAGTTGGGCGGAATCGGCTTCCACCTGGGAAAAATCCGGGTTCAACGCGGCATTCAAGGTGATATTTGTTGTGGGTGTCCAACGGATGTTCATGCCCAATTGGGATGTATTGCCATTGTCAATGATCGGCTCACCGAATCCGTCCCGTCTGCTGTTCATTGCAGCGGTGTATGTGGGGTTCAGCTCCAGGTTGCCGCCCGGATGAATGCCTTTGAAGCCGGACACCTTGCTGATCTGGCAGAAGAAGCAGTTCATGTCGCGGTTAAAGGGTACGTTGCTGATCTGGTATCGAAAATCCCGGGGATACGCACGGAAGAACCAGAATCCCCAGTCTTGGACCTGATCGCCACCCGGAAACGAGATGGAACGGAACGGGATGGCGAATTCCACCATGTATCCGCTGTCTGTAATCCTTCCTGCAGATTCCCAGATAGTGTCCCAGGATGAATCCTCCGCGTCATCTCCAGCACCTTCCACCCGCTTCATATCCATCTGAACACCGTACGGGTTGACAAAAAACTCATAGCCCCGTCGCTGGTCATTGAACGGGTCCAGCGCGATGCCACAGAAATCGTCCTGCCATGCCCGGTCCCGGTCCGTTATTCGTCCCCGGATGGATGCAGGATCCGGATCACTGGCAATGAATCCCACGTACAGGTGTTCGTTGTCATAAGTGATGTAGGCGGTAGTTTGTACCTGCGGCGGTATGTTCTCTCCGGGTTCAATTTCAAAATTCAACGCAATCCGGGTGGCCCCACGCCACTCGTCCGGGTTCACGGTGCCGTCGATGATGATTTTATGTTTTGTTTTTTCAATGGGATAAGTGGGCGGTTGGCTGGTTTCTGCCAGTGCTGGAATGACAAGGATCAACAGGCAGGACAAGATCAGGCTTCGCAGGCGCAGGTACATTTCCCCCTCCTTCATTCTTCGTCCCAAAGGAATACGCAGCATGTGGGTGTCAGGTTCAGGGTATCGGTTGAAAACAAGCAACTCATGCCTGAATTTCATCGCTGGCGCAGATGCAGTTCCGTCCCTTTTCTTTTGCCTGGTACAGACAGATGTCCGCTGTCTTGATCAGCAGCGTGGTGGCGGTTGTGATTTCGTCAATGTCTTTACGCAATTGGGAAATGCCGAGACTGACGGTCAAATTCAGTTCCTGGAAACCGTCTCCATTGAAAGTATGTTCAGCCAGAGTTTTCCGGATCTTTTCCGCCGCAGTCCGTGCACCCGGGAGATCGGTTTTGGGCAACAGCAGAATGAATTCTTCACCGCCGAAACGCGCCAGGATGTCCGTATTCCGTGACGCGGCTTTCAGACATTTCGCCACCTGCCGGAGGATCAGGTCACCGACATCATGGCCGAACCGGTCATTGATCGTCTTGAAATGATCCACGTCGAGGATGATAATGGACAGGGGATCATGCCCGCCGCCCCGTCGGGATAACTGGATGTGCTGGCGAAGGGCCATCATGAAGAAACGCCTGTTGTACAATCCCGTCAACTCATCTGTCTCTGCCATCTGCTGAAGCGCAACGTTTTTCATGGCGAGAATATGGTTTGTTTTTTCCAGTTCCTCTGTCTGCTTGCGTACCAAACGGTTCAGTTTGTCCCGGTCGCGCTGCAGGTGCCGGTTCCACCAGCGGTTCCCGCCGGCAACAAGGATCAGAAACATCAACAAACCGGTCGCCCAGGTCACCGGATTCATGGTCCAAGGCCGGGGGACGGTAATGCGGAGCAGATTCTGCTCCAGTGCCTGTAAACTGGTAGTGAAAGATTCAACCCGTACCTGGAAGGTGTACTCACCGTATGGAATTGTCGGGTATCGGCTTTCCAGGCGTGACGGATTCAACACGTCCATCCACTGTTGTTCGAGATCGGCCAGGCGGGACCGGATATGGATACTGTTTTCATTCTGAAACCAGACGACATCAAATCGAAAGGTAATTCCCCGGGCATTGGTCGGGATGGTAATCGATCCGCCATTGGTCACATGTTCCACGAATTCGGCATCTCCCACCCGGTATGCAACTTCATGAATCAGCAGTCCGGGTTTTCCTTCTCTTGGCCCAATGGGCCCGGTTTGCGGGGCCAGACTGGCGGCGCCGCCGAAAACACCGAACCAGATATTCCCTTCCTGGTCCTGGAACAGCGCGTTGTGGGTCGTAAATTCATTACCAGGTAACCCTTCATCCGCGGTGAGTATGCGCACAACACGTCCCAATTCCGGATCCAGCAAAGCGGCACCACCGTCCGTTGCGATCCAGAGGAGATCGTCAACCTGCAGGAGGGCGGTGGTACTGGCGTTGGGCAGGCCGGCTTCACGGCCATAGATTGTCGTGTTGCCATCCTTATCCAGTGACGCAACGCCATAGTTGGTCGCCATCCATAGTTTCCCGTTGAATTGCACCATGTCGTATATCGCTTCCAGTTCTTCCCGGTCGGGTGTCAGGGGTTCCATCCTCTGGCCGTCATATCGAACGACCCCGGCACCCAGTGTTCCCAGCAGGGTGCTGCCGTCCGGTTGGTCCAGCATGCAGCGGACGTAGGAAACAGGGAGTGCCTCTCCCCGGGTCATGCGATGCCAGGTGCCATCCGGTTTTCGGATAGCCAGGCCTTCCTTGCAGGCGACCAGCAGTGTGCCGTCCGGTTTCAATTTCAAATCCGTGACGTTGTCGCAGGGCAATGTGCCGTTGGAACGGTTGTATACCGTCAACCGTTTCTGTTGGACATGGACGACACCACCGCCTTCCGTTCCGACCCACAGTCCGCCTGAACGGTTCGGAACCACGGCCCAGGGTGGATACTGCTGGAAATAAGGATAGGGCAGCGTGGAGACTGTCCCCTCGTTGTCCAGATGGAACAGACCGGCGGTACTGCCGATGAATAACCCGTTTTCCACCGGGTCTGCAGCAAAGCAGATGACGCTGGTTGCCGGGGCTTGGTCCAGTTCGTTGTAGACGCGCAGGTCTTGTGAGGGGAGTTTGCCCACGCCGTGGTTGGCGCCCAGCCAGAGAATGCCATCCCTGTCCTGGTACATGGTCCATACCGGGACGCCCGGGATGCCGGATGTTTCGTCAAATCGTTCCACTTCATTGTTTCGAATCCGATAGGCGCCCGTATTGGTACCGATCCAGACGGTATCATCCGGCATGATGGTGGCGGATCGAATCAGTTCCCGGGTTCCCAGTTCCGGTGAAAGTGCGCGTGTCTGTCCGGATTCCGGATCAAATGCATACAGGCGGGTGGGGGTGATCACGAGCAGCCGTTTTGATGAAGACCCGATGGACGCAATGCCCGGGTGTTCCAGAATGGATGTGACTGCGGCGTCCTGTACTTCCGCGATACCATGCTGCCGGTCTGACAGAAATAACCTGTCCCGGTGGTTTGCCAGCGAAACCCATTCTCGGTCGTCGGGCAATGCACGGGCGGTCCATGGCCGGTTTCTGTTTCCGGAGAATATCTCCCGGTCACGGGTGAGGACGGCCAACCCATCCTTCCAGGGCGCTATGTCGATGATTTCAGATTCGGGTCCGTAAGGAACGAAACGATCCTGCACCGCGTCAAAATAGGCCAGGCCGGTCAGTGTCCGGACCCATACGGTGCCTTCTTTATCAACGGCGATGCGCAGGCAGCTTTCATGGGGGAGACCTTCAGTCTGCCGATATGTTTGAAATGAAATGCCGTTAAACCGGGAAACGCCCCCGGTGCATCCGAACCACAGATAGCCATGGTGGTCCTGCCCGATGGTGTTCACCTGGGAAGAAGCCAGTCCGTCCTGGGTGGTGTAGCTGCGCAAGGGCAGTGATTGCCCGTGGCAGGGCACCGCAATCGAAACCAGTATCGTCATTACCGTTGAAATAATAAGAAGTATTCTCATTACCCTTCAGTATATCAGACAGTACAGCTGTTGCAGGGAGTGAAAAAAGGGGGGGGCGAAGGCCCCCCTTTACCTATTTGAGGATTTCGAGAATGGTGTTGTAGCTCTCCATCGCCACATCGTTCAGCTGGTCCGCATAGTCCGGATTATGCAGGAAACCATGACGTTTGAAGATCGCATGAACGGCCTTGAATTTCTTGAATTCCGCTTCAACAATCTTTGCATCCGCCTTTGTGATGGTCTTTCCGTTGGTGGCCAATGTTTCCAGTTCCTTGAGTCTGTCGGCCAGGTCTTTCCGGTGTCCCAGACCGGTGGCGACCCAATCGTCCATCATGTCGCCGTAGTCCTCGTCGTGGCAGTCAATGCAGGTCTGGCGTACGGTTGCCAGCGTAATGGGTTCGCCGGCTGTTACATCATGACAATCCAGGCATCCCACGCTGTCCAGCATATAGTTGGGGTCCCCTTCTTCGTGCAGGGCCAGTCGACCTTCGTAGAAGGCGGCTTCGGTACCATGGCAGTCAATGCAACGGTCTTCCACGTCATCCAGTTCCACGTGGTGGCAGGTGTTGCATTGTTGCAGGCTGAGTGTGGTTTCACCGTGATGTTCAACACTGTGGCAGTACCCGCAATCTTCGCTTACGGCGATCATATGGGTTTCGTGGGGGAATGCGATTTCTTCAAACAGCAGGTCTTCCGGCATGCCGAGCCTGTTGTGACACATGGAAGCGCAATATGCGTCCGGTGCCCGGAGCTCAGCCGGTCGATGGCTGACCGGTTTCCGGTCAATCTTATCCAGTTCATTGACGTTGAATTGGAGTAATTTTACGCCGTATTCCACGTTGTGGGCCGGCTGGCCATACTTGACCAGGTCCAGGTTCTTCTTTACCAGTTCCATGGCGGCCCGTGCGTCGGTTGATTTTGCCCGGGGTGTGGCGTTCCGTATCCGGTTATCCACATAGTTCAACAGCTTCGGGAATGCACGGTCCCAGTCGTCCAGCATGCTGTCATACCCCGGTTCATGGCATTCCACACAGGTTTGTGGATCGGGTTTGCCTGTGGATTCTGTGGCGAAAGCATTTACGGTTGCCTGGTGATCGGTATGACAACCATCGCAGGTTACCTGGGCGGCAAACATCCGGCTGGGATAGTCGCCGATGCCTTCTCCGCCCACGCCCATGTACAAAGCCTTCTGCGCGCCATGGAGGTTTTCGTGGCAATCGGTGCAGGCCACGTTGAACGTTCGGACCATTTCCAGGTTTCCGTGCTCAATGTCGCCGTGACATTCAAAGCAATCAATGCCGGAACCGGACACGTGGATTTCGTGGACCTGTTCCCGTGACACGTTTTCCGCGGGTTCAACGTGGCAGGTATGGCAGGCGCCCGGCTGCATCTGTCCGGTGCCTTCGGTGACCTTCAGGTGGCATTCGCCGCATTCCATGCCCAGTTTCAGATACTTGCTGTGGTTGAAGGAGAAGCCATGGTGCATGACCGTTTCCTTGGGTGTGCCGTGACAGGATTCACATCCGGTGATGGAATCGGCCGGGGATGCGCCCATGAAGTGGCAA
The DNA here is from genome assembly GCA_964506215.1 of uncultured Holophagae bacterium. GTDB lineage: Bacteria > Acidobacteriota > Holophagae > Thermotomaculales > Thermotomaculaceae > CAZDKZ01. Next base: position 12,152 of record CAZDKZ010000019.1, read on the forward strand.
TTGAAACACACCGTTTCCTCCACGGACTTGTGGTTTCCCTGCACGATATGGGAGTGGCAGGATGCGCATCGCAATTCCACGCCACGCAGGGGTTCACTCAGGTGCTGTTTGTGGCTGAATGACTTTTCGTCAGCCAGCTGAACCGGTTCCGTGAAGAGTGTTTCACGGTCGTGACATGCCAGGCAGGTATCTGTTTCCACGTCCGCATGGGTCTGCATGTCATAAAGCCCGGTCATGTATCGGAATGTGAGCCAGGGCATCCGGTAACGGAGGTTGGGGTGACACGCAATGCAGGCAATATCGGAGTGGGTGGATTCCTTCCAGGATTCATAGAACGGCTTTTCATAGTGACAGGACAGGCAGAATTCGGGGTCCGATGAACGGACACTGACATAAATCGAGGGCAATATCACAATGATTGTAAACAGGAAAACAATTGCCCAGACGATATGACTGGTTTTAGTCATCCTTGCCTCCCCTCTCCTGTTCCAGGATTTCTTCATATTCAAGCGGATGCTCGTCAATCATCTCTTCTTCGGTCAATGTACCTGTGAAAATCACCATGTTGGCCGGGAATTTTTCGGGATTGAGGTGGGCATTGTACATGTGCCAGAACACGATGGCCAGGGTTGCCAGCAGCGCTTCATCCGAATGCATGATCTTGGCGATGTGCTGGACGATCAACGGGAAGTTCCGCATGAAGAAATTGTTGAACCACAGGATGGTGCCGGAACAGATCATGATGATGCATCCCCAGTACACGGCCCAATAGTCGAATTTTTCCATGTAGGAATACCGGCCGAACCTTGGTTTTTCCTTGGTGATCCCCAGGTAATACTTAATATTGGTAACGGCGTCCTGGGCATCCTTCAGGGTGGGCAGCATCAGTTTGAAATTGCGGCGGCCTTCGGGGATGAAAATGATGTAGAACAGGTGGTAGAACGAAACCAGGATCAAACCGGTAGCACCCAGCCGGTGCAGAAAACGGCTGACTTCGATACCGCCCATCAGCTTGAGAATCAGTGCGGAGAATGAAGCGTCAGCAAATTTGATGGGCATACCGGTAATGATCAGGATAATGACGCTGACGGCCATTATCCAGTGCTGTGACAGAATATTCTTGTTGAAACGCCGGAACGTGCGTCCGGACTCGGATTCATCGGCTTTCAGCAACTCGACCATCTTTTCCCGTACCCGCGGCTGAACCTGCTGTTCCACTTGCGTTGCAGTTTCGGTGAAAAGCCGGTCAATTTCGATATAGGTCAGGTTTTCAATTTCCCTTCGGAAGGTGCGGCCTTTTCGTCCGCCGGGTATCTTGTAGTCCTTGCGGAGATCAGCCAGAACCGTTTCAGCGACCCGGGCGGAAATAATCGACTTCATCTTTTCCGTGTTCATGACCGGTTCTCCTTGGCGGCATGGTGTTCTTTGCGTACTTTCAACCGTCGACGCAGGTCGAGGAAGATATGAATAAAGAGGGCGATCATGGTCAACGTGGTCAGCCAGATGAAAAAGTTGGAAATGTAGTAAACCAGGCCGGATTCCTTCCGTGTCGGATCCAGGTGAATCCTTCCCCTGGCGAAGTTTTCATTGGCGCCCTTATGGCACTTCCCGCAAGTGGCCGGGATATGGTTCGGGTGAATGGATGACTGGGGATCGTCCTGGGTCCGGATGGTGTGGGTGCCGTGGCAGCTGGCACAGTTGGCAACGGTGACCTCTCCGAACTTCAATGCCACTCCGTGGAAGCTTGTTGTATAGGTATCCGCCTGTTCGGTGTCCAGGTTGAATTCCTGCATCAGGGCAAAATCTGTATGGCAGGCTTTGCAGGTATCCGGAACATTCTGAATATTGGTGCGGGAAACGGACATGTCGGATGAAAACACATTATGTTTGCCGTGGCAGTCGGTGCAGACCGGTACATTCTGAATGTTCTTTTCCAGAATGGCAACGCCGTGCACACTGCCGGCAAAATCTTCCAGTTCCTTGACATGGCAGATGCCGCAGGTGTGGGATACGTTTGTCTTGTGAACCATGGAGTCCGGATCCGATGCCTTGCGGATATCGTGGTTGCCGTGGCAGGACTGGCAGTCCGGTGCCTTGGGGTCCATTTCGGCAAGCTTGATGCCGTGAATGGATCGGCTGAAGTCGTCATACATGGGAGAGTCCGGCACATCCATATTATTGCCGTTGAAATGGCACCGCTGGCAGTTGACCTTTGCGATACGAATGTCCTGGTGGGGGATAACGGTAACGTCAACGTGACAATCCTGGCACTTCAGGTTTCCGTGAACAGAGTCGTTGAGCGCGTGGCGGTCCACAAACATGGATTTCTCAATACCGCTGGGCAGCACCTTTACCAGGTCCGGTTTCTGGTGACAGATGATACATTTCCGGATTACGGTTTGCGCGGTCGTGGGAATTGAGATGCACCCCAGCAGCAACAGGGCGAAAATTCGACTACGCATCCTTGATCTCCCCTTCTTTTACCATTCGCTCATATTCAGCCGGATGGTTTTGCTTCAGGCGATCCAGTGACATCCGGCCATGAAGCCAGGACCCGTCCATGGGGAATGCGTCCCTGAGGTGCACGTCATACAGGTGCCAGATCAGAATCACCAGGAAGATCAACATGGATTCCTGGCTGTGAATGACCAGCATCAGGTCCCAGAACCATTTGGAGAACATGGCGATGGTCCGGTCATGAAACCACATGAGCAGTCCGGATACGCCCATGGAAGCAGAACCCAGGAAGACCAGCCAATACTGGATCTTCTGCCGGGTGGTGTATCGTCCGGCGCTGATCGGTGTTTGAGTTCTGGCAAAGAGATTTTTCATGCCGGTGGCAATGTTACCGAAATCGGCTTTGCGTAACATGATGGCCCTTCCCTGATCCCTGCCGCGTGCAGTGAGCAGCATGTAGAGGATGTGGTAGAGTCCGACAGCCATCAGCCCGATTGCACCGATACGATGGAGTAACGTGCGGTTTTCCATGCCGCCCATCAGGCGGATCAGAAATCCCGCGGTTTCCGTTGTTCCATACTTGAGTGAGAACCCGGTCAGAAACAGCAACACGAACGTCAGAAAGATGATCATGTGCTGAATCCGTTCATTCAGCGTGAAGCGTAGATACTGCTTGTTATCCATACCCCCCCCGAGGCAAATTGCTTTCCGTACTATTGTACCAGAATTTCACAAACTGATACATAAAAATATCTGAATATGCTAACGCAGAACGGGCTCCATAACCAGGCGGAAGCCGATGGCCGGTGCCCGTTTATCCGGCGGCGCATGGTTCCGGTAGGCTGACCGACAGTTGTCCGGGTTGCAGGACCACCCGCCGCCCCTCAGTACCCGGTTCCGGCCGGTTTCCGGTCCCACGGGATCCACCGTTTCACCGGCCCGATAACTGTCACTGCGATACCAGTCGGATGTCCACTCATACACATTTCCATAGACATCATAGAGACCCCATGGATTGGGCTCTCGTGTGGCCACCGGCTGGGGTTGCCTGTCAGCGTTTTTCCAGTACCAGGCAAACCGGTCCAGCTCCCCGAATCGGTCACCAAAAAAGTACATGGATCGGGAGCCCGCCCGGCAGGCATATTCCCATTCGGTCTCGGTGGGCAGTCGGTAAACGGCTTCCCGGGTCCGGGTGTTGAGCCATTGGATGAAGGCCTGGGCATCGCGCCAGGAGACATTGTGGGCCGGCAGGTTATCGTCACAGGTTATCAGTATTTGTCCGGCTTCTCCCATATCGTAGCCGGTTGCCAGGAGGAATTCACTGAACAGACCCGTGGTCACTTCTGTTTCGCCGATGTATAGATCGCTTGTCAGGGTGATCTCACGGGCGGGCATTTCATCCGGGTTGCGAAAACGGTCCAGATGGGTGCTGCCCCGGTGGAACGTGCCGGCCGGTATCTGGACAAACCGGTTCCCCAGGGGTCCGGTTACCAGAGTGGGATGGGGGGTGTCCCGGGAAGACAGGTGGAACTCGCATGACAGTGTCATGAGCAGGGTGAGAGATGTGAGCAGGCAGGCAAGATTCCTGTTCATGGGTTGGTTTTCCTCCGGAAACCAGTATAGCATGACATAAGAAAGTGCGCATGCACGCATGTTATTGACACTGGAATTTCTACACCGGAAGGCTTATATTAGTCTTAGAAGGGCGCAAGAAATGGGTGGAAATCCAGGGGTACCGGGGGGGTATTGTTGAAGATTGAAACACGCCATTTTAGAATATGTGCATCTGTGCAACTGCGTGCGTTACCGGGCTCACCGACTACTAACCGAAACTCAACCAAGCAACCGATAATGGAGAAACCGATGAGAAAACCGTGGGGGGTATTGCTGCTTTTCCTGGTGGCCATGGTGTCGTTCGCGCAGGATGATTTTGCGTGCACGGACTGTCATGATCAGGATGGGGAACCGGCGATTAACATGGAGGCGTATGCCCAGTCGATTCATGGGGACATGGCCTGTATTGACTGCCATGAAGGGGCGGATACGGATTTTGATGAACATCCGATGAATCTGCAACCAGTGTCCTGCACCATGTGCCATGAAGATGTGGAAGAAGAACACAAGACCAGCCTGCACGCGGAATTGACATGCTGGCAGTGTCACTGGAATATTCATGAACTGGATATGGAAAACCCGGTCAGTGGCAATGCCGATCTGATCGTGGCCATGTGCAGCCGTTGCCATGCGGAACCGGATGAGCTGGGCGCGTCGGCCGGTAAGGCATGTCCCAACCTGGACCAGTTCAAACACCTGCCGCCGCAACACAGCATCATTGAGCACTACACAAATAGTGCCCATTATCTGAAAAAGGATGAAGACGGAAACGCAGTTGCGACTTGTTCCAGCTGCCATGGCAGCCACGCGATGAAGCGGCAGAACGATCCGGATTCCCCGGTGCACCGGTTGAACCTGAGTAAGACTTGCGGTGAGTGTCATGGGACGATTCAGGAGGAGTATGAAATCAGTGTCCATGGCCAGGCTGTCTTCCGGGGTTGGGACGAGTCACCTACCTGTACCTGTTGTCACAATTCCCATTTCATCAAGTCGACCGACAGTCCGGAGGCGTTGACCGGAAAGTTGAAGGTATCGGAAGATATCTGTCTTTCCTGCCATGAAGATAAACGACTGATTGAGCGGTATGGCCTGGACGATTATATCGGTTCTACCTACCGGGATTCCTACCATTCCATGGCCGGCGCCATGGGCAGTGAGGAAGCGGCCACCTGTGTGGATTGTCACACCACACACAAAATCATGCGGTCTGAGGACCCCGAGTCCACAACCCATTACACGCAGATTACCAATACCTGTAGCAACTGCCATGAAGGTGCCGATGAGACTTTTGCAGCCAGTTATGACCATAAGTCCAGTCTCAAGACCGGAAACATCATCAACTACTATGTCAAGCAGGCGTATATCTGGCTGATCCTGCTGGTGATCGGCGGTATGTTGCTGCACAACTTCCTGTATTGGCTGGGCGCAGTTATTCGCAGCTGGCGTCATCGCAAGACGGAATCGTTTATCCAGCGGATGACCCGGGGGCAGATTGTCCTGCATACCATCAACCTGCTGGCCTTCTTTACGCTGGTAATAACAGGCTTCTCTCTCCGGTTCAGTCATATGGAAGTGTTCAGCTGGCTCACGTTCTGGCTCAGTGAAGGTGCGCGTTCCCTGATCCACCGGATTGCCGGTGTTGTGATGATCGGCCTGTTCCTGGCGCATGTCATCCGCATCATCATGGGGAAGGCTGACCGGCGGGCGTTCATTGCCATGCTGCCGCGTCCCAAGGATATTCGGGATTTCAAACAGAACCTGAATTTCATGCTGGCCCGTACGGATGAGCGTCCCCGTTTTGGCAAAACCACCTACATGGAGAAGATGGAATACCTGGCATTGATGTGGGGCACTGTGGTGATGATTCTTACCGGCCTGGTATTGTGGTTCCCGGAACTGACCGCACAGATATTCCCCGGTTGGAGCATCAAGGTTTCGGAAACGATCCACTATTTTGAAGCCATACTGGCCACGCTGGCGATCTTTGTGTGGCATTTCTTCTTCGTGATTTTCAATCCGGATATCTATCCGCTTGATATGACCTTCCTGGACGGAAAAATGCCGGTGGAAGAAATCAAGCACCTGCGTCCGGACTGGTATGACGAGCTGAAGAAGGCGGGCAAAATCAAGGAATAATTCGGTTTCTCCCTGATATAGCGAACGCGGGCCTGCCGTTCCGACGGTAGGCCCGTTTTTTTGTCGGTTCCCGATTCTGCTGTTTTCTTTCCCGTGGGCCTTGAAACTGGGTTGGTTTGGGGTATCATACCTCCAAACCATTACATGGAGGCTCCTGTGCGAAAGATGATGATCATCCTCTTGGGCGTATTGTTGCTGGCGACCGTGGGTTGCGGCAAGAAGGCCGATCCGGTACCCGTTCCCGGGGCGCAGTCGGTGACGGTGTCCCGATGAAAATTTCAGATATTTACGGTTCATTGACATTCAATGAGCAGGTCATGCGGGAGAAACTCTCGTTTGACGTATTTCAACGGTTCCGGGAAACCATCACCCGGGGCGAACCCATGACCCGTGAGGTTGCCGAGTGCATTGCTCATGCGTTGAAAGAATGGGCGATTGAGAACAATGCCACCCATTACACCCACTGGTTTCACCCGTTGACCGGCCAGACGGCGGAAAAGCATGATGCCTTTCTGCAGTTTCATGATGGCCAAACCCCCATTGAGCGGTTCTTCGCCAGCGAGCTGATGCAGGGGGAGCCGGATGCGTCTTCCCTGCCCAGCGGCGGCACCCGGACCACGTTCGAGGCCCGGGGCTACACGGCCTGGGACCCGGCCAGTCCCTGCTTTATCGTAAAAGGAAAACAGACCAATACGCTCTGTATTCCTTCCGTGTTCTTTTCCTACAACGGCGACTCTCTGGACAAGAAATCCACCCTGATCCGCTCCACACAGGTGCTGGAAGAAGCGGTCAAGGACTTGCTGGGTGCACTGGAGGAACCGGTTCCGGACCGGATCGTGGTGACCAGCGGGGCGGAACAGGAATATTATCTGATCCGCAAGGAATCCTATCATCAGCGGGAAGACCTGATGGTGACCGGCCGGACGCTGGTGGGGGCGCAGCCGCTCAGGGGTCAGAAGCTGTCCGATCATTATTTCGGCAGTATCCAGTCCGATGTGAAGGCGTTCATGGAAGACGTGGAACTGGATCTGTACCGGTTGGGCGTTCCGTGCAAGACGCGCCACAACGAAGTGGCCCCCTGTCAGTATGAAATCGCGCCGGTTTTCGAGGAAGTGAACATCGCGGCGGATCACAATCAGCTGACCATGATGGTATTGAAGCGCAAGGCGGCGGAACATGGTTTCGCCCTGCTGCTCCACGAGAAACCCTTCAAGGAACTGAACGGCAGCGGCAAGCATAACAACTGGTCCATTGGTGATCATGCGGGAACCAACTATTTCAGTCCCGGTAAGAATCGGCGTGAATTTGTCCGCTTCTTGAGTTTCCTGGTGGGATTTATCCAGGCGGTTCATCGGCATGAGGTTTTCCTGCGTGCCTCCGTTGCGTCTGCCTCCAATGACCACCGGTTGGGCGGACATGAAGCGCCCCCATCCATCATGTCGGTGTTCGTGGGGTCAGCCCTGGGAGACGTTCTCCAGAAACTGAAGGAGGGGACGTTGCAGGAGCTGGAAAGCCAGGAACTGCTGGAAGCCGGACTCCGATACGTGGCGCAGATTCAGAAGGACAATACCGACCGGAACCGGACCTCTCCGTTGGCATTTACCGGAAACAAGTTTGAATTCCGGGCGTTGGGCTCGTCCCAGGCGCTGGGGTTCCCCAATACCGTGCTCAATGCGGCCATGGCGGAAAGCCTCCGGGACCTGACTGCAGCGATCCGGGAACAGCGCGGTTTAAACGGTTCACTGGAGGAGACAATCCTGGTGGTGCTTTCCCGGATACTGGGCGAGAGTCACCGGGTGGTGTTCAATGGCAACTGCTACAGCCGGGAGTGGGAACAGGAGGCGGCAAAGCGGGGCCTGTCCAATTGGAAAACAACACCGGAAGCGCTGAAAGCGGCGTTTGCGGATCCCAGGGAATCCGCTTTCCTGATGGAAACCGGTATTCTGAACAGGACCGAGTTGAACGCCCGGTATGAAATCAAACTGGAGCAATATGCCACCCAGGTGGAAATTGAAGCACGGACGTTGCAGAAATTGATTCGCAAGGATGTTCGCCCGGCGCTGGCATTGCAGATCAGCGACCTGGAAACACTGGGTTCATCCGTTTTGGATCGGTTCCGGGAAGGCGTCAAGAAGATGGATGCCCTTTCCGCCAACCTGACCAAGGAACTGGAAGCCCTTCATGAGCTGGAAGGGGAAGCGCGCGCACTGTACAGCCGATCTCATCTATTGCCCTTAATGGCAGACCTCAGGGATGAAATCGACTTTCTGGAGGAGGAAACAGCACGGGATCTCTGGCGTTTGCCGGATTATGACCGTCTGCTCAGTCATCAATGACAGCGGCGTCTCTCTTTTTCTTCGATAACCGGCTGGAACGGGGTGTCCCTGTCCGGTCGCGGAATCAACGTGTGCCGGTTGAACGGGCATTCGGGGACGCGCTTCAATTGCTGAACGCTGCCTTCCATTGTAAATGGCTGGACCGGATGCCCGATCAATGGTCACCGGACGATCTGCGGGAGACAGCGGACCATCGGCTGTTTCTACTGTCTGGGAAGAACCGTTGGATCGATTTTGATGAGTCGGTCATACTGGACCGGTTGTACCGTTCCCTTCGCCTGTGCATTCTTCGCAGAAAAGCGGACACGGAGTCCCGGCCGCTCACCGAACTGATGATGAATTATCCACGGACGTTCAGCGAGTCCGTGGAGAAGTTACAATCGGCCAACCGGTCCTTGATGCATGCCCGCCGCGATATCCTGGATTGTACCGGGGAACCCGATTTTGACACACGCTACCTGTCCTGGCGGTTCTCACTGTCCGAAGGCAAGCCGGATACCCTCGTGACGGTGTTTCCGGCCAATCATGTGGGAATATCCGCGATGCGGGCCATGGGATTTCCGGGTGGTTTCCTGGGTGATCATCCCCCCGTTTCGTTTGGCAGCTACCGACGGTTTGTCAATGCCCACGAGTTCCTTGCGATGCCGGATGGTGCAATCGGGGATGGTATGCCGTCTGCCCACGCCGTTGCCCTGCTGGAACGCCACGTGATGGACGGATTCCAGTGGTCCGATCAGCTTCGGTGGTCTGAATCGGCGGCCACGATGGATGCGGCTTCGCTCGCCCTGTTCCGATGGCTCGGGGCGCATTTTGATTTCAAGCTGGCCATTCTGGCAGACAGTCCTGAATCGGTTGCGGCACACCATTCGGAACCGGATGTCTCGGTCTGGGACCCGGATCGGCCATACACCCTGATGTTTTACAGTGGAGTCATGTCCCACTTTACCTGGATGTCCCACCTGGGACAGTTGCTCCAGCGGCCTGACCTGGGCCTGGGGCGGTTGAGCTGCCTGGTGGAAGGGGGTGCCTGTGATGAGAAACAGGCGCCCGTGGAACCGTCAGCAGTTGAGTTGTCCCTGGCCGCTGCTGTGGAAGATGGTCAAACGGACGACCTGAAACGATTGATTGCAGAAATCGAGACCAGTCCGTTCCGTCACCAGTGGTCGTTCCATGCCGGGCAGCGGGGGGATACCGGCATCGGGGCCGGATTGCTCCATTTTGCTGCCGGCCGATTTGAATTGGCTGCGGACACCCTGATGGAACCCGGTCACCGGGAACGGGCCATATCATTGGTTCGTGGGCCATTGCTGGAATCCCTCTATGAATGCGGACGCTTTGAGGCGGTCCGTGCGTTGTGCGATGAGCAGGAATGGTATCCGGACATTTATCACCTGGTTCAATATCGACTGGGGTTGACGTTTGACCCTGCCCGGCTGGCGGGCCTGTACAAACTGGAATACCTGCTGTTATCCCATGACCTGGATGGCTTGCATCAGGCGTTGGAACAACTGGGGGACCGGGCGAAAACAGACCCCCAGTACATGGCATATCTCGGGGAATGGGCATTTACCCGGGACCCGATCCGGGCCCGGCAATTATTGGAACAGGCCCTTGAATTGACAGAACAACAACAGGATCGTCATCAGGAAGGGTTGATCCGCAAGCGGCTGGGCAATCTTTTTTTCCGGTTACGGGATTATGTTTCCGCGGAGGCCCACTACCTGGAAGCGATGGATATCTTTGCGGACCTCGGGAACCGTTTCCATCACGAGGCGGTGAGTTACAACATGGCCCTGGTGGCCATTCACCTGTGCAAGCTGGATATCGCAGAGGATGTTCTTGTTGCGGACTTGAAACGGAATCGGGAATCCGGCGACACGTTGCACCAGGTGTACAACCTGAAGTCGCTGGCCAAGATCGAAGCCTATCGTGGAAATTGCGCGGATGCCGACCGGTTGCTGGTGGAAGCCGGCACACTGTCCCGGGAACACAATTTTCTCCGGGAGATTCCCGGTGTCCACTATATGCGCGGACACGTGGCAGTGGACAGTGGGGATTTCAACCTGGCAGAACAGGAAATTGAACGCCTGGAGCAATTGACGGAAAAGCAGGAAAAATGGCGGGAAGACATCCGGTTCCTCAAGGCCAGCCTCCTGTTACGTCAGGCCCGGTATGATGAACTGGACGTCCTGCTTGATGAAATCAGCGCACCGGCACTGCACCCGGATGACCGGTTGTTTCTGCGGGTGTTGCGTTGCCTGAGCCGGGAACGGTCCGCCGGAACGGTGCTCAGTTGCTATGAAGACCTGGGTTCTGCGGAGCATGTCCACACCCGGGTATTTTCCCGTTCTCTGTTGTTGGAGCGCTATCCCGGGCTTTTACGCATGGTGAGTCCCCGGTCGATCCGGGATGATTATGCAGCGGTCAGAACCTACAATCCGGAAATGACCGAATCCTATCGGAAGTATACGGTTGCATCGGGCCGACAACTGGCGTCCCGTGAGTTGACAGAATTGATGACCCGCCTGATCCGCCATGGGCGGGAGCGGGAGCCGGCCAGTTTTCATGAAGTGCTGGCTGAAATCGGGGAGTGGCTGGGTGTCGGAAGACTGACCGTTTCCAGTGACGCGGATACAGTGCCTGAAGACCGGAGCCTGATTGTGGACGAGCGCGGTAAGGTGGCATTGTTGTGTGAGTTGGAGCCGGACGATGATATCCGCTCAGAGCTCCGAATGATCGTGTCCTGTATCGCGGCGGTGGGAATTCCCCGGACGGTACAGTCCGTGATCGAAATCGACCGGGACAGCTGTCCGTTTCTTTCCCTGATCAAGGGACGGTCCGCGCCGGTCGTTCAACTGAAAAACAGGATCCGGAAGGCGGCATCTTTCCATTTTCCGGTATTGATTACCGGAGAAAGTGGCACCGGTAAGGAATTGACGGCCCGTGCAGTCCATGAATGTTCTCCCCGGAAAGGTCGCCCGTTCCTGGCCGTAAACTGTGCGGCATTGCCCGAAAGTCTGATTGAAAGCGAACTGTTCGGCCATGTCCGGGGGGCGTTTACCGGTGCCCAGGTGACCCGGGCCGGTTTGCTGGAATCCGCAGGTTCCGGAACGGTATTCCTGGACGAAATCGGTGAAATGCCGTTAACCACGCAGGCAAAACTACTGCGTGTATTGCAGGAAAAGGAATATTTCCGCCTGGGAGAAAGCAAACCCCGCAAGGTGGACGCCCGGTTCGTTTTTGCCACCAACCGGAAACTGGAGGCGGCCATTGAGGATGGTTCATTCCGGGAAGACCTGTATTTCCGGATCACCGGGTTTCGGATCGATGTCCCTTCACTCAATGACAGGCGGGAAGATGTGGGTCTGCTGGCCAGACACTTCCTGGAACAACTGGAGGGAGGCAGGGGCAAGGAGTTATCGCCTTCAGCGGAGGCCCTGGTTCGATCCCACCAGTTCAGGGGGAACATCCGTGAACTGCAGAACATGATGATGGCCGCTATTGTGAACGTGGGAGATGCGGTGGAAATTGAACCGGAGCATTTGCCCGACTATATCCGCCCTGTGAAGCAGGGGTATGCCGGTGAACTGAAACAGGCGACCCGGGCATTCCAGCGGGATTTCGTAAAGGATGCGCTGGAGCAGACAGGATATAACAACAGCCGGAGTGCCCGGCTGCTGGGTTTGAGTCGGCAACGGGTGATCCAGCTGAGAAAGGAGCTGGGACTCCAATAAAAAAACGACGGACAACCGGTGCCCGCCGTTCTGGTTCATTCGCAGGTTGAGTCGATCAGGTGATCCCCAGCGCCTTGTGCCGTTCGGCAATCAGGGCCGCAAGCTTGTCCAGGTGGTCGAATTCTTCCTTCCGCGGCATACCCTGTGACAGAACAGGCTCAAAATGTTCGGTCTTCACCGGTTCAATCAATGATTTCAGCTGATCCACCACCTTGCCGCCCCATCCGTAAGACGCGATGATACCGCAATGCTTGATTTTGGCACGGAGCGCGCCGGTGAAGTAAGCGGCATAGACCACGGCGGGGTGCGCCCCCACCAGCACAAACGGGGTGCCGAACACCACGGTTGCGGCGTCCACCAGCTCCATGGCATATTCACCCATGTCAGCGGTGGTCAGGTTGAACACCTTGACCTGGATGTCATGGTCGATGAGCCGGCTGATAAAGTGGTCCACCATGGCCTTTGTGCTGCCATGCATGGACACGTAGGGAACCAGTACCTTGTTCTTGACGTCATCTGAAACCCATTCCCGATAGGCGTTGATGATGAATTCCGGCCGATCGTATACCGGACCGTGGCTGGGTGCGATCATGTCGATATCATAGTCTTCCAGCATTTTCAGGTGACGCTGGATGTTGACCCGGAAGGGCATCATGATCTCGGCATAATACCGTTTAGCCCCATAGTACACCTTGGATTCGTTGGTGACGAACAGGTTGCTGGCCGCCCGGTGGGCGCCGAAGAAATCGCAGGGGAACAGGATGCGGTCTTCGTGGAGATAGGTGACCATGGTTTCCGGCCAGTGGACCCACGGGGTCAGAATAAACTCCAGGGTCTTGTCGCCCAGTGAAATGGTTTCCTTGTTCTGAACCACCACGAACTTGTCTTCCGGGATGTGGAGATGGTCGATGAGCATGGCCTGGCACTTGGGATTGGTAACCACCCGGGCTTCCGGATACCGATCCAGGATGGCAGGGATGCCGCCGGAATGATCCTGCTCCGCGTGGTTGGCAACAACATAATCCAGCTTGTCGATACCCGCATCGGTCAGGTTCTGCATCAGGATATGGATTTTCTCCGGATCCACCGAATCGATCAGTACCGTTTTTTCGCTGCCCTGGACAACGTATGCATTGTAGCTGGTGCCATCGGGCAGATGAACCAGTTCATCAAACAGTTCCCGGTCCCAGTGAATGGCACCGACTTCCAGAACACGCTCCTTCAGCTTTCGTACAGCCATATCTCCTCCGAGATCAGGGCACGAGCGCCCTGGTATTTCGTTTAATTGGGAAATTCATGAAGCGGGCGGGCATTATGCCCGCCCATGATCAGTCTGATCAGTCTTCGTATACTGAGAAGTCTTCTTTGCCGACGCCGCACAGCGGGCACAGCCAGTCTTCCTGGATGTTTTCGAAGCTGGTACCGGCTTCAACGCCATTGTCGGGGTCGCCCACAGCGGGGTCATAAATGTAGCCACAAACGTCACAGATATACTTCTTCATGGATTCCTCCGTATTCAATCTCTACCCGCTATGCGGGTGAGGATTTCACACCGTTTCAGGATGATTTCCCATCCTGTTCGTTCTCATTCAGCTCTTCCCAGACCTGCATGCATCGGCGGATGTGGGGAATGGTAATAGATCCGCCTACGGCCAGCCCGATGGTAACGGCCTCTTCAAACGCATCGCTGGTGACGCCTTCCTCGTGACACCGGATGGTGTGATAGGTAATGCAGTCATCACAACGCAAGACCAGCGAGGCCACAAATCCCAGCAGTTCCTTGGTCTGAACATTGAGTGCACCTGCATGATACACCTGGCTGTCCAGCGAGTAAAACCGCTTGAGGTTGCGTCCGGCATACTTCATCACGGTTTCATTCAGCGTTTCACGGTCCGCCTGGAATTTTGTAACCCGGCTTTCCTTCATGTTACGCTTCCTCTGCTTCTTCCGTCCGTCCGCCCAGTTCCCGGTCAATCATGAACAGCCCGCGCTTGTCCCCTTCCATCATTTTCAGGTTCTGGACAATGCCGTCCACCGTGGCTTCCTCTTCCACCTGTTCGTTGACGAACCACTGGAGGAAGGAATGGGATGCATAGTCGTTTTCCTTGATGGACAGGGCCACCAGGTCGTTGATCCGCCCGGTAATATACTGTTCGTGGGCGTAAGCCGCTTCAAATGCCGCCAGGGGCGAGTTCCATTCCTGGTCGGGCGCATCCAGCGTGGTGAGCAACACCCGTCCGCCGCGATCATTGAGGAAATCAATAAACTTCATGGCATGTTCAACTTCTTCCGCATACTGGAGGTTCATCCAGTGGGCACAACCGTCCAGGTTGAGTGATTTGAAGTATGCAGCCATGGACAGGTAGATGAATGCGGAATGGAATTCCGCGTTGATCTGTTCATTCATTGCTTTTTCAAGACTGGGTTTCATCATGGAAACACTTCCTTTCTTGTCAGTGAGTTATCTAGTTTTCACGGAGCACGATCTCGTCGTACTCCAGTTCAAATCTCAGTTTATGCTTGGCCTCTTCCTGGGCCAGGCGATTCAGGATAGACTTGCTCCGTTCATCAGCCGTCATGTCCGCCAGGGAGCTGTACAGCATGAATGCTTCTTTCTCGGCCTTCATGGCAATCAGCAGGGCATCTTTGTAATTGAGGTCATCCGTATTTTCATCGGGAGATTTGCTGACGGTTTCCAGGATCTTCATATCCGGAATCTGCTGGTCCAGCGGTGACAGGTCACCACCATCCTTGAGTCCTTCCAGGATGGCCTTGTGTCCCAGCTCTTCCTGGGCAAAATCCAGGAACGTCTTTTTCATCCAGGGGCGGTCCATTTTTTCCGCCAGTGAACGGTAAAAATCAGCGGCTTTCAGTTCTTCAGAAATGGCAAAGTCCAGTAGATCATTGGCACTGGTAAATTTCACGTCATCCCCCTAAAAATATGATTGATTCAGATGGTGACAGCATGTTCCGGTTCTGCGTGATTCCATTGTAGTGTCATCGGCGGTGATTTTCAACGCCGCAGCGTGGTGTCTTACAGACTGTGCTTCTGGCAGTCAGGGCAGATACCGAGGAGTTCCAGGTTATAGTCCAGAACTTCATAGGCCGTATCGGTCATCTGTTCTTCGGGGAGTTCGGGCAGCGGAACCATCAAATCATCGATTCTTCCGCAACGGATGCACTTGATATGGTCATGGCGCGAAGTGTCGCCGTCAAATCGTTTCTGCGTGCCGGCGGTTTCCAGTTTCCGGACCATGCCCTGTTCGGTCAACAGCTCCAGGTTCCGGTAAACGGTTCCCAGGGAAATCCGGGGCAGTTGTTTGCGGACAATACTGAATACTTCGTCCGCCGTGGGATGTGTTTTCAGGCGTCTCAATGTGTCCAGAATGACCTTCCGTTGGCGTGTCATCCGATGCTGTCTGGTTTCCATGTCTCCTCCAAATCAGGAACAGTTCCTATTTCACTTATCAATTTACCGCAATCGCTGGAGATTGTCAAACCATGAAGTCTACTCAGCGGAAGGCCTGGGGAGGATTACGGAGAAGGTCGTGCCCTCGCCGGGTGTGCTGTCCACCTTGATACCCCCACCATGGGCCTGGATGAACCGGTTGGCGATGGACAACCCCAGTCCGGTACCGCCTTTCCGCTGGGACCGGAAGGCAACGAAGATTTCCCGCATGAAGTCTTCGGTCATGCCGGGGCCGTTGTCGGAAATCCGGATCACGGCCAGATCCCGGATGGGCTTCAACGCCACCTGAACAATGCCTCCGGCACCGACGATCTGGATATCGTTGACCAGGATATTCAACAGTGCCTGGCGGATCTTCTGGGTATCCAGTGCCAGCTCCAGTGGTTCCTCCGGTACCGTCAATTCGATGGTAACCTGTTTTTCATCGGCCTGTCCCTTGAGGAAGGTGATCAGTTCCCGCAGGAATCCACACAATTCCACCCGCTCCGGTTTCAGGTCGATGGGTCTTGCATAGGTGAGGAAGTTGGTCATCAGTCCGTCCAGTCGGAGAATCTCATCGTTGACCATCCGGAAGGTTTCCTTGCAGGAGGCCTGCTGGTCGTCCGTCATGGTCAGTTCTTCCAGGTCCTCCTGGAGCAGTTGCAGGTTGATTTTGATGGAGTTGAGCGGATTCCGGATTTCATGGGCCAGGCCGCTGGCCAGGATACCGGCTTCGGTCAGGTCCAGTTGTGTCCGGGTCTCCCGGTTGAGCTTGCGCAGGCGGACCAGCAGCAGCACGAAGCCGAAAGCAAATGCGCCGATAAGGACCAGGAGTATGGTGGTAATCATGCGCCGGTGGAGCCTGCCGAATACACCAGGTAAGCCCGGATGAAACCATCCAGGTCACCATCCAGGATCGGGTCAATGTTGCCGGTTTCATGGTTGGTCCGGTGGTCCTTGATCATCCGGTAGGGGTGAAGTACATAGGATCGGATCTGGCTGCCCCAGCTGATCTCTTTTTTCTCCCCTGCCAGCTCTTCCTGTTCTTTCTGCTGCTTTTCCACTTCCAGTTCATACAGACGGGACTTCAGTACCTTCATGGCCACGTCCCGGTTCTTGATCTGGGAGCGCTCATTCTGGCAGCAGACCACCACCCCGGTGGGGATGTGGGTGATCCGAACTGCCGAGTCGGTGGTGTTCACATGCTGGCCACCGGCGCCGCTGGACCGATAGGTATCGATGCGCAGCTCTTTTTCGTTGATTTCAATGTCGATATCGTCATCCAGTTCCGGTAGGGCAAGCACCGATGCGAACGACGTATGCCGACGGCTGTTGGCATCAAACGGGCTGATGCGGACCAGCCGGTGAACCCCGGATTCGGCTTTCAGGTAGCCGTATGCGTAGTCCCCTTCCACCAGCAGCGTGGCGGACTTGATCCCGGCTTCATCCCCGGGCTGGAAGTCCAGGATCTGGGACTTGAACCCCTTGCGTTCAATGTACCGTGTGAACATCCGGTAGAGCATCTGCGCCCAGTCCTGGGACTCGGTCCCGCCGGAACCGGAATGGATGGTCAGGATGGCATTGTTGGCGTCATGACGTCCACCCAGGATCATCTTCAACTCGGCATCCTCCACCAGGGAAACCAGGTGCTGGATCTGTTTCACCAGTTCTCCAGCCACATCTTCCCCTTCTCCCATCAGTTCCTGGAGAACGGTGACTTCTTCCTCGGCGCTCTCCAGTTCGCCGGACAGGTTCACCTTGTCCTTGAGGCGGGAAATCCGCTTCAGCAGCGCCTGGGCATTGTCATTGTCATTCCAGAAATCGGGTGCGGTGGTCTGTTCTTCCAGTTGGGCGATCAGTTTTTCTTTGGCAGGTGCGTCAAAGATAGCTCCGAATCGGTGGGATACGGTCCTTGATGCTGTTAAACAATTCGATTGCTGCATCCAGTTCCATCATGTGCTGCTCCTTTGCATGCATATTCGTGTCGGACACATCATACCGGAAGGGTGTGGGATTGATCAAGCAGGAAGGGCCGGGGAATGGTCCCCGGCCCGGTTCATATCTGGATCAGTTGTTTTCTTTTGCGAAGGTAATGTTGGCCGTCACCTTGCCGCCTTCATCCGTGACCATCACGATAACGCTGCGCCCGGAAGGCTCATCGAGACCGCGGATGTTGATCACCGACGTTTCGTTGGAGGTGAAGGAAGACCGGCTGGTCTCAAAACCGGCCGCTTTCAGTTTGTCTTCAAAGAACGCGGCCGTATCTTCCAGGGATTCCCCGGTTTCTACCGTATAGCCGCCGGTAATCCCGCTGCCTGCCGTCAACACGCCCACGTTTTCCGGTACGCCGCCGCCAAACACAGGTACCCAGTCCGGCAACTTGGCCACACCGGCACCGGCGTCCATGGTAAAGTCTCCTTCCGACGAGGAAATATTCAGGGTACCGGACCCTTCCTCATCCGTGGTGACTGTGATTTCAGCTGCCTCTCCTTCTTCATTGAAGAATTTCAATTTCCCCTGCTTGATGTCTTCCATGTCAATGGTAATGGTTTCACCGGTTTCCTTGTTCCGCAGGGTGATGGTTTGCGCATCCTCGTCGGTTTCCACCACTTCCACTTCCGGGTTCATGGCGGTGACCATCTTGGCTGCTGCCTTGGTCGGGTTTTCGGACCATTCTTTCGGGTCAAAGCCCATCTGCTTGGCCTTGTACCATCCGAAGCCCACCAGGGCCACGACACCGATAATGGCAAGCAACAATGCGACGCCGCATCCGATCAATATACATCCCCATGGAGACTTTTTCTTCTGGGGCGGTGCGGGATACTGCTGATCAGTCATATTCTGGTTCCTTTCCCGGGTCCGGGCATGGGTGACCAGGCACGTCGGACCCACTTTTATTGTCGGTTGAATACCCGGTTATTATACATGGCCCGGGCCATCCTTTTCCATTCATTCTGCATCAAAGAAGTTTCCGTTATTCCGCTGACTCCGATGCCTGCGGTCCGGTGAGATTGCTTCTGCCTGTCAGTTGATTCAGGCGGATCCGGATAATGGCCACGCCGTCCACTGCCTTGTCCGGAATGCCGTCCGCCGTGCCGCCATACTGTTCCATCACCGCGGCCAGTCCCACGCGCTTGTCTTCCGGATCGGTCAGAATTTCCGCGGTGCCGTATCCGATCACGCTTTCAAACCGCATGGTCCACCCGCAGGGCAGCTTCCCTTTCTGCAGCTCATGTTCAATATCCATCTCCACGCATACCTCGGGGCAGGCGCGGAGCTGGTCCAGCTTGGCGCTCTTGGGGCTGGAGTGAAAATACAGGTATGGGTCCCGGAAGCCGAAATTCATCGGGAGTATCAGCGGCGCCCCGTCCACGATCAGGCCCACCCGGCATACCGTCGCCCGGCGGATGATGTCCAGGATCTGTTCCCGGTTCTGTATGGTCTTGTCCTTAATGCTCATGGGGTGTTCCGTTCATAGCGGATCTTTCCGCCCACGATGGTCATCACCGCTTCGATGTCATCCAGTTGATCTTCCGGGCAGGTGAGCGGATTGTCCGCCAGCACCGTGATGTCCGCCAGCTTACCGGTTTCAATGGTGCCCAGTTCGGACTCCATGAAACGGGCATGGGCGGCCCATGTGGAAAAGCCCTTCAATGCTTCCAGCCGGATCATTCGCTGATCGGGGAGCCAGCCCCCCTCGGGATTGCCCGTCCGGTCCATCCGGGTTACCGCTGCGTAAATGCCCAGCATGGGGTTGTGGGACTCGATGGGGAAATCCGAACCGCAGGGAATGGTGACCCCGGTGTCCATCAGCGACCGCCAGGCATAGGCACCGGCAATCCGGTCCGCGCCCACACGGGTTTCGGCCCAGGGCATGTCCGATGTGGCATGGGTGGGTTGCATGGACGGGATCACACCCAGTTTGCTGAACCGCGGAATGTCTCCCGGCGACAGGATCTGGGCATGTTCCACCCGGAAGCGATGGTCCTTTTCCGGGTACGCAGCCAGTGCTTCTTCGTAGACGTTCAGGATCATCCGGTTGCCCCGGTCCCCGATGGCATGGGTACACACCTGGTAGCCTGCTTCCAGTGCCGCCCGGCATACCGCAACCGCCTCATCAAACGGGGTGACCAGCAGGCCCCGGTTCCCCGGTTCATCGGAATAATCCGTCAGCATTGCCGCGCCCCGGGATCCCAGTGCCCCATCCATGTAGAGCTTCACACCCCGTACGGTGAGCATGCCGTCGGCGTATCCGTTCACCCGGTGTTTGTTCAAATAGTCGGTCCGCTTGATGCCGTCTTCCGGTGCTTCCAGCATGGCATAGACCCGGAGTCCCAGCTTGCCGTTGTCCAGCACGGCCTTGTAGTCGTCAATCTGTTCGGGCATCATGCCCATGTCATGCACGCCGGTGAGACCCACCGAAAGGCAGGCCTCGGACGCCGCAGCCAGCATCCGGCGACGGTCCATCGGGGTCAGTGCCGGAATCAACTCCTGGATCAGCAATTCCGCGTTGTCCACGAAAACACCGGTGGGCGTTCCGTTTGCGTTCCGCAGGATTTTCCCCCCGTCGGGATCCACGGTTTCGGCCGTGATGCCGGCCATTGCCATGGCGTTTTCGTTGGCCAGCCCTGCGTGTCCGTCAATCCGGGTCAGCCAGACCGGATGGTCCGGAACAGCTTCACTCAGTGCTTCATGGGTAGGAAAGCGGGTATCCGCCCAGTCATTCTGGTCCCATCCCCGGCCGCGGATCCAGGTGCCGGGTGCCAACGTGGAGGCCCGTTCCACAACCTTCTCGATGACGTCGTCATAAGACATCGTCCCGGTGAGGTTGACGGTTTCCAGTGCCATCCCCAGTCCCAGCAGGTGGCAATGGGCATCCACCAGGCCGGGCAATACGGTTGCGCCACCGAGGTTACGCACATCGGTCTGCTCATTGATCATGGGATCGGCACCGGCACGATCACCCACGTAGATGATCCGCCCGTCCCGGACCGCGACCGTGTCCGGTGTGTCGGCGCTGTCGGTCAGGGTAATCACGGTGGCGTTGGTCAATACCAGGTCAGCCGCCGGCTTTGGTGTTTCGCAGCCCGAACTGATTATCAGGGCAATGGACAACAGGAGACAGGAAAGCAAACGCTTCATCGGGTTCCTCCTATATATATTGTTAGGTTGTGTTCTGGTTTTCGGAACCGGATAGGTTCAACCGGACCACCATGGCCACTGCCATATCCTGTTCATGGGAAATGGACAGGTCCATGTCTGTCTGGCGGATCCCGTCAATCCAAACCACCGGACGCCGGTCTTCGTGGCGGATTTCCACCTGCTGCCAGGTCAAATCCGGCATGTCCATGGCCTTGTAGACGGCTTCCTTTGCAGCAAACCGGCCGGCCAGGAACAGGTGAAAATCTTTCCGGGGCTTGCCCAGTTCCTGTTCGTAGGGTGTCAGAATTCGTGCTGCGAACCGATCACCGAACCGCTCCAGGGCATCCCGGATCCGCGCCGTGGCGACGATATCAATCCCGCACCGGATCATGATTCCGACTCCCAGTCGAAGATTTTGCCGGGGTTCAGCAGGTTCAACGGATCAAACAGCCGTTTGATCTGTTTCATCCACGCCAGTTGTTCCGGGGAAAACTGGTGATGGAGGAACGGCTGTTTGGCGATGCCGATCCCGTGTTCCCCGGAAATGGAACCGCCCATGGCAATGACCGTGGTGAACAATTGGTTCAATGCCATATCCACCCGTTCCCGGATTCCCGGCTCATCCTTGTTGAACATCAGGTTTACATGGATATTCCCGTCCCCCGCGTGGCCGAAACAGACAATGGTCAGGTTATGTGCTGCGCGAATGGCGGCCACTGCTTCGAACAATGCCGGTATCCGTGACCGGGGCACCACCACGTCCTCGTTGGCCTTGGTATCACCGAACGTGTTGATGATCGGGGACAGGGCCCGGCGCAGCTCCCAGATGGATTCGTTCTCTTCCGGTGAAGCGGCCTGCTGAAATGCAATGGACTGACAGGCGGCCGCTGCTTGACGAACCTGCGTCAATTGATTGCCGATGGTTACCTCGGCGCCGTCCACCTCTACCAGCAGGATGGCCCCACATCCGTCGGGCAGGTCATGACCGGCCCCGGCCAGTGCGGCAATACAGGAATCATCCATGATTTCCAACTTGGACGGATTCAGTCCGGACGCAATCACCCGGGAGATACAGGTGGCGGCATCCCCTGCCGTGGGGAACTGGATCATGGCACTGCGGTTGCTCTCCGGTTTGGGAATCAGTTTCAGCCAGGCCCTGGTCAGGATGCCCAGCGTGCCTTCACTGCCCACGAACAACGGGGTCAAATCATACCCGGCCACATCCTTTCTTAATGGCGAACCGAAGGTCAGGACCTCGCCGCTCATCAGTACCACCCGGAGTCCCATCACAAAATCACCGGTCACCCCGTACTTGACCGCCCGGGGACCGCCCGCGTTCTCGGCGATATTGCCGCCGATGGTGCTGATCCGGAACGAGGCGGGATCAGGAGGGTAAAACAGGCCCACCGATTCCGCGGCCCGGTGAATATCTTCGGTGATGGCACCGGGGCCCACTTCGGCCACCAGGTTCTCGGCATCCACCCGGATGTCGTTCATCTGTCCCATCTGGATCAGGATCCCCCCTTCGATGGGCAGGGAACCGCCCGAGAAGCCGCAGCCCGCGCCCCGGGGCACAATGGGCACCCGATGCTCCCGGCAATGGTTCACTACCTGGACCACTTCCGCTTCGCTGGCCGGTTCGGCCACAGCGTCCGGGAGGTGATACTGGTTCATGGCATCATAGCTGTGCAGTACCCGCTTCTCCATGCCGGTATGAAATCGTTTCCCCAGTGTGTGTTTCATGGCCTTGCAGAAGGCCTTCGACAATGTTGACATACCCCGGATTATGGCCAACCCGGTGACGATTGACAAGCAAAAACCCCCGTCACTGGCGGTTTTGAAGCAAGGTACACAAAAAATATACACAAAGTTGGAAAAACAGGTTGACAGGTACCCGGGGGGCCTGTAGAATTCGTTCTCGTTGCCTGCAGGGGCAACAGAAACGCGCAGATCTTTAAATTGCTGATTTCAAACGAAACAGAAATTTAGTCCGCCTGACACGAAAAAACAGGTTGACAAGAACCGTTTAACGGTTTAGATTATGAATCCCTGCTTAAGGGGTTTTTTGGGTCTTTGACAACTGGATAGTGGAAAGGATGCTAAAATCCGCTTGACTATAAGT
>CAZDKZ010000020.1:0-32537 GCA_964506215.1 uncultured Holophagae bacterium
TCTCCGTTACGCAGGAACCGCTGGCCTTTGGTCTGATTGAACCACCGGGAGAATTCGGTGTGGATATCGCGGTGGGAGAAGCCCAGTCGTTCGGCAACTATCCCGGTTTCGGGGGTCCGTTGCTTGGATTCCTGACCACCCGTGATAAGCTGGTCCGTCATATGCCGGGCCGGGTCTGCGGGCGGACCAGGGACCTGGACGGAAAAACCGGTTATGTGTTGACCCTGAGTGCCAGAGAACAGCATATCCGTCGGGAAAAGGCCACGTCCAACATCTGCTCCAACCAGGGATGGTGTATGCTGCGCGCAACCATCTACCTGGCCCTGCTGGGCCGGGACGGATACCTGGAACTGGCCCAGTTGAACCATGACCTGGCGGAATATGCCAAGTCCCGGATCAACGGTACAAAAGAGTTTGCCGTCGTGGATGCACCGACATTCAATGAATTTGTTGTGACCACGTCGGGAAATCTGAATACGTTCCGGAAACGTGCGATAGAGCAGGGTGTTTTCCCCGGTGTCCGGCTGGGCAAATTCGGCCTGGACGGGAACAGTTTCCTGGTGACGGTAACCGAAATGAACACCCGGGAAGATATTGACCGGCTGGTGGAACTGATGGAGGTGTCCGCATGAAGACACTTCGTGGCAATGAACCGAACCTGTTTGACCGCCATGGTGGCGGACGCAAGGGCGTGGACCTGCCCAAAGCGGATGTTCCCCGCAGTCGCAATGTACCCGATCACCTGGTGCGGACCATGCAGCCGGAGATCCCGCAGCTTTCTGAAGTGGAAGTGGTGCGTCATTATACCCGGCTGTCCAAACTGAATTATGGTGTGGATGACGGTTTTTATCCGTTGGGTTCCTGCACCATGAAGCACAATCCCAAGGTGAACGAACTGATTGCCGGCATGGACGGATTCAAGTGGAGCCATCCCATGCTGCCCTACGACATGGTGCAGGGATCCCTGGAATGCATGAAATGGCTGATGGATCTGCTCAGTGAAATCACCGGTATGGATGATACGTCACTGCAGCCGGCGGCCGGTGCGCATGGTGAGTTGACCGGCATGCTGATGATCCGGGCCTACCATGAAAAAAACGGCAATCCCCGGAAGGTTGTCCTGATCCCGGATTCCGCCCACGGTACCAACCCGGCTACCTGCACATTTGCCGGTTACCAGGTGAAGGAAGTCCGTTCGGATGAAACCGGGTGCGTAGACCTGGATCACCTGGCCGAATTGCTGGACGAAGATGTGGCGGCCATGATGCTCACCAACCCCAATACGTTGGGCGTGTTTGAACGGAACATCACCCGGATCGCGGATATGCTTCACGAGAAGGGGGCGCAGCTCTACATGGACGGCGCCAACATGAATGCCATGATGGGCAAGACCCGGCCCGGTGAACTGGGCGCGGATGTACTCCATCTGAACCTGCACAAGACATTTTCCACCCCCCATGGTGGTGGTGGTCCGGGTGCGGGTCCGGTGTGCTTCAAGTCTCACCTGGCACCGTTCCAGCCCACACCAATGGTACGGAAAGTGGATGGTTCCTACACCCTGGATTGGACGGAGACCGACAGTCTCGGCAAAGTCCATGGATTTTACGGTAACTTCCTGGTGACATTGAAGGCATTGGCCTACGTGTTGTCCCTGGGCGGGGACGGATTGGAGCGGGCGACCGAAGATGCGGTGCTGGGCGCCAACTATATCCGGGCCGAGCTGGCAGACAGTTATCACCTGACCTATGACACCCCCACCCTCCACGAAGTCGTGTTCTCCGACAAATTCCTGGAAGAACACGGGGTGAAGACCCTGGATGTGGCCAAACGACTGATTGACTATGGCATCCATCCGCCGACCGTATACTTCCCGCTGATCGTTCACGGGGCGATTATGATTGAGCCCACAGAAACCGAAAGCCGGGAAGAAATCGACTATTTCATCGGGGTAATGAAAAAAATTGTGGCAGAGGCCCGGACCAACCCGCAACTGCTCCATGACGCGCCCCATGACACGCCGGTGCGGCGCCTGGATGAAACCGCCGCGGCACGCAACCCGGTATTGCGGTGGAAAGCCGAGGAGGCATGATGGATCCCCGGATTCTCAAACTGGCGGAAAACCTGGTCAGCTATTCGTTGAAACTGCAACCCGGTGAAAAAGTGTTGATCGATACCACCATCGGGGACACCCGGCTGGCCCGGGCCCTGGTGGATGCATCCTTCAAGATCGGCGCGGTACCGTTTGTCAACTATGTGGACAACGTGGTGTTGCGGAAGTTGCTCCAGGCGCCCAATGCGGACATGTGGCAGACCCGTGCCAAGGCCGACGGGGCGTTGATGGAAATGATGGACGCTTACGTGGCCATCCGCGGCCATGAGAACGCGACCGAACTGTCCGATGTGCCCGGGGAAGCGATCCAGTATTACCAGACCGAATGGCTGAAGCCGGTGCATATGGATATCCGGGTGAAGCAGAAGAAATGGGTGGTACTCCGGTGGCCGGGACCGGCATTTGCCCAGAGTGCCGCCATGTCCAGCGAAGCATTCGAGGATCTGTTTTTCAATGTCTGCACCCTGGACTACGGCAAAATGGATATGGCCATGGACCCGTTGGTGAAGCGGATGGAACGGGCAGACCAGGTCCATATCCAGGGACCGGGCACCGATCTGCGGTTTTCCATCAAGGACATCCCGGTGGTGAAATGCGCCGGCAACCGCAACATCCCGGACGGGGAGGTTTATACCGCCCCGGTGAAGGATTCAGTGAACGGAACCATCCGGTATACCGCCAAGACCTTGTATCAGGGTACGATTTTTGAAGGTATTCAACTGACCTTTGAAAACGGAAAAATCGTGGACGCCACGGCCGGAGACAAGACGGACGCCCTGAACCGGATCCTGGATACGGATGACGGAGCGCGTTTCGTGGGCGAGTTTGCCATCGGGGTGAATCCCTACCTCGACCGTCCCATGCTGGACATCCTGTTTGACGAAAAAATCGGTGGATCCTTCCACTTCACGCCGGGCGCCAGCTATGACGCGGCGGACAACGGGAACAAGTCCGCTGTCCATTGGGACATGGTCTGTATCCAGACGCCGGAATTCGGCGGCGGTACCATTTCTTTTGATGGCGAGACAATCCGTAAAGATGGCTTGTTCATCGTCGATGACCTGCTGCCGTTGAACCCGGAAAACCTGAAATAGCCGCGAAAACGGTGTAAACCCACAGGCCCGCTGCAATGGCGGGCCTTTTTTCCGTTTGGCGAATCATTGCCGGAAGAATTGCCGTATCATGAAGGGCATGAACAACAGTTCGTTTTTCACTGTTCGTACAAGTGTGAATCCAATATCTCTGGAGGTCATGATTCCATGAAACGATTGCTGACGGCAATGGTGTGCGTATGGGTCAGTTCCGTGCTTTTCGCTGCTCAACCGGCCCGGTTTCTGTCGGAGCCGGATATTCACGGTGACACGGTGGTGTTCTGTTATGAAGGGGATTTGTGGACGGTGTCCACGACAGGTGGCGAAGCGGTTCGCCTGACCAGTTATCCCGGGAACGAAAGTCATCCGATTTTCTCGCCGGACGGCAACTGGATTGCATTCAGTGCATCTTATGATGGCGGGCAGGCATTGTACAAAATGCCGGCGGCAGGTGGGGAGCCGGTACGCCTGACCTTCAATGGCGGGGGTGCCACGCCGGTGGCCTGGACGCCGGACGGGGAGCGAGTGGTGTTCACCTCCTTCATGAAAACCTTCATTTATCGTGACCCCAAGCTGTTTTCCATCAAGGCGGACGGAACCGCGCCGGAACAGCTGCCGGTGGATCGGGGTGTACTGGTGGGGTTCAATGCAGACGGCAGTGAAATGCTGTATTGCCGCAAAGGTATGCCCGAATACCAGTGGAAACGATACCGGGGCGGCCGGTACGTCGATATCTGGCGGTACAATTTCAAAACCGGCGCGTTCACGGCCATCACGGACTTCGTGGGCAAGAATGCGTATCCCATGTGGATCGGCGATTCCATGTATTTTGTGTCTGACCGCGGGGCGGACAAGATCAGCAACCTGTACAAGAAGAACCTGGAAACCGGTTCGGTGGAAGCGGTAACAGGTTATGAAAACCTGGACGTGATGATGGCGGAAACGGACGGGAAGCAGATTGTCTATGTTCAGGATGGCTTTCTTCATGTGTTGAATACCCGTGACGGAACGATCGCCGACCTCACGGTGACCGTACCCTCGGACCGGTGGCGGGTGCGGAACCGGATAATCAATCCCAAAGACTACATCCACAGCATGGATGTAAGCAGTGACGGCGAACAGGCGGTGTTTGAAGCCCGTGGCGACATCATCGTGGTGGACACGGACAAGGATGCGCAGGCCAATAACCTGAGCAACAGTGCCGGGACACGGGAACGGTTGCCAAAGGTGTCGCCGGATGGCGATTCTGTCTGCTTCTTTTCGGACAAAAGCGGTGAATACCAGCTGTACAAGCAATCCATCCAGGGCGGTCCGTGGCTGCAGTTGACGGACGGGGACTACAAGTTTCCGTATCGGCCGGTGTGGTCACCGGACGGGAAGCGGATCCTGTTCGGCACCAAGGATTTTGCCATTTACGTGGTAGACGTTGCCGGGAAGAAAACCACCAGGGTGGATGCATACCACCAGTTGAAGAATGACGAATTCTCCTGGGAAATCGATGATTATGGATGGGCCCCGGACTCGGACTGGCTCTGCTATTCCACCGTGGCCGAAAACAAGAACAGCGTGGTCCGGTTGTACCGGGTTTCGGACGGTAAACGGGTGGCGGTTACGGACGATTTCTATGACAATCTGTATCCCCGTTTTGACGCGAATGGCGATTATCTGTATTTCGCGTCCAGCCGGAACTTCGACATTCAGATGGATTTTTATGAAGACAACCATGTGGTGATGACTCCTTACCAGGTGGTGGCCGTGCAATTGCAGGCGGGACAGAAGCCGCCGTTCATGGATGCGGATGAAGAAGCGAAGAAGGACAAGGACGAAGAGGCCCCCTTTGTGATCGACGTGAAGGGGCTGTCCGACCGGATGTTCCCGCTGCCGGTGGACGCGGGCAACGTATTCTACCTCAAGGCCGGTAAGGGCAAGGTGGCCTGGTTCAGCGCGGAACGGTTCACCGAGGACCTGTATGACGTGGTATTCAAGCCGGGACGGCGGACCAGCATGACGTTGAATATCTTCGACATGGCGACTGAAAAGCTGGTGCAGATGGAAGGCAAATACAATGATTTCCGCTTGTCTGCCGATGGCAGCACCATGATTGTCCGCCAGCGGGGGGACTACAAGGTTACCGGGCTGGACAAGGCATTCGGCTCGAAGAAGGCTGGCGACACAGTTTCCTTGAACAAGATGACATACCAGGTGGACAGCTATGCCGAATTCAACCAGATCTTCAACGATACCTGGCGCTGGTGGCGGGACTTTTTCTATGATGCGAACCATCATGGCAATGACTGGCAGGCACTGGGCGATCAATACCGGGCCTGGATCCCCTACCTGTCCTCCCGGCAGGATCTGAACTGGCTGTTGTCCCAGATGGTGGGCGAAGTCTGCGTGGGTCATGCCTATATCGGCGGTGGTGACAGCAATGGGATGCGGGAACCTTCCCAGAATGCGGGGCTGTTCACCGGTTATCTGGGCGCGGACCTGGAACCGGACCACAAGGCCAACCGGTACCGGTTTGGCACTGTATTCGGTCCCACGAAATACAACCTGGACGTGACGGGACCCTTGTCCCGGCCGGATATGGACGTGAAGACCGGTGACTATTTGATCGCCATCGACGGTAACGATATCCAAGCCGATGATAACTACTTTAAGCACCTGCAGGTTGTACGCGGCCAGAAGATTGACGTGACCGTCAGTGACAAGCCGGATGGCAGCACTCCCCGGACCTATACAGTGGAACCGGCCCGGTCCGAACGGAACCTGCGCTATGTGCACTGGCTGGCGGGCAACATTGAAACAGTTCTGGAAAAAACCGGCGGTAAGGTCGGCTACATGCATATCAATAACATGTCGGATACCGGTATTGCCGAATTTGACAAGTTCTGGCGGGCATTCCGGTACAAGGACGGCATTATCATCGATATGCGTCGGAACTCCGGCGGGTGGACCGAATATTTCCTGATCGACAAGCTGGAACGGAAGCAGGTGGCCTTCAACGTGCTGACCGAAATGAATCCCATGCGCTATCCCGGCGCTGCGTCCACCGCAAAGTATGTGGCATTGTCCAATGAATATAACGGTTCGGACGGCGAAGCGTTTATTCAGCACTTCAAAGCCCGGAAGCTGGGCAAGGTCATCGGTGTGCCCTCCTGGGGCGGCCTGGTGGGAATTATCAACGGTCAACCCACTTTGGATAACGGATACGTGTTCCAACCCAACAACGCTTTCTATGGCCAGGAAGGGGAATGGTGGGTGGAAAACCGCGGCGCCGTGCCGGACATTGAGATTGATAACGATCCGGCCTCGGTAATGGCGGGGAAGGATGTGCAACTGGACAAGGCAATCGAAGTGATTCTGCAGGATATTGCCGAAGACACCCGGGAAAAGCTGCCCCCGGTACCGGCATATCCGGTGCGGTAAACAGAATCAGCATAAGCGTTTTCGGGACGGGGCGCAAGGCCCCGTCCCTTTTTTCATAGCATTGGCTTCTTCCGGAAATGCTGATAGGATGTTGCGAAGCGAAAATAATGACTGGAGGGAAGGATGAAACAGGTTGCATTCATCGTATTGCTTCATTTCGGAATACTGGCATTCGGCCAGCCGGGCGGGCAGCCCGGCAACATGGCGGGCATGGCTGTGCTGATAATTGACGACGGGTATCGGGATATGGAGAGCCGGACGCTGGCAGTTCCCTTTCTCCGCTATGAGAAGGGACGATTCTTCCTCAACGGACCCACTTTGGGCTTTCACCTGTACCAGAACGACTCATCGTCAGTCAGTGCCGTTTTGTCTGCCGGATTCGGTGGTTATGATGCCAGGGACAGTGCGTATTTCACCGGCATGGCAGACCGGGATTTCTCTGCTTTTGCCGGTATTCAGTGGGAACGCCGGTTCGGACGAAGTTACAGTCTGTCCCTGATGGCGGGTACCGATGTGACCGGACATGCCGATGGCATGATGGGTCGGGCGTCGGTTACCCGGAACTGGTTTGCGGGCAGCTGGAGGGTGGCGGGTTCACTTTCGGTTGACTGGATCAGTGATGACGTGACGGACTATTACTACGGGGTGCTGCCTGAAGAGGCACGAGCGGATCGTCCGGCATACCAGGGAACGGCCACCTGGAATCCCGGTTGTTCCGTCATGGCGACGCGATCGTTTGGGGAACGGGCTGTTTTCACCGTGATGGTTGGATATGGTCGATATGGCAGTGGCATAACGGATAGTCCGTTGGTGGAGCAGGACGAATCCCTGTTCGGGATGATGGGGTTGGGCTGGACGTTCTGATCCAGTGACACGATATTTTTCAAAAACGGGGCAAGCGCCCCGTTTTTTTGCGTCACGGCGAGAATCACGGGGAACAATGGTAGAATGGGTGCAATCCAAACAAACGGCAAGGAGGCACCCATGTCGATGGGAGTGGGATTGGTGTTAATCTTGGGTCTCGTGGTGTTCTGGTTTGCCATGACGTTCAACCGGTTCATTTTCCTGCGGAACATGGTGAAGCAGGCCTGGAGCGACGTGGATGTCCAATTGAAGCGACGGCATGATCTGCTGCCCAAGCTGGTCACCGTGGTGGAAGGATATGCTGCCCATGAACAGGAAACCCTGACGCGGGTCACCGAGACCCGGGGACAATGCCGGGACGCGGGACAGGGCCGTGAGCGGGAGCAGGCCGAAATGGCACTGGGTACAGCAATCCGGGGATTGTTTGCACTGGCCGAATCCTATCCTGACCTGAAGGCGGACGGTGCATTTCTCAACCTGCAACGGGAAATCACCGATGTAGAAGACGACATTCAAATGGCCCGCCGGTATTACAATGGTTCGGTCCGTTTGTACAATGTGCAGCTGGAGTCCTTCCCCTCGCTGATTGTCGGGAAGATTATGCGCTATCGGATCATGGACTATTTCCAGGCCGAGGATGAGGACCGGGAGGTGGATATCCGGTTGGGACAGGGGGAACAGGCATGAAGAAGTGGTTATTGGTAGTATTGGCTGTTTTTTGTTTCCAGGCGGCGGCTGAAGAGAAAATCTACCGGTATGACAGTCATATCCTGGTAAGCCCCGACGGATCCATGACGGTAACCGAGACCATTGCCGTGAAAGCGGAAGGGAACCGGATCAAGCGGGGGATCTACCGGGAGTTCCCCACAGATTACAAGGACCGTGCCGGTCACCGGGTGCGGGTTCGATTTGACGTAATTTCCGTGAAACGGGATGGGGGGCCGGTGGCCTGGTCGGTGAAACGGGAAGGAAACGGATGGCGGGTATACATGGGTAGCATGAGCCAGACCATTCCGCCGGGTGACTATACGTATGAACTGACCTATCAGACGGATCGGCAGCTGGGTTTCTTTGACAACTATGACGAACTCTACTGGAACGTGACCGGCGACGACTGGGCGTTTTCCATTGATAAAGCTTCGGCGACCGTAGTGCTGCCGGGCCGGGGGACGGAACGGTACCGGGAACAGCAGGCCTTTACCGGCGCATACGGGTCAACGGAATCCCACGTGGATATGTCCATTGATCCCCTGTCCGGCGCTCAGTATGCGACCCGTCGTCAGCTGTTTTCCGGTGAGGGATTCACCATTGTGCTGTCTTTCGAAAAGGGCCTGGTGACCGAACCATCCCGTGAACAACGGGTCCAGTGGCTGTTACAGGACAACCGGAACCTGCTGGAGGGGCTGATCGGTTTTCTGGTCCTGCTGGCTTACTACCTGATCGCCTGGGCAGCGGTGGGGCGGGATCCCCATCGGGGACCCATTGTGCCCCTGTATGAGCCGCCGGAAGGCCTGTCACCGGCAGCGGTCCGGTTCATCATGCGAATGGGGTTTGACCGGAAGGCGATGACCGCTTCC
The DNA here is from genome assembly GCA_964506215.1 of uncultured Holophagae bacterium. Classification (GTDB taxonomy): domain Bacteria; phylum Acidobacteriota; class Holophagae; order Thermotomaculales; family Thermotomaculaceae; genus CAZDKZ01. The sequence goes on from CAZDKZ010000020.1 coordinate 9,072, forward strand.
ATCTTGAGACTGGCGGTCAGTGGCCGGTTGCGCATTATTGAAGCAGACAAGGAATTTACCCTGGAGAAGCAACAGGGCACGTACACGCCCCTGTCTGAAGAAGAGGACACGCTTTTCAACAAACTGCTGGGCAGTCGCACAAAATTGGAACTGGTCAACACCAATGCAACCAAAATACAGGCGGCCCTGAAGAGTTTTCACACCACGTTGAATCGTCGTTTCCGTAAACAGCACTTCAACACCAATGGCTGGTGGCTGGTTCCCGGTGTGCTGATTTCACTGGCTACCGTGATCCTGATGATCTTCCATGCCAGGGAACTGCCGGTGGCCGGATTCATGACCCTGTGGCTTTCCATCTGGAGCCTGGGCGTATTCGGTTTGTTGGCTGCGGTATTTTCTGCATGGCGTCAGGTGTTCCAGGGCCATGTTCACAAGCTGGGAGCAGCTGTTTTCCTGAGCTTGTTCTCCCTGCCATTCCTGGTTGGAGAGGCATTCGGGATTTATGTACTCACCCGGTCCATGTCATTTTCCGCCATCGGCGTGATCCTCCTGGTCATGCTCACAAACGTGGTCTTTTTCCAGTTGATGAAAGCGCCCACGGTTTTCGGACGCAGGATTATGGACCAGATTGAAGGCTTCAAGCAATACCTGACCATTGCGGAAAAGGACGAACTGGCATGGCGCTATCCTGTCGACAAAACACCGAAGACGTTTGAACGATTCCTGCCCTATGCGTTGGCACTGGACGTGGAAAATCAGTGGGCCGAACGATTTGCCGGGGCACTGGAAATCGATGAATCGGGAACGGTGCAGGGGTACAATCCCGCATGGTACTCGGGCAGTTCGGGCTGGTCTTCCAAGGGTCTGGGCGGGTTTGCCGGTGCCCTGGGTTCATCCTTTTCATCCGCGGTCAGTTCTTCCGCCACGCCGCCGGGGTCTTCTTCCGGTTCCAGTGGCGGCGGCGGGTTTTCCGGTGGTGGCGGCGGCGGTGGTGGCGGCGGTGGCTTCTAGGCTGTGCCAATTCGGCGTGAAAAAGCTGGCACCAACCTTGCACATTTCTCAGGGAGAAGCACGTGAGCCTCTTCGGAACACAGCAACCGGAGAATCATCACACCATTAACGAGGCTCACGTTCTTCCCTGTCTGAATCGACAGATGGAAAACGGGACCTGTTCTTCCAGACAGGTTCCGTTTTTATTTTATTCCGATTCAGACGATTGTTTTTCGGATTCCCCTTTCTTGCGATAGTGCTTGACCACCGCGCGGGTGATTTTACTCTTCTTTGCCCCGGTGAGTACCGTGTCTGCGTTTTCGTACAGAGAGGCGTCATTCACCAGTCGACCCAACGTGCCTTCTCCATTGTCGATCTTTTCCAGAATCGAACGCAGATGGGAAATGGATACTTTCAGGTCTTCCCCCAGCTGGTCATCCTGGAGTGCGGTAACCAGGAGACTTCCCTCGGTGGTACCGGCCAGCCGTTCCCCCAGTATCCGCAGGCCCTCCATGGCTGCGCGTGCGTCCTGTTCAAACTGTTTCCCGAAATCCGGATCCATGAGCAGGGCATGAGCGGCACTGTCACCGGAAGCGGCCGCGGCTACAATCCGGTCCAGGTTGAGGGCGGTTCGTTCCACTGAGCTGGATACGGTCTGACCGAAATCCGGGTCGTTGATCAGTTTACCCAGGAGGCCTTCCCCCTCGGACAGGTTGGCCGAGATCACGGACATACTGTCGAGGATATCCTGGCCGAGCTGGGGATCATTGATAAGCATACCCACAAGACCTTCGCCGCTCTTTACACTTTCCACCAACTGGTTGATGGTGTGTACCAGCGAGGTCATGTCTTCCAGAATGGTACGACCGTGTTCCAGCATGGCTTCCACGTTCAGGGCGGGCTTGGTCTTGATGGTGCCCCCTTCGGGCAAGGGCGGCAGGGTATAATCCCGGGTGCTCAGTGCAATATACTTGTCTCCCAGCATGCCCAGGGAATTGATGTCGGCGACGGTAGACGAATTGATCCGGTTACCCACGTCTGCTTCCAGGTTAACCGTAACAAAAATCCGGTGGTCTTCCACTTTCTTGGCGAACCGGATCCGTTCCACCCGTCCCACCTGGACGCCGTTGAGTTGGACCGGGGAATCCACGGTCAATCCGACGACCTTGGGAAACGGAATGACATAGCTGACCCGGTTGCCCAGGTCTCCCAGTGTCAACACGGCCATCATAAACATTGCCAGCGCAACAAACACCATCACGCCTGTCTTCAGTTCCTTCATGTTATCCTCCCGCCTTCGGGACCAGGTTTTTTGTCATGGTTGTTCAAACGGACCCGTTCGCGATAAAAGTCGCCCAGAAACTCGCAAACGGATGGTTCATCACAATGCTGCATATCAACGGGCGTTCCCTGGTAGGCAACCTGCCCGTCTTTGAGCAATGCGATACGATCTGCAATGGTAAATGCCAGTTCAATGTCATGGGATACCACCACGGATGTAATACCCAGTTGCTGGTTCATGTCCCGGATCAAATCGCCGATGGAACGGGCCGTTACCGGATCCAGGCCGGTGGTGGGTTCGTCATAGAAGATGATTTCCGGTTCCAGTGCAATGGCACGGGCCAAAGCGACCCGTTTCTGCATGCCGCCGGAAAGTTCGGCGGGCATCTTGTTTTCAACATGGGGCATATGAACCAGCTGGAGCATACGTTTGACTTTTTCTTCCACAGTTGCCGGGTGGATTCCCGGCAGGGCTTCCCGGAAACCGAACGCGATATTGTCGAACACTGACATGGAATCAAACAGAGCCCCACCCTGGAACAGGATGCCGGTTTTGCGTCTGATCTTGAGCAATTCCGGTTCCGAACGGCCGATGATCTCTTCCCCCATCATGACAATGGAACCGCCATCCGCTTCCATGAGTCCGGTGACGCATTTCAGGAAGACGGACTTGCCGGAGCCGCTGCTGCCCAGGACCACCAATACTTCCCCGGTTTGCACATCCAGGTCCACCCCGGTCAATACTGATGATTCAAATGATTTTGTGAGTCCCCGTACCTGGATAATTGACATGAATTCCTCACAACCACATGAAGAACCGGGTCAGGAAAAAATCTGACACCAGGATGGTGATCGACGCGGCCACCACGGCCTTGGTCGCGGCATGCCCCACTTCGGAGGACCCCTGTTTTACGGTGAACCCGTGATAGCACGCGATAATGGCGATGAAGAACCCGAAGAACAGGGACTTGCCCAGGCCGCTGGCAACATCGTTCACGGTCATCATCTGGGTAACCTTGTGGAGATAGAAGTGACCGTCAATCCGCAACTGGAAGCGGGAAATAATCAATCCGCCGGCCACACCCACAAAATCCGCGTACAGGGTCAATACCGGTGTCATGATCATCATGGCCAGGAGCCGGGGAACCATCAGGTATTCAATGGGACTGATGCCCATGGCCCGGAGTGCATCCACCTGTTCGGTGATTTTCATGGAACCGATCTCCGCGGCGATACCGGAGCCGGCCCTGCCTGCCACCAGCAACGCGGTGACCACCGGACCCAGTTCCCGGACTATCGAGATGCCCAGGATGGTGCCGAGATAATACTTTGCCCCGATGAAATCCAGTGAAAAGGCGATCTGCACCGCGAACACCATCCCGATGAACAACGCGGTGACATTGATCAGGGTCAGGGAACGGGTTCCCAGCTTGTGCATTTCATTGACCACCAGTTTGAACCGGACCTTCCGTTGCCAGATATAGCGGAACGATGCGCCCACCAGGCGGGATAGAATGCCCAGGCTTGTTAACTTTCGAATGAGACGGGAACCATGCTTGTCCGATTTCATGGGATCAGTATACCTTTGGGACGGTGAACATTTCAAGGTGCCGCATTCAAGGGGAAGCAATCTCACTTGGCGGGAATTGATGGCAGGTGCTATATTGAGTGTAAACCTGCGGTTGACATATGGTGAGGTAGAGACGATGAACGTGTGCAGTTCTTTCCGTAACAGACCGTCCCGATCCCCGGTTCCGACATCTGTCAAGAACGGAAAAGTGATGAAATCTATCCATACACGGAAAAGGGAAACGGTGCTTCGGTGACACAGGATCACCTGAACACAACCGGTGAAATTCCCATACCGGTTCCGTCCACATCGCTTTGGCTGGATCTGGAAGCGGACCGGATGCATATTCGTCGGTTTGGGGATCCCAACCATGTACCGGTACTGCTGCTCCACGGCTCTCTGGAAGATGGCAGGGTTTTCTATTCGCGAAAGGGCAAGGGATTGGCCCCTTACCTGGCGATAAACGGATTTGACGTATTCGTGCCGGATTTTCGCGGCCACGGCTACAGCACGCCGCTGGTCAGCCGCAATTCAAAGTATGGCCAGCATGGGATGATTCGCTGTGAAATTCCGGCAATACTGGCTGCGATGCGGAAATGGACCGCCGATCAGCCATACCATATCATTGCCCATTCATGGGGCGGCGTATTGATGTCAGCCTGCCTGGCCCGCCATCCGGAACTGATTTATGGCATCCAATCCATTACCTATTTCGGCAGCAAACGATGCATCCATGTGAAAAATACGGAACGAAGGATCAAGGTGGATTTCATGTGGCGCTTCCTGGGGTCCATACTGACGCGCATTTACGGATACCTGCCGGCAAAGAAACTGGGCCTGGGTCCCGCTAACGAGACCCGTGCCTTTCATCGTCAATGTATGCGGTGGGCAAAACCATCACCATGGACCGATCCGCTGGACGGTTTCGACTTTGGAGAAGCGGCTATGGGTACCCGTTTTCCGCCCACCTGGTTCATTGCGGGGGAAGGGGACCGGTGTCTGGGACATCCGGACGATGTGTATGCGTTCATGCTGGAACACGGGGACCAACCCTTCCGATTCACTGTTCTGTCAAAATCAAATGGCAATACACGCGACTATGGTCACGTGGATATGCTGACCGATCCGGAAGCGCCGGACGATCATTTCCCCCTTGTGGTGGAATGGCTGCGCGGTGAATACCATGCGGAACTGCTGAAACATCAATAGCCGCTGTAGCCGTCGTCCGCCTCTCCCTGGGTAATCACATGGGTGACCACACGAATGGCCGCGTCCCCCGGTAACGGGCATTTGTTCTCGCAAATTCCGCAACCGATACACAATTCGTCTATTACGTAGGGCTGCATCAGCGGTACGGATTCTCCATGAACGTTGGTTACGGTGACTTCCCGGAACTTGATGGCCTTGTCATGGGTGGGGCAATGCTCCTCGCAGACAATACAGGGGATGTCCTTGGCAAACGGCAGGCACCGGTCCTTGTCGAACACGGCGATACCGATGACGGTCCGGTGTTTTTCCGGAACCGTCAGTTTTCGGATCGCGCCGGTAGGGCAGACCTGTCCGCACAGTGTGCAGTTGAATTCACAGTATCCCACCCGGGGAATCAACCGCGGAGTGAACATCCCTTCATAACCGCTTTCCATGAAACAGGGCTGCAGTGCGTTTTGAATGCAGACCTTCATGCATTCGCCGCAGCGGACACACAGGGACAGGAAATCCGATCCGTTCACGGCGCCGGGGGGGCGGATCAGCGTTGCCGGCGGAATGATGGGTCCGGCATTGACCCTGGACATGACCGGCAACAATGCGCCGGCGACCCCGGCACCGACAAACGCACGACGGGAAATATCAATCCCGGTTTCGTTGCGTCGGCGCGTAAACGCAAATTTCGGTTTCTGGTTTTCACAGTCGTCAATACAATCCATGCACAGGTTGCACTCCACATGGTTCAGCTGACCGGTTTCGGCTTCAAATGCGTTCATCCGGCAGAATGCGGCACATCCTTCACAATTGTTGCAGGCACGGGCCGGTTTTCGCCGGAACAGGCTGAACCGGGAAAATACGGCCAGCATGGCGCCCAGGGGACAAAGATTCCGGCACCAGAAGCGTTTTCCCCAGTGTTCCAGGGCAAAGATGACCATAAGCAGGACAAATGAAATGGACGACAGGAGAAATACGGATTGGCGGTAGGGCAATACCGTGTCCTTCAGGACGGTATAGACCGGCTCGGTGACCGTTTCAGCCAACCCCGGGAATTTCATGTAGAAACCGTCAAAGACGCCGGTGACAATCCAATTCCACGCGGGATCCACCGAAAATGTCATGCCCCGGACCAGCAGGGAAAACGGATCAAAAAAACCGATCAATTGCAGGCCGAACACCGATCCTGTCAGGATCACGGCCAGCAACGCATACTTGATCCAACGCAGTCTCTGGCTGGGCCGTTTCCGGGGGTTGAACAACGGTCCGATCCAGTCCAGCAATGTTCCCATGGGACATAACCAGCCGCAGAACACGCGCCCCAGTACCAGTGTAATGCCCACGATCACCAGTGCCGGTGCCAGTAACGATATAAACTGGCGGGAAGCCATCATAACGGTGGCTGCCACCAGGGGATCCCATCGGAAGAAGATGTTGACCGCGTAGGGAATGGTGTCCTGTCCCGTATAGTCGGTATGACGGAACAAGAACAGAAAAACCAGCAGGAAGGCGAACTGTGAAAGTCGCCGGAAGCTTCGGGTGGTGGGCCGGTAACCCATGTTACACCGTGACAACCCGGATCTTGTCCAGGTTCATTTCACCCAGTCCCATTTCAAACGCCCTTACGGTGGCCGGGATTTCTTCAGGCCGTATGTCGAACAGGGTGGTGGCGTATGCGTCCCCGGCTACAATATCCGTGGTGGCCAGCACCATGTTGGTCGACTTCACATCGGCGACCCTGCCCCCCTGGGGACCGTTTCGCAGCAGGATCCGCGTGGCATCCACAATATTCAGGGTGGGCTTCAGAACGGTGTTGAGATCCGCCAGGTTTTGGCCCATGTTCCGGTGAATGTTACCGCGCCTGCCGCCGATCACACCCATGATGTTCTTAAGGCCGATGGTCAACCGCGCCAGGGAGTGATGCTTGGCAACGGGCACATTGATGTAGCAGTCCGCTTCCAGGGCTTCCCGGTAGAATGACCACTGGTTGATTGACTTACCCCGTTCAATGTCCACCGGGACATATTTTCGGTCATCCATGTAGCTGCAGATAACGCGCTTGTCGGACAGTTCATCCAGTTTCGGTTTGATCCCGCTGTTGTGATAGCAGCGCCGTTCTTCGTTGCAGGTGCGGTCAAACACGGACACCTTGTCAGCACCGGCTTCCAGTGCCAGTTCCACCACCGTCCGGACCACTTCCGGATGGGTGTTGGCGGCCTGCTCCGGCGAACGGTCCCATCCGATATTGGGCTTGACCACCACCTTGTATCCCGGCTGCACGAATGCTTTCATACCGCCCAGGGCATCCACGGCCCGTCGGACCATTGCGGCAATGTCCGTTCCGGTTGCTGTGGCAAGTGTAGAAGCGCTGGTTTCCGCGGCCATCAGCTCCGGTGTAATGCGGAACAATGGCGCCGTGAGTAATGTGCCTGCCGACCATCCGGCGATCTGTTTCAGGAACTCTCTGCGGTCCATGGTTTCCCCCTGTCGCGTTCGTTGTCGTTCCATCCATTATAGTCGGCGGATTTTCTCACGGCAAGGAGCGGTAAGGGGCAACCCGGAAGGGGCTGGACTGGTATAATCGGAGGTAACCAATCACAGACGGCGCTGGCCGGGGGCTGGCGGCGGACAGGAGGAACCCCATGGGAAATTCCGGATACAAGTCGGTGAATGAAGGCCTGGGCTTAAGCCGGCGAAAATTCATCGGGATGGGTTGTGTCGGCGCGGGGCTGTTGTTGGGTACGCCCGCGGCGTGGGCGGAGGACAACCAGAAAGAGAAACGGGAACGGCCGCCCAAACCCCAGACCAATATTGCGGATGCCATGGCTGTTCCAAAGAACAAATGGTCCCTGCCCGGGGCATTTCCGGGCAAGGTGGTGGAAGTGACCAACCCGGAGGCCATGAAGGATGACAAGGTTCATTCGAGTGTGGTGAACGCCATGTTCAAGGCCGGCATGGAGAAACTCACCGGGAAACCTTTGAACGAAGCGTTCCCGCTGTTCTTTGAAAAAGAAGATGTTGTCGGGATCAAGGTGAATCCGGTGGGACCGGGACTGATTTCCACCCGGCTGGAAGTGGTGGACGCCGTTATCGCCTGGTTGGAAGCCGGCGGTATTCCCCGGAAACAGATGGTGATCTGGGACCGGTTTGATTATATGCTGAAGGACGCCGGTTTCACCAGTGAACGGTTCCCCGGGGTGCGGATTGAAGGTCTGCAGACCATGGATGAGGCCGCGGCCGCGGGAAAAAGTGACGATTCCGGTTGGCTTACTGCGGATGGCAAGCATGTGAGTGAGGAAAAGTTTGACAAGGATGTATTCTATTTTGCCGAAGTGGACGGACCAACGGATAAACCGTATTTGAACCAGCATGTTTTCAACGGCAAATATTCCTATTTCGGAAAACTGCTGACCCGAGAATTGACCAAGATCATCAATATACCGGTATTCAAGAACACCGGGAACGGTATCTCCATCGCCACCAAGAACATGGGATACGGGGCCATCTGCAACACCGGCCGGTTGCATCGGCCATTGTTTTTCGATGTTTGTACCGAAGTGCTCGCATTCCCCTGTGTGAGAGACAAAATGGTGCTCAACATCGTGGACGGCCTTCGGGGACAGTATGACGGCGGACCCATGCCGGTGGCCAAGCATGCCTGGGTTCATAACACCATGCATTTTGCAACGGATCCGTTTGCGCTGGATACCATCTGTCATTACCAGATGGTGGCCAAGCGTTTGGAAATGGGTGTCCGGGTCAATGAGCATCCCATGTTCACGGAATATCTGCATTATGGTGAAAAGCTGGGTCTGGGCATTGCCGACCGGGAGAAAATCACGCATGTTCGTGCGTAACCTGTTGGTGTTTCTGCTGGTTCTGCCTGCAATGGGCGTGACAGAGTGGCAGCCCGACAGGTTGCCCGAAAAGTGGTCCGTGCAGGAACCGCCCCGGGTTTTCCTGGAAAATGACCTGTACGGGTATATCAACGGGGGATCCGAGCTGTTTCTGGAGTTCGGGTTTGAACGCCTGACCGCAACCCGTGTTTCCGGACCGGAAGGTCAGTTGACGGTGGATGCATACCGGATGTCAGACCCGGTTGCCGCCCTGGGCATTTACCTGGCCAAGTGTTCGCCCGAAAGTCCGCTTCCCGGGATGGAACTGCGCAACTCCGGTGACCGGTACCAGCTGGGCCTGTTGATGGGTCAGCATTTCATTTTTATCACCAACACGTCTGGGGATCCGGCGCTGCTGCCAGTGATGAAGCAGATCGCGGCGGACCTTCCGGCGGCATGGGCCACCGTTGAAGCACGGCTGCCGGAAATCCCCAAAGAAGGACTGGTGCCCGGGTCCATCCGGCTGGCCCGTGGACCCTATGCGTTGCAGCCGGTATACACCCTGGGTGACGGCGATATTCTGAACCTGGCTGGCACGGGGACATTGGCCGTAATTGCGGATTACCGGACCCAGGACAGTACCCGAACGGAAATCCGGGTGCAGTATCCGGACAGTGAAAAGGCCCGGGAGGGATTCCATCGACTGGTGGATGGCCTGGACCCGTACCTGGACATTGTTTTTTCCGGGGAAAAGCGACTGGTTTTCAAGGATTATGCGGGCAAATACGGTATTGCACAACGGATAGACAACCAGGTGACAATCGGGGTTCATCTGGACGCAATTGACAATGAAAATTCAGAATAACTGCACAATGATATTCAAGATACAGGAGGAGTTATGAACATGATTCAAACAGAACACGCTGCCCCGACCACGGTTTTGAGTCCGGTTTCCACCCGGGGCATGCTGGCCCTTGGCATACTGACCGTGGCAACGGTTGTCCTGCCACCGGTCTGTCACATTGCCGGTGTCCCGGTGCGTTGGGTGTTGCCCATGCATTGGCCGGTGGTATTGGCCGCGCTGGTATATGGATGGCGCGGTGGCGCTGTTGTGGGTGTGCTGGCACCCCTGTTGAGTTATGTGCTGTCCGGTTATCCGCTGCCACCGAAAATTCCGCCCATGACAATTGAGTTGATGGCATACGGTGCCCTGATCGGTATCTTCCGGGAAAAACTCCGGTTTAACGGTTTCATGGCAACCGGACTGGGTCTGGTGATCGGTCGGCTGCTTTTCCTGGGGGTTATCCTTGCAACGGCCGCCAATGAAGTGCCCTTCGGCCAGTACCTGATGGTCGCCATGGTACCGGGCCTGCTGGGTGCAGGGCTGCAGACAGCGTTGCTGCCACCGCTGGCTGCAAAGTGGGTCAAATCCGGTAAGCATTGACCGGAACCAGATTGCTGGAAACAAGGGAGAGCTTCGGCTCTCCTTTTTTTATTGGTACGGGACCTGGATCAGCCTTCCACGTAGAGCATTTCCCGGGTACGGGGTTTTTTCCGGGTGATCTGGGACAGGAACAGGCCGAACAGTACCACGCCCATCCCGATAATCTGTCGCAACCCCAGGGATTCCCCCAGCACCAGCCAGGCGAAAATCGCGGTAAAAACCGGAATGGTATTGGTGTAGATGTTGGCTTTGCTGATCCCGATTTCCCGAATGGTAATTGTCAGAAGGATGAATGCCACGGCTGAACAGAGAACGGCCAGGAGCAGCAGGGTGCGGACCAGTTCCCAGGTGGGCGCAACGGTGAACAGCTGGGTCCCTTCGGTGAGAAACATAACGGGTACGAAGAAGGCAATACCGATCACATTCTGCAGATTCACGATGGTCAGGGCGGAGTATTTCTCGGATATTCCCTTGATCAGCAGTCCATATCCCACTGCGGACATCACGGCAAATCCCAGGGCGGCCAATCCGAACGGGGAGGCATCAATCCGGAAATCCCGGGTGACCACCATGATTGTGACCCCCAGGAAAGACAACAGGAGGCCGGCTACGTTGGTCCGGGACAAGCGTTCACCCAGGAAGATGGCGGCAAATACTGGTGTTACCACCGGAATGGTGGCAATGGTCACGGAAGCCAGGGTGGCGCTCACATGTTTGACGCCATAGCTTTCACCCAGAAAGTACAGGAACGGTTGGAACAGGGCCACGATGAAGAACAGACGCCAATCTTCCCGGCGGATCCGTTCCTGTTTTCCGGTGAAGCGGATAAAGGCTGTCAGCAGCAGGGTGGCAATGATCAGGCGAACCGTCACCGTGGTGGTGGGACCGTAATACTGGTAGACGACCTTGGTCCAGACAAATGACATGCCCCAGAACATCATGGGTAGTGTCGCAATTGTGGCAATGGCTGCGCGATTCATGATCCATACCCCCGGCGCGGTTCACGCCGTGAGCATTATGACATAGACAATAGACTTTAACCTATTGAAAAATGAACGGTCAGCGTTCGATTTCCTGGAACACCACCCGGTTTCGGCCGCCTTCCTTGGCATCGTAGAGCGCCTGGTCGGCTGCGCGGATCAGCGCGTTGATATTGTCCTGCTCAACCGGGACAACCGAGGTGACGCCCACGCTGATGGTCACATGCTGTTTCGCTTCCGAATCCCGGAGCTTGCAGGTGGTTTCCACCGTGTTCCGCAAGCGGTCCGCCATGGCCATTGCACCGTCCCGATCCGTCTCGGGGAGAATAACCACGAATTCTTCACCGCCATAGCGGGCGATAAAATCACGGGGTCGTTTCAGTTCCGATTTCAGCAACTGGGCAATATTCCGCAGGCAACGATCCCCTTCCTGGTGGCCATGGGTGTCGTTGAAGACCTTGAACCGGTCAATATCAATGAACAATACCGAAATGGGCCGGGTTTCCCGAAACGCGGTTCGCCATTCTTTTTCAATCTGTTCCATCAGGTATCGATGGTTGGGAATATCGGTCAGACCGTCGGTTCTGGCCAGGTATTCCAGTTTCTGGTTGACCTCGTGCAGCTCCAGGGTCCGCTGGTCTACCAGTGCGGTCAATTCCCGTTCCCGCCGCCGTAGTTGCCGGATCCGGAGATAATAGATAACTGCCACGGCCACGATGAATAACACCAGACACATTCCGTAGAACAACGGCGTTCGTGTGAACGGCGGTCGGAGGGACATTGAAATTTGATCGCCCACTTCATTCCAGATGCCATCGTTGTTGGAGGCAATCACGCGGAAAGTATAGTCCCGGGGCGCCAGGTTGGTGTAGAATGCTGTCCTTCGGCTACCCGCGTCCACCCAGTCCTGGTTGTATCCTTCCAGCATATATTTGAACTGTACTTTTTCCGGCAGGAGAAAGCTGAGGCCGGTATAGTGGATTTCCATTTCACCCGGTCCAACAGGCACTTCAATGGGTTCGTGAATATCGACGGTGGTGCCGTTGATGAGAATGGACTCAATGGACACCGGTGGCGGGACGTGATTCAACTGCTTGCGGTCTGGATCCACGATTGCCACACCCTTGATGGTGGAGAACCAGAGGGTGCCGTCCTGCATCATCCATGCAGCCGGGGAGGCCGGTCCGTTGCTCTCGGTTACCTTGATTCCATCGGACTTGCCCAGGGTCCGGCAGGAAACCGATTGGCGTTGTCCGGATTCCAGTTCCAGCAGGTGGGCCTTGGGCACACTGAACAATCCGCGGTTGCAGTTCATCCACAGGTTGCCCTCCCTGTCTTCAATCAGGGAGAAGGTGGAATCATTGATCAATCCATCCTTCATGGTAAACCGGTGAAACGTGTTATCAGCATAGTGGAACAGGCCGGTATCGTCCGTACCGATCCACAGCGAGCCGTCTTGGTCGGGATAAATCACCCAGACGCCGTTGTTGGTGAACCCGGCTTTGCTGCCGAAAACCGTAATCCGGCCGTCGTTGATCCGGTTAACGCCGCCACTGTAGGTGCCGATCCAGATGGCACCGCTCTTGTCTTCGGCGATGGAATAGACAAAATCTTCGGAGAGACCGTTTTCCGAGCTGTAATGGGCGATAAAGCGACCGTTTTCCATCACGTCAACACCGCCCCCGTTGGTGCCGATCCAGATCCGGTTATCCCGGGTAACCTTGACAACGCGGACAATATCATGGGACAGGCCATGTTCTGTACCGTACCGGGTGACCCGGTTGCCATTGATCTTGACCAGCCCGCCCCCGTAGGTTCCCACCCAAAGGTTGCCGTGGTCGTCCTCGTCCATGCTCCAGATGTAGGTGCTGGTAAACCCGTCCCGTTCATTGAATGTGCGGACCTCACCTTCACGGTAGCGGACCAGTCCACCACCCACCGTGCCGACCCAGCGGGTTCCGTCTGACGTCTGGAACACCGACCGGACACTGTCCACCGGCAGACCGTTCCGGGAACTGAGGATGGAATACTTATCATCCTTCAACTGGTACAGTCCGTCCCGGGTGCCGATCCAGATGCTGCCTTCCTGGTCTTCCAGTACTGCCCGGACCGCGTTGTTCCGTAGACCGTCACGTTCGGAAAGGGCGCAGAATATCCCGTTGGCACGAATACAGTAGAGTCCGCCCCCGTTGGTACCGATCCAGAGCGTACCGTTCCTGTCCCTCACAATCGCCCGGACGTCGGGTGTCATCAGCCCCTGTTTCTTGTTGTAGACCTGAAACGTGGAATCCTGGTAATGGGCCAGGCCGTCTCCACCGGTACCGATCCACAACGAACCGTCCGTGTCGGTGTACAGACACCGGATATCCAGTCCCGGCAGGCCATCGGCTTTGCCATAATGGGTAAACGTGCCGTCCCGGAACAGGTCCAGCCCCTCGGCTGTACCGACCCATACACCGTTATCCGGGGCGGGACTCAATGCGGCAACATATTCATCAATCAGGCCATCTGCTTCGGAGAAAGACTGAAACGCATCACCATCAAAGCGGCTGAGACCATGGGTGGTACCGACCCAGAGATGCCCGTCGGAATCTTCGGTCAGGGACAGAATAAAATTGCTGGCCAGGCCATTGGCTGTTGTGTACTTGACAAATTTTCCATTTTTCATGCACAAAAGACCATTGGGGGTGGCGGCCCAGAGGCAGCCTTCGGTGGATTGGAACAGGGCCTTGATGGAGTTGTTTTCCAGTTCCGGTACATTTGTCTTGTCAAAAATCGTGAAGCGACGACCATCAAACCGGGCAATTCCTTCGAACGTACCCATCCAGAGATACCCGTCCGCCGTCTGGATAATAGAAACCACCGAACTCTGGGGCAGCCCGGCTTCGGTTGTATAGACTTCCAGGGTATGCTGGTTCAGTTTCCGGTCCGGGTCCAGACCGAAAACAGATGTTGGAACAAAGCAGACGATGAAGGCAAAAAGACAGCAATACCGTTTCATCATAGCGTCCTCACCCGCAAATGGATTTTGTGTACTGATCTCATTATATCGAAAAATGGTTTTTTTGGAACGGACCTTTCGGCGACGTTGCGGGGTGCATTCCTGAAACGGTGATGGTTATGTAATGGACTCGCCTGACAAACGTACGCCCAGCTGATGGTGCACGGTTGCCAGCCATGCCAGCTTGGCTGTCTGAAGGTGGGGGCTTGGATGGCCATAACGCATCGGATGACCCGGTACGGGTACGCCCACCAGCAGACGGTCTGCCAGGGCACACCGGCAACGGCGGGCCAACGGTTCCAGGTCCGGATGACGGCCCCATCCGGCGATTACCGGCGTAGTGGACATACCTTTGAGTCGATTAAGTTCACCGGCCCGTCCCGGTGAGAAGATGGTGTGGCAGTCACTGTGCGGAACGGACTGTAATGAACGCAATGTTTGAAACAGGCGCGGACTCTTGGGTTCACGGATATCTGACAGGTTCAATACCCGCACATGGCGCCATCCCATTTCCACCATCACACGCATCAACTGGTACTGGGTGTTGTCCGGCCGTGTAGGTACCAGTGTCATCCGGTCAACGATATTTTTCGTTCCAGGCACCAGGGGTCCCGCATCTGTTGTCTCAAGTGGCCGGGAGGATCCCGGGTTCATCATCACGGCCAGTGCGTCCGGTTCATGTGCAAACACCCGGTGTGCTTCGGTCATATCATGGGTGACGATTTCCAGGATGTTGCGGCAGCGGAGAACGGTACCGTCCGACAGTTGCCGCTGATAGAAGAACCCCAGACAATGAAAGCGGGCTTTCAGCTCTGCAGCCGGGATAAAGGGTTCCGTCATGAACGGAGGATCCGCCAGATGGCCGTGAGCCAGATTATTCCGGCACTGATCAGGGACAGGAAAACAGCCGCTGAACCGCAGTCCTTTGCCTTACCTGCCAGTTCATGATATTCGGGCGAAACCAGATCTACAACGGCTTCAATGGCAGAATTGATCAGTTCCACGATCAGTACCAGGAGAATACAGCCGATCAGCATGAGCCGGTATCCCACCGTCAACGGCAGAAAGATGGCAACCGGGATCAGGATAATGGCGCCCACAACTTCCTGCCGGAACGCGACCTCAGTTTTCAATGCGCCGCGAATGCCCTTCAATGACCACCGCAGTGCGTTGAAGAAATGTTTAACCGGATGTTGGGTTGACCGGGGATCTTCTGCTGTCATCTGCTGGCCTCCGTGCTGGGTTGGCCCTATTGTAACGGATGTGTCTGCCGGATGGAATCGGTGTTTGGGGTGTCCCGGTGACAGCGGGCGTGGTCCCGTGCTACACTCTTTCCATTGCACCTTTTTTCTACTACTGGAGGAACCTGTGACCCTGATCGTGCTCTTCTGTATGGGGCTTCTGGCCGGTATCGTCAACACCCTTGCTGCGGGCGGTTCGTTCATCATGCTGCCGCTGCTGATCTGGTCCGGTCTGCCGGCAACGGTGGCAAACGGCACCAACCGGATTTCCCTGCTGGCCCAGAACGGGCTGGCTACCGTCGGGTTTGCCCGGAAAGGGATGTTTGATCTCAAGACCAACCTGAGACTGACCATTCCCGCGATTATGGGCAGCATTTTCGGGGCCTGGATGTCGGTAAACATTCCGGACACCATTTTCCAGAAAGTAATATCAGTGCTGATGCTGGTCTTTGTGGCCCTTTCCGTATACCGGGAACGAAAAAAGGGTGATGGGTCCGCTAATGGGGAAGCCGGGCCGGTGGGTACGTTCCTGCTGTTTTTCATGGTGGGGATTTACGGCGGCTTCATCCAGGCCGGGGTGGGCCTGTTCCTGATCGGCTCCATTCGATTTGCCACCGGTGTAGACCTGGTGAAAACCAACAGTATCAAGGTATTCATCATCATGTGCTACACCGTGGTGGCCATTGCCGTGTTTGCACTGAATGGGAAGATCGACTGGGGCGTTGCGGCAGTGGTGGCGGCGGGTCAGGGTCTGGGCGGATTCCTGGGGGCACACGTGGCGATTTCCGGCGGTGAGAAGTGGATCAAGCGGTTTGTCTTCGTTGTACTGGTGGCCATGGCCATCAAGCTGTTCATGGGATAGAAAGCAGGTTCAGTCCTTCCAGTTCCACCACTTGCATTTTTCCGGTTCCGGGTTCTCGGTTTCCGCGAAGTAGACCGCACAACGGAAGACGTAGAGCACGCACCGGTCCACCTGCATGCCTTTTTGTTCACAATGACGGGTGTACAGGATTTCAGGGTCCTGTCCCGCCAGGTCGGATACCCGGTGAATGTCCAGTTCAAGTAAATCCCGGGCGATGGACTTTCCCACCCCCGGGATAACCTGCAGTGATTTCAGAGTGGCGGTTTCCCGATCCACGGCCATTGTCTCAGGCCTTTCGGACTTCCCGTCCAAATGGCACCAGTGCCAGCCCGGCCAGTTTCATATGCTGCTTGGCAAATGGCAGTCCGATGATGGTAATGCCGGTGAGAAACGCGAACAGCACATGGGTCAGCGTAATCCAGAAGCCGCCGAAAATGATCCAGAGAATATTCATGAACACGGACAAACATCCGTTTGCATTTCCCGCATCGGTCACTTCCTTACCGAACGGCAGCAATGCCAGCAGGGACAACTTGATGGACTGAATCCCGAACGGGATGCCGATAATGGTGATGCACATGAGAACGCCGCCAATCAGATACTCCAGGAACAGGAAAATACCGCCGCCGAGAATAATCCACAGAATGTTTCCCAATAGGCTCATGGACTGGACCTCCGTCTGTTGTTGATCCGATTCGGATTCAGTCATTATACTCCGGGGTCTTTGGGGTTGTTCAAATCGGTTCACTGGGGGTTACCGGTTGAATTCCAGTTCCAGTGTGACCGAACCGTCAATCTCTTTCCGGGTAATCACGGACCGTTTGCCGCCGGTCATGTCATACTTCAACTGGACCAGGTTCTCGCCGCTGCCCACCAGTGTCTGGGACCAGGTCCCCGTCAGGCGGGAAGAAAGGTCCTTTTCAAATGTTACGATGGGAGACGGTGTGGACCTGGCATCAAACATCTGGGGTGTGATGGTGAACCGCTCCACACCGAGCCGATTCTTCACTTTCCGCTGCAACGGTGCGATCAGGTTGTTCAACGCAATGGCCATGCCCGCGCCGGACAGATCATCCGCTTCCCGGTCTACGTATGCAAAGGAAGCGTCACCGGCGGTGATTCCCCCTGAACCGAACAACAGCGCCATCAGCTCCCGTTCCTTCAACGGGGGGGAGGAGGACAGGTTCAGCTGGATCCGGTCTTCGGATCCGCGCATGCGGCACCGGATGGCATAATTCTGAATTTCGGTGGCAGCGGTAATGTCGATGGTGGGTGACATTTCAAAATGATTTTCAAACCGCAATTCCCCTTTCTGCACATGCATGGGGATGTCATTGATGAGAATGGTGCTTTCCGGTGACAATGTCTGTACGCCCAGCAGGACAGGCTGTTCGGCCGGGCCGGTGAGTTCCAGGTTGGATGGGGCGGTATACAGGGTCATGGCCGCTCCAACGATTCGGGTCCGGCGGGTCAGCAGGTCCAGGTCCAACCGGATCCGGTTCAAAATGGACAGGTCTTCCCCGGAACCGGCCAGTACGGCCTGGTCCGGATAAATGAGGCCGTTTTCCAGACTCAGGTTGCCGGATAGGACAAACCGGGAATCGTCCGGCTTCCCCTGTAACTGGACAAATCCGCTGACATCCGCAATGACCCCGGTGAACTCGATGGGCAACTGGTTGATGGCGGTTGAAAACCAGACGACTTCCGGAGACACAATGCCGTTAAGGGTCCCGTTGCCCTGGCCGAAGGACGCTTCAACCTGCTGAACCGTGAGCAGGGAAGGTTCGAACTCGGCCCGGCCACGGATGTTGGTAACCGGAAGATGCAGTCCCGGTACCACGACGCTGCCATCCGTCACATTCAGGATCCCGTAAAACAAGGGTTCATTGAGCGTACCGCTGAAATCCATTTCCAGTTCCCCGACGCCGGTGATATCGAGCCCGGTTTCCCGTTTGACCAGCGGAGCTGTCGGTCGGGCATGAACAGTGCCGGTTATGCCGCCCCAGAGTTCCCCGGTATCCAGCTGGACCGCTCCGGATTCCAGCATCAGGTCCAGTTCGGGATGGTGCAGGGGAAACGGATCTGTCTGAACAAACAACCCCTGGAGATACAACTCTGCCGGATCTCCTTCCAGAACAATATTCTCCGGCAACGAAACAGAGAGCTGGGATACATGGCCGCCACCCGTGAACGTTTTCAGGTCGTTGAAATCACCGGCGCAGCGAAAACTCAGGTTTGCGGTGACGGTAACGGGGTCCAGGACGATCGGGGACCGGTCGGTTTCCAGTTCCACCTGTACGGTGCCGTCCGTGTTGGCCACTACACGGGATCGGATGGCACGGTCCGTCTCGGTATCAACGATTAAATCGGGCCCGGACATCCGGAAAGACAGGATGCCGCTACCCAGTTCAATCTGCTCCAGGTACAGGCATGCATAGTTCAACTCCGCCTGGATTTCGGGATGATCGGAGGTACCCGTAATACGAACGGTTCCCGTTGCATTGTCCAGCCGGAGGAAATCCAGTGGACTGTAAATGATGGGCATACCTTGCCCCGTCATGGTAATGTCCAGGTAATCCGGTCGGACACCCACGGTGCCGCTCCCGCTGAGACGGCCGTTTCCATTTTCCAGTACCGGATCGTGGAGTACCAGTTTCCGGTCACGGTATTCAAATGACGTGGAACCCCGATCCATGGGCAGCTGGAACAGTTCCAGCGGGGAGACGGCCACCGTACCGGTTACTGTCGGATTGTGGAGGTCGCCTTTCACCTGTACGGTTCCGGATACCTGCCCGGAAATGTCCAGGGATTGTGCTTCGGGCACAGCAAAAAGTCCTTCCCGGAACGGGAAGGACGTCAGGGTGGCGTCTATGTCCAGCATCGGTTTTCGATAATGGCCACGGGCCTGAATCCTGCCATCACCCGAAACCAGCGTTGCGGCCGGCAGTTCAATGTCTTCATGGTTGTGGACAATAATTTTTCCGGTACCGGCAGGGACCTGCATTTCACCCCAGTTCAACCGGTCCAGTTGTACGTTTCCGTCAAACCAGCTGCCCTTGAAAAAGATGCCGTCCAACTTTCCCGACACCCAGTCCAGGTCTATTTCGGCCCATCCGGTGTTGTTCCGGATGTCGGTTTTCAAGAAGGGCAGGTTCAATTTCAGGTTATCCAGGACCGGTTCTGTCCCCGACACCAACGTGGCCACACAGGTTCCACCGCCGCAGTCCGTGCCGGAAATCCTGGCGTTATAGGTCCATGTTTTTTCACGGGTGACCGAAATGTCGGCCTTGAAATCATGGAGTAACGGACCGGTGGCCGTTGCGTGCAATTGGATGTCAGACCCTGTGGCATATTCACCGGATACGGACACCCGATGGTCGCGAAAGTCCCCGCTCAGGTCGGTAACGAGATATCGGCTTTCACCGGGGTACAGGTCCAGCCTGCCATTCACTTCGCCCCCGGGATCGGACACGCGGATGGTACCGCTGAGGTGGTCAAAATCGCCCTTCAGGTCAATCTCCGCGACAGCGTCGGCCAGCTCCGGAAAATCGGTAAACATGTTTACGGGGACGGTACCGGTCAGGCTCAGCTCCGTGTGGTCTTTTTCCATGGTGCCTGTCAGTGAGAGACGGAGTTCGCCCCGGCTGATGGTCAACTCCCGCACCTCGATTTCATCCCGCCGGATGGTGAATGTACATCCCATGTTCAACAGGTAGTGCTGGTCGTTTACCGTGACCTGGCCGTTGGCAAATGCCGCCGTGCCGGAATACCGGAACGCATCGCCGTCAAAGCCGGCCTGTAACAGAAAATCAGCCCCGTCAAACTGAACGGACATGTCGTTGCGACCCTGGATATGCAGGTTGAGCCTTTTAACCAGCAGGTTTTCCAGCACCAGGGCATCAAATCCCTTTTCCAGCAAGGCCATCGGATCGGTTGAAAACGGCTTTCGTTCCCGGGCCAGTTTCACCTGGAGATCTACCCCGTCCACTTCTGCGGACCGGATCACCACCTTGAACAGGAACAGCCGGGGGACATTCACTTCCAATTTTACCCGTTCAATCGCGGCAACTTCCGAAAACCGGATGTCCTGTGCGGTGATGTTGCCCGAGAGGGGGCTGATGTCCAGCGATCCAATGGTCAGGGTTTCCCCGGTGATCCGGCTGACCTGTTGTTCCAGGTCCCGACGTACCATGGATTCAAACATGGGGGTATGAATGAAGACCAGTGCACAGAGCACGAATCCCAGCACCGCCACGATGGTGGGCCTGGCTGCCTTCTTGATCACGAAGCGCTCCTTTCCAGGTTCCTATTCAAGTTCAAACAGGATGGCGCCGGTTTCCACCGTCTGCCCTTCCTGGACAAAGATCTGCCGGATGGTCCCTTCCATGGGGGCCCCGATCTCGTTTTCCATCTTCATGGCTTCCAGTACCAGGATCCCTTCCCCGGCGGATACGGTGTCCCCTTCTGCCTTGAGGATCCGCTTCACATTGCCCGGCATGGCTGCGGTGACAACCGCTTCGTTGCGTTCAAAGCCCGAGGACCGGACCAGTTCTTTTTTCAACGGGTCATCGGCCTTGACGTCATACTGGAATCCGCTCATGTACAACGTGTCCCCGGTCTTGTATGCGGTCAGGGACTCCCCGTCCACCAGCATACTGATCCCGTCTCCGGGAAGCCGGTTGGCCTGGATGGTCAATGTCCTGTCACCCAGTTGTACATGGAGTTGCCCGTCGGCGGTGGGTTGTACATCTACTTCATACTCGTTTCCGTTCAATTCCACATGTACCAGCATGGTTCCTCCGTCTACATCCAGTGTTGGCGTTGAAAATGCTTCCATCCGGAACAGGTGGCTGGTTGGCCCGGACCTGTGGGCGGCAGATGCTCCATGAAATAGAACACGGCCGCGGCCATCACCGCCAGTTCTTCGTCACCGGAAGGTGCATGCATCAACTGTTCCAGGTGAGTGTCCACAAAGGTGGTGTCATGTTCAGCTGTCAGGAACGTCGGATGGTTCAATACCCGTTTGTGAAACCCGATATTGGTCTTGATCCCGGCCACGATGTATTCACTGAGCGCCCGGCACATGCGCTTGATGGCTGTTTCGCGATTCCGTGCATACACGGTGAGTTTGGAAATCAGGGGATCATAATGGACCGGCACTTCTCCACCCTGATATACACCTGAATCATCCCGGACGCCGGGACCGGCCGGTGTGCTGAGTCGCTGGATCAAGCCCGGTGACGGCATGAAGTTATTTTCCGCATCTTCGGCGTAGATCCGGCATTCGATGCTGTGGCCCCGGAGATGGATATCTGCCTGTTTCCAGATCATGGCATCGCCGGTGGCGATCCGAACCTGGCATGCCACCAGGTCAACCCCGGTAACCCACTCGGTGACCGGATGCTCTACCTGGAGCCGGGTGTTCATTTCCAGAAAATAAAAATTCCGATCCCGGTCCACCAGGAACTCCACCGTGCCGGCGTTCCGGTATCCAACCGCCCGTGCAGCCCGGATGGCGGTCTGTCCCATCTCTTCCCGCATTTCGGGCGTGATAAATGTGGATGGTGCTTCTTCAATAATCTTCTGGTGACGCCGCTGGACCGAACATTCCCGCTCGCCCAGGTGAATGACGTTGCCATGATCATCCGCCAGGATCTGGATCTCAATGTGGCGGGGTTCTTCGAGGAATTTTTCCATGTACACCCGGTCATCCCCGAAGGAGGATCGGGCTTCCGATTGTGCGGCCTGGAACGCCCCGGCCAGCTCTTCCGGGTTGGTGACCTTCCGCAATCCCTTGCCGCCGCCGCCGGCAGAGGCCTTGATCATCACGGGATAGCCCACCTGGTCGGCAAATGCCAGTGCATCGGCCTCGGTAACCCCTTCCCGGTCCAGTCCCGGAACCACGGGGACCCCGGCATCCTTCATGATCTGGCGGGAGGTAAGCTTGTCCCCCATCTGCCGGATGGCATCACCGGACGGGCCGATGAACACCAGGTCTGCAGTCCGGCACTTGTCCGCGAAATCGGCATTCTCGGACAAAAACCCATAGCCGGGGTGAATGGCTTCGGCCCCGCACCGTGTGGCAATATCAACAATCAGATCGCCTCTCAGATAACTATCAGTGGATGCCGCGCCACCCAGTGGATAGGCCTCATCCGCCATCAGTGTGTGCAATGCGTTGCGGTCCGGTTCCGAAAAAACAGCCACGGTCCGGATTCCCATTTCCTTCAGGGTCCGCATCACGCGAACCGCAATTTCGCCCCGATTGGCAACCAGCACTTTCTTGAACATGGACCCTCCATGGACGTTGCGCAAATCTTGGGCTAATTATCCCGTGTTTTCTCCATGATGGCAAGGAAGCTTGCCGTTCCGTTGTCCCAACAGGCCTTCTCCCAAACCGGATACAGTTCAAACTGCAAAAAGTCGAACCGGTTAATACCATTTCTATTCGTGGACAGCATCTAAAACTATTGACAGCCGAAAATCGTATTGATAGAGTGCATGGAACGGGCCTAGGCCCTTCTATACGACTTTATATGGAGGAACATATAATGAAACGTTTGTTCATGTTTGCACTGGTAATCATGTTTGCCCTGGGAACGGCCGTACTGGCGGATGACCAAAAAGCTCCGGAAACGAAAAAAGAACCCACCAAGACAGAAGCCGCGAAAGATTGTCCCCCGGACTGCAAGGCTCCCTGTCCGTTGAATCAGAAGAAAGAAGCGGCCAAGAAGGCTGAAGAAGCCAAGAAGGCCTGCTGTGATGCCAAGAAGGCCTGCTGCAATGCCAAGAAGGCTGAATGCGACGCCAAGAAAGCTGAATGTGACGCCAGGAAGGCTGAATGTGACGCAAAGAAAGCAGAATGTGACGCAAAGAAAGCAGAATGTGATGCCAAGAAGGCATGCTGCGATGCCAAGTGCCCGGCAGATTGCAAAAAGCCCTGCTGCACCAAAGAAAAGAAATAACGCTTACCGAAAACTCATAAAGGAAAAGCGGCGGAACACTCCGCCGCTTTTCTGATTGTCTATTGCCATATTGAATGCTCAGTCGTCTCCATCCCC
>CAZDKZ010000020.1:32637-33994 GCA_964506215.1 uncultured Holophagae bacterium
CGACCAGTGCCAGCAGGTTCCCCGGGGATACCGTTGCCAGTCGCAGCAGGCTGTCCAGGATGCCATCCAGGTTCCAGCTGACCGGCATGGCCAGGTCATGATGGTAGACGGCCCAGGGCATCATCGGCACCAGGAGACCGGTAAACAACGATCGGATAGCCCCGCCCACGATCATGCCGGCCACCAGTCCGCCGATCATCCATGCCGCGCCCGGCAACCATTCATTTCCGGTCTGCCAGGCGGTCCAGGGTGACATGAGCAATTCACTGAATGCCATGTGTTCCACGGCCGGGTTGGTCAGCAGCAGCCGTCCCACCGCCACCAGCGCGATTGCCATTAACGGTCCGGCAATCAAAGCCGCCAACAGCCGCCGGAACAGGAACAGGAGTGTGCCAAACAGGACAAACACCAGGATCCCGGCCAGCAGCATCGCCCACCAGGGCAGTCCCTTGATCCGGTCTTTCAGCCCTGTCCAGTCCATCGAAATCCCCGTCCTCTTTTCGGGAATGGGCGGCAATTCCACGTTTGGCAGCAGGTCAGCCAACAGTGCCGCCGGGTCACAGGTTGAAATGGCGGACAGGGTTCCGTCTGCCGCCATCTGGATGGACTCCCCGACATTCAGGGTGCGCACCGTTCCGTCATTGGACGTCACTTCTACTGTGCCGTCCAGTGTGTCAATTGTCGCGTTGCCCACATCGTCCACATTCACCTGCACCACGGTGCCTGTGGGCTTCACGGTGCCGCCGGGGGTCACCAGTTCCACCGGGAAATCAGCACCGATCAGTCCTTTTCTCACCGCCACCTTTGTGGGCGACAGCAACTTGAAGCGGGCCCGCGCGCGGACGGTGAGCGTCCGTATCTCGGTGGCCGTGGACACATCAATGCTGATCATCCCGTCGTGGACACTGATCATCTTGTTCAGCGGGGCGGGGATCACCGGGAAGGATTTGAAGTCTTCCGTCTTGCTGTCCAACTGGATCTTCACGTTCTTGTCCCGGAACGCCGGGGAGATGGTGGGGGTGGGGGCCACACCCGGCATCATGTGGTAGCGGTTTGCTATCGTCATCACGTCTGTTGCCCCGATCCCGCTGGGGACCCGTTGCTTGGTCCGGACCCATTCGGGCATGGTCCGTGCCGGTCGGTTCACCAGTGTTTCCAGCCACCCGGTTTTCCGATCCACATGCAACAGCATGGTATTGAGATAGTCGGTGTACACCTGGGCGGGTCGCGTGTTGACGGCGTTTCCGTAAAACACGGTCAGGAAACGGCTTTGCACCCCTTCCACCTGGTATCCGGAAGCGCCGGCGCTGATCACCGCCATGGCCTGTTTGTCATCTTCAAATTCGTGGAGATATCC
>CAZDKZ010000021.1:0-32709 GCA_964506215.1 uncultured Holophagae bacterium
TGCGGGGTTCTGGCTGGATTTTGAAGCTCGTTTTTTATGGACAGCATCCATTTGCGGATCGTCTTTTTCATGTCTCACACATTATGACGGAATTCGATGGAATGTCAACGGAAGCACAAACTACTGGTCGTTGTCGGATTCAGCATAGACCGTTGCCTGTACAACAGCGGCATCAATCTGGCGGGCCATACCGGATTCCGCCCGGAGCGTTTCCCGTAACCGGCCCAGGTCATCAATGTCTTCCGCAACCGGTTTCCCGGGCATGGAATAGAAATGGAAACCGGCGGCATCCGAATATTCATCCAGTGACGATTGTGTAAGCGCTTTCATGTGAGCCATACCCGGCAAGTCCACCAGGCGCATGGCCAACAGATAAATATCTTCCCGCCCCGAAGCAGCACTGATCCCGTCACATTCCGTCAGTCGGGAAAAGATCTCCGCCAATGCGTGTTCTTCCCAGCCGTAAGAAGAGGATTTGAGTATCAGCAGATTGTCATACCCGGTGAACCGGTCTGCCAGAATATCCAACAATCCACCCGCAGAATCCACCGAGGCCCATTCATAACGAAACGCGTCTCCGAGACGCATCTTCAGCCGATCCACCTGGGATTTCGAGTAACTGAACAATGCCAGTTCATAACGGTTGTCCACCGGGAACAGTTCAGACACGTTGTGATCCAGCATGAAGTCCAGGAGCCGGCCGGCCACTTCAGGGGTCAGTTCAGCAAACAGACGATTATCGGACAGGGTTTCCGGCCCCGTCTCGTTCAGGAGAACAACCACATTTTTCATTGCTTTCTCAGGTATTCAAACGTGAAATCGATCAGGTCCTTCACCCGCATACCGCGGGAGTTAATAACGGTCGCCTGATCCGAATACGTATAGTTTTTGAATAATGTCTGCAGATTCATCCAGGATTCGATTTCCTGGTAACAGACACCCCGCAGGTAGTGGACCGTACCGGCGCCAATGCCCGGTGTATCCGGAAGGGTCACCAATGTCAACGTATCAAAGGCCCGTTCCACATCCCGGAAACGCAACAGGCACATGGCCAGGTTCAATTGTGCGGATGCTTTCTCCACCTGTGAACGGGCAAATGCGGCACGGGAACGGAAATACAGGTAGGCTGCGTTGTATGAGATCGAATTCAGGTTCTGACGCATGACAATCGGTGCGTTTTCTACGGGCAGCGTAACATCCATGGACGTTCCTTCCCGCAACACGGAAAAAACCACTTCGCCCGGTTGCAGAGATTGGTGAAATTCCCGGGTGTTGTTCACCTCGACACCATTGACCTTGAGGACCACGTCCCCATCCGAAATACCGGAAGCTGTGGACGCAATCACCACCGGCCTGCCCAGGTCCGGATCGGTCACCACATTCAAACCGCAAAAGGGTTCCAGCAGTTCCGGCATATTCTTCACTGCCTGGACCAGCCTTTCCATGGATGCGGCATCCACCGGGTCAATGGGAAACTCCTCCAGGTGGAACAGTTCAGTGTTGAGCAGGAAAATGTCCACATATCGCTTCAGCTTGATCCGCTTTTCCACGCCGAATATGACCAATGACTGACCGTATTCTTCCCGAATCGTTTCCATCACCGTCGTGTCCCCGCCCCGCATGCGATCAATGGCATTGGTGTAGGAAGCGGCATGTTCCACGTTGTAAAACGGAATGGTCCGGAATGCTTCCAGCAGTCGTCGCTGGACATCCTCAACAATGGCCTTGTTGCTGTCAATCGGCTGGATACCGGCATACAGCAAGGTGGGCTTCGGAACCGCTCGCACAACCCGTCGTTCCCCTTCTTCCACCGTTACTGTCTTGATAAATGTGCCTTTTTCGAAGGACACTTTCAACTGGTGACGGCCCGCGCAGACTTCCAGGTCCTTGATCGGCAAGGTCCCCACCCGACGTCCATCCACAAACAAATCCCCGGTTTCATCCGGAGCGCCTGGTTCCACCACAAGAAATCCTACACTTCGTTTCAGTCGCATGGCCTTGTAGGTATAGTCACGGAGTTCCAATTCCAGCAGATCCAGCTGCAACGGACGATAACAGGGTTTGCGCAATTCCAGTAAATGGTTCCCTGCATTGACACCATTCACCCGCAACACGTTGGACAACAGGGAAGGGGTCAAACCCAGCTCGGCGATTGTCTGGCCTGCATCCTGGATATAAGCTGCGGAAGCTGAACCACTGGTTGTACCGACCTTGATTCCGTCCAGGTAGACATCCACATCGGTTGGCTCGGTCACCAACTCGATAGCGGCATGGGTCCGTTCCAGTTCAACATGGATATCGATTGTTTCACCGGGCTGCAGCACCACAGATTCCTGGACCGGCGCATAATTCACCTTTCCGATCCGGACGGTGCGCTCACCGGAAGGAACCGGATAGCTGCCGGAACTGTCCGCCATCAACGTCAGGGTACCGGTGGTCAGTTCCGGCTGGTTCACGTTACTGTGGACACGGATGAAGCCGACAATACCTTCGCGGAAATCATTGAATTCCTGGATGATTCGTGGCGAAATGAAAGGCCGGTTCAATGCATGGGCAGGGGCCGCACGGACGATCTTTTCAAACAGCGTCTGGGCCGTCTGCAACTCTCCCTGGTTGTAGTAAAGTACGCAGAGATATTCCAGGCTCTTGAGATAATAGTCGAACGCATCCGGTCCCTCAATTTCACCCAGATCATACGCGTTAACAATGGTTTCAAACCCGTGAATGGCGTTAACGGGATTGTTGGATTCCCGAAATACCTGGACATTGCTTTCAAAAACCTCAGCAACGTCAAAACCCAGGACGGGCAGACATACAATCAACAGCAGTGCCAGCCTTCTTTTCATCAGAATACCCTCACAATCCGGTCTTCCCGTTTGGAGGTCAAGTACACACTACCGCCACGGTCCACCGCCAGATGGCTGTAGCGAACACTGCTTCGGGTCAAGGCCTCCAGCGGGATTTTCTGGAACAGGTTGTGATCATGTGTCATCACGACCAGGTTCCGGCCCCGGTCTTCCAACATATATGCGTTGCCCAGGGAGTCAAATGCCAGGTCCACCACGTCTGTGAACTGGGTATACTGTTTCAACACCCGTCCGTCCATATCGCGAATCTCAATCACGTCCCGGGAATCCTTCACAACATAGATTGTTCCGTCTGCACGGAGCTTGATATAGGCAACTTTACCGAACGCGAATTTCCGGTCCAGCCGGTAGTCTTTTCCAAACCGGTATACCAGGTCGGTATCCTTGTCAAAGACCCAGAACCGACCAAAATGATCAATGAAAAACGACGTGATCTCCCGCAAACCATCGGCCTCCACCGTAAACCGTAACGGGGATCGCATTTCCGTGCAACGAATCTGGTCCCCGGTGCTGTAGCAGATTCCCAGTTTTTCCGAATAGAACAGGGCCCGGACCTCACCCGGGGTGTTTTCCCGGCTGTTCCGTCCCTCAGAAATCTCCTGGATATGGGGATCCTTTTCCGAGGAAACAAACAACGTGCCATCCGGACCGGTCTCCAGCAGCTTCGGTGAATTCATCTGGAAATAGGATTTTGCCATCCGGTACTTCCGGTTCAACATAAACCGCAGCAGGTTCCGGGTCAGGTTGTCACTTTTCAGGTCTTTTTCCAGTTCGGTCGCCTGGCCCACCATCCGCAGGGCCTGGTCCGTCATGCCCAGCTGGTAATAGCAGTAGGCCGCGTCAAACAGGGAATCCCGAAAAATCACGCTCTCGGAAAACCGGGTGTAGATTCTGGAAATAAAGTAGAGCGCCTTCCGATACTGACCCCGGAGCATGGAGATCCTGCCCAGCCCGGAATATGCCTGGTCCAGCACGTCTGAATTGGGAAACGCGCCCTTGATGTGGAAGAACGTGTTATACGCTGTGTCCAGATCACCGGAATTCAACTGCATCCGGCCCAGGTAGAGATGGGCATTGTCCGCACTGTCTGAACGACTGTAACCGGAAACAATCTGGCTCAACAGCAGGTTGGCCGCTTCCATTTCACCGGATTCCAGTCTGAACCGGGCGATCTCCAACAGCGCGTTGTCCGCGAAATCCGACTGCGGATACTGGTCCACCAGCAACTGGAACTCGCGGATCGCCTGCTCATAATTCTGGTTCACCTTGAAAGCCATTCCGCTTTCAAACAGCCGCTGATCATTCCCGCCTGTCAGTACACCCAATAAAGTCAGTAGAATCAGGGTTCTCATAATTTCGGCTCCTTCAAAACCAGCGGTGTCCCCACGCTAATTTCCCGTTCAAATTCCCGGGAATTACCATTGGGACCAACGAGCCGGAACTTGTGCAGTCCCGTCACGATCTTCATGTTGAGAATTGGCGTTGCCCCAACTTCTCTTCCGTCAATATAGACATTTGCCCAGTTGTTATCGATGGACAGATTCTTGATCAGGCCCAGGGGGGGCATTGCCAGACGGGTAGACTGTTCCGCCACGATTTCCAGTCGCTGACTGGAATCAAAGAAATATCTCGGCGCAGACAGGCGGACCTGGTAAACCGCCGGATCCAGTTGCAACCGCTGACCGTCGGTCATGGTTTTCCGTTCAATGGGCTTACCATCCTTGTATACCGTAACCGTTACCGGGAAATCCGATACCAACCGCATGGTCCCCGGCTTGGGAATCGGCTGCAGCGAGATTTTGTCCGTAATGACTTCCCCCGCCGCCAGCTGAACGGTGCGGCTCCGGTATCCCTCGGCCGAAAACACGATCTTGTGGGAGCGGGCACCATCAATGGTCAACGGACCTTCGGCACTGGAAACCAGTGGTTCATCATCCACCTGGATGTTCACGACGGCCGGCTCGGTCACCACTTCCATGTCCACCATGGTGGAAACCAGTTTGTACGGTTCCAGGGTCAGGTCCGGCGTCAGGAAGACTGCATCGGACACCGATTCAAATCCATCCAGCGCCAATTCAATCCGGTGCTGCTCTCCCTCTTCACCTGTCAGCGTCAGCTCCAGTGGGGTCAGCCCCTGGGCCACGCCGTCCAGCATCACTTCCGCACCCCGTGGCACCGAATCCACGGTCAATTGACGGGTGACCTTGAACGTCATCAGCTTCCGCAGGGTATCCCCGTTGAAGGCTTTCAGCACCTCACCGTTGGTGAAATGATAGGCCCCGAATGCGCCGCCGATGAGCAATACGAAAATAAATATCCAGATCAGAGTCCGGGACGTCCGCCGGTCGGACTTGTTGTCCTGGGCCCGGGCCAGTTCATATTCATTCCGGAACAGCTGCTTATCAATGGCCGTCTCGGTGTCGGTGGAATTGTCCACCAGCAGCTGCCGGATCCGGCCTTTCTGGGAACTGGTCAGCGTAACTGCACGGGTCAGCTCGGCCGACATGTCCTTGGCACTCTGGTACCGTTCGTCCGGACTCTTGGCAAATACCCGGGAAAACAGGCGGTTCCATGAAGGTGCGTCAATGCCGAACCGCTCCGGGTTCTCCACCTTCTCCGGCGCTTCGTGGGCAATTTTGTACAGGATGGAAGACAGGGTCTGGCCCTTGAACGGCAATGTGCCGGTAATCATCTCGAAGGTAACGATCCCCATGGAGAACAGGTCTGAACGGTGATCGATTTTTCCTTCCATGATCTGTTCCGGGGACGAATAGCTGGGTGTACCCAGGAAGGTTCCGGTTTGTGTCAACGAGGAATTCTGCAGTTTGGCGATACCGAAGTCCATGATTTTGCACCGGAAATCATCATCGATCATGATATTCCCCGGCTTGATATCACGGTGAACAATTTCTTTCCGATGGGCATAGTCCAGCGCCGAAGCCAGCTGGGAAACCATTTTGATCACGTTTTCAATATCAAACGGCCCATGCTCTGCAAGCAGTTCGGACAGGGACCGGCCCTGGACATATTCCATCGCGATGTACGGCATCCCCTGTTCTTCACCGATGTCATAAATACCGACAATATTGGGATGATTCAGCGTACCGGAAATCTGTGCTTCCCGGTAAAAACGTTCATAGAATTCCTTCTTTTCCGTCTCGGCAATGGAATCATCGATTTTAATCAGCTTGATGGCAACCGTACGCTTGATAATCGGATCGCGGGCCCGATAGACGACACCCATCGCTCCTTCGCCAAGCACCGATTCAATTTTATAGCGTCCGACAGATTCAAGGGTTTTCATCGTTTAGTCTACTCTGTTCAAAAGAATACGGGAAAAGAGGTATATTGTCAAACGTATTGAACAATTTCCATCAAAGCCGCATCGCCCGAATCAGGGTGTTTCGAGACCACTGAGTTCTTCCAGTTTTTTCCGGGCAAACTCCCCTTGAATCTGGCCTTTATGGGCATCCGCGATCTTCTGGTACAGTTTCACTGCATCATCGTAATATTCCAGTTGCTCGCAGATACGCGCTGCCCGGAAACGGGCAGTAGTAGACCACATCAATTCCGATGCATGGAGATAGGTGACCTGGAGAAACTGCTGCAGCGCGGTCTCCAGTTCGCCCTGGCCTTCCATGCATTCCGCAATGTAGTAAGTCAGTTCCGCCTCATGGTCTTTGGAGGCTTCCAGCGCCAGCAACCGTTCAAACTCCGCGCGGGCAGCCGCATAATCTTCATTTTTCTGGAACAACAGACCGATCCGGATACGCTCCTGTACCTGCCCGACATCTCCGGGAATCAGTTCCAGGTAACGCCGGTATGCGGCCAGGGCTCCATCCACATCACCGGTCCGCTCCAATGAGACGCCCAGGTAGTATTCCAACGCAAACCGGAGTTCGACCACGGCCGGGTCATCCGAATCCAGTGCCGTCCGGAACAGCGGAACAGCCGCACCGAAAGCTTTCTGGTTGAAACGAATCAGGCCCAGCTTGTAGGCCGCCAGGGCCGCATATTCACCATCCGGATAATCCGTAACGATCTTCTCCAGGTGGGACTCTTTTCGCGGACGGGCATATTCGTGGAGGAAGAAATAGGCTTCGTCATTCCCCACCGCATCGGGGAACGAGTTCACGGCCATCTGGTACATGGACACTGCCTTGGCCAGTTTTCCCTTTTCCCGGTAGGCCCGTGCCTTCTTGAGAATACCCTGGGCCCCATGGAACCCGGCCGGATCCTGCTGAATAAACTGCGGTTCCAACTCCAGGATAGCGCGGTATTGATTGGCTTCAACCAGCAACGGTTCCAGAGCCAGCATGGCCAGCCGGCCGGTCACAGATCCGGGCTCCGCCAGTTCCACGGCCTGGGTCAGGAGGCGGACACGGAGTTCAATATCCTGGTCCACCATATCTGCGGCCCGCAACAACACATCTGCCAGCATGGGGTCCATGGTGGTCGCTGTCTGCACGGCACCATCCACATCCTGGCCACGGCGCTGGGCCGCAAACACCAGTAGTGCATCGTCCCCTGCCGCCGCCAATGCCCCTTCCAGGTCCTCACTGAGTACCAGGGAAAATACAAACAGGTCACGCGGCAGTTTCTCCGGTGCCAATGCGGCCAGTTGTCCATACAGCTCCGCTGCCACGACAGGCTCACCGGCCAGGTATGCCGCCGTGCCGCCCAGCAGCAACATGTCGGGCTTCAGGTTATCACCGACTTCCAGCGCCGACGCTTTCAAGGCGTCTTCATACATGCCCTGGCGGAAATAACTGTCCACCAGGAACCGTCCGGCTTCCGCTTTCAGGTTGGAGTCCGGATAGTTGGCAACGATATTTTCAAAACTCTTGATTGCTTCTTCGTACACGCCCCGTTCCAGCATCAACTTTCCCAGGATCATGTAGGCCTGGTCCGTGATGGGAGAGGTCACGCCATACTGGTTGAGAAAGTCGGTTGTCTCCTTGAGGGCTGTGGCACGATCACCCCGATACAGGGAACACTTGATCTGGTTCATCAACGCCAGAGAAGCATAGGATCCGTCGGGGTCTTTTTCCAGTACTGCCCCGTAATACCTGTGGGCTCGCTCCATGTCATTCAACCGGGTCAGCACATATTCACCCAGCCGATAAAAATCTCGACCCGGATCCTCGGATACCAGGGCAATCCGGTGAAGTTCTTCAGCAGCCAGGTCATACCGCCGCAACCGGTCATACATGGAAAAACGGACTTCCCCTGCCTGCACGGTTACCGGCAACGGACCCCGTTCCATATCTGCAAGGGCATCCAATAATGCCCCTTCCTGCAGCGAGGTTTCCACCCGCCGCAATGTGACCTCATCAGCGGAAACTTCCTGCAACGGAACGGTCTCCCGGAATAACGAGTATGCCGCTTCATCCTGTTGCAACTGGAGCAGGGTGTGAACCCGGAAAATCCGGTCCTGGGGCTCATCCGCCCTTGCGAAATGGCCGGATGCTTCTTCGAATTTTTCCTTGCCGAATGCAATGAGTCCCCGATACCGGTGCAGTCTCGGGTCTTCATACCCCTCCTCCGCCAACCGGCCCAGCACCCGTTCCGCACGGGCATATTTCTTCAGATGATAGTAGGCCATACCCTGTTTCAGTCGGGTTTCATTGTCAAAACCGATCTTTAAAAAACTGTTGAATCGGTCCACCGCCTCATCATACTGATTCCGGGCAAATGCCACATCACCGGCCAGCTGGTGATACCCTTTCAGGGTGTCCTCGGACTGTTCATTCAGATGAGGGGCAATCAGCGCAAGGGTTTCGGCCGCCTCCCGATACCGGTTTTCCAGGTAATAGGCGGTGGCGTCATGAAGAAAGATGTCGGCACATCCCGCAGGTGTGTCGCAGTATTGCGCAATGTACCAGGCGGCTGTTTCGTGTACCCGCGTATAATACCGGGCGGACAGTGCTGCTGCCACACGCATGGCGGCCACCTGTTTTGCATGCGCTCCTTCCGGGTAGGTTTCCAGAAAAGCGTCCATGCGGCTGACCGCAATTCCGAAGGCACCGTCCCGCACCATCCCCCGGATCACCTGGTAGTCGGTTGCTTCATCGGCCGCCACCGGCAGGACTGCAACGATCAGCAGCAGGGCCAGAAACCGTTTCATTGGTCGTCCCCGGCACCGTACAGGTCAATCCGGAACTGGTCAATGTCCTTGCGGAATTCTTCCGTGATGGTCACCGCATCCTCATGGTTGTAAAGAACCCGCGGTGTGATGATCAGGATCAACTCACTCTTGGAAGTATTCACACTCTTGTTGGTGAAGAAATACTTGATCAGCGGAATCCGGCTGAGGATGGGCACCCCGTCATCCGAGTTGGTCTTGGTTTCCTGGATCATGCCGCCGATCAACACCGACTTGCCGTCCGGCACGCTGATGATGGTCTGGGCGGAACGGTTCTTGATGGGCGGGTTCATGCCCCCGGAAGATGTCCCCGGCGTGGAATAGGTCTGGTTCACTTCCAGCCGCACGAGGCCGTTGGATGACACGGAAGGCTTCACCTGCAACTTGACACCGGTCTGGAGATACTGGAAGGAGGATGAATTGTAGAAGCCGGATGTGGTGGTCTGGGTAGCTGCCGGCGTGGAAACGGATCCGGTCTGAATGGAAATCTGTTCCCCCACATCAATGGTGGCTTCTTCATTGTCCAGCACCAGGATATGCGGCGTGGAGAGCACGTTGGTCCGGCTCTTCACTTCATTGGCATTCAGCAGGGACTCCAACTGGAATCGACTGAAAATAAAGTTGTATGCACCCGTAAAGCCGCCTTCCTGGGCACCCGGCGTAAAGTCCAGCTGGGGGGACCAGGTCAGACTGTCATCGTGACGGATAAACCAGTTAAACCCATAGCTGAACCCGTCGGACAGGGACAGATCCAGAATCATCACCTCGATCAACACCTGCTTCTTGGGCTGATCCAGCTGTTTCAGTGTCTTTTCAATGATGGAATAATCCCGCTTGGTGGTTTTGAAGATCAATGCATTGTTGGGCTCATCCAGCACGATTTTGAAGTCGCTCTTCAATACCGGCCGCATGACCACCTTGCCGTCTTCGCCCTTGGCTTCCGCATGGTCTTCCGCATAAATTTCCTTGATGATGGTGGCCAGGTCGGATGCTTTGGCATTCTCCACGTGATAGATAAAAATCCGCGCCTCGCCGACTTCGGATTCTTTTTCAAACTTCTCTGCCCAGAACTTGACCTCATCAATAATCTCTTTGATGGAAGTAATGCAGATCAGCGCGTTCATGTCCTCGATTGTGCTCAGGAAATACTTGCCTTCTTTCAGACCACCATATCCGTCAAATATCTTCTCAATATTCTCCAGCACATTCTTGGCACTGGCATTCTCCAGCCGGATCAGGGCCATCTGCTTGTTTTTGAACACGTTGATATCAAACAACCGCACCACATCCAGCGCTTTCTGGACATAGGGCAGCCGATCGATGATTACAATCATGGAGCCGGCCGAATCCTCCACCATCTGGCCGTTGGGGGAAATGAACTCCTTGAGAATCTGGGACATTTCACCCGGCGCAACAAAATGCAACGGGACGATCTGGGTCACCCAACCCTGTCCCAGGTCACCGTCCTTCAGATCGGTTCCGACACCTACCGGCGCCCCCAGCTTGTAATCTGACCCTTTTGCTTCCACAAAATAGACCAGGCCGTCATGTTCCACCATGGCCACCCCGTGGATAGACAGCAGCAGATGCAAGGCATTCTCCACGTCCAGGCCGGAAATGGATTCGTTGATCCGGATATTGATCCCCTTGTCCGGCACATCGGGATCAATCACATAGTTCCAGCCCCGGAAATCCGCAATAATCTTGATCACTTCCCACAGGCTGGCATCTTCCAGGTTCAGCAGCGGAAACTGCTCTTTGGCGGCTTTCTTCTTGACCGCAGGCGGAATCGTGGCGTTTACGGCAGGACGCTGGCCCTGGACATATGCATTCCCTCTCTCCAATACCGAATAATGGGAAGGCTCCGGTTCGCCCGCGTCCAGCTCTTCGATCTGCTGGGGCGTGATTTTCTCAGTCGCCCGCTCCAGTTCGGACAAGGGTGCCACCTCCGGCTGCTGAACACATCCGGCAAGCACCAGGCAAAATATGATGGCGAAGGACAAAAGCTTGTTCATAGTATCTCCAATCCTTCCCTTAGAAAGGTGTTCGATCTTTTCGTTTCTTCTTATCCGAACTGGGCCTGGCCGCGGGCTTCCCCTTGGTCCAGCCAAACGGCGTGCTTCTCATATTCTTCTTGTCCACATCCGGATTCTGGGGCTTGCGGGCGACAGGCGGTTTTGACGTTACGGACGTCACCCGTGATGTCGGAGCTGGCCGCTCCGGCTCAGGCCGCGCGGG
This sequence comes from uncultured Holophagae bacterium, assembly GCA_964506215.1. Taxonomy (GTDB): domain Bacteria; phylum Acidobacteriota; class Holophagae; order Thermotomaculales; family Thermotomaculaceae; genus CAZDKZ01. The sequence goes on from CAZDKZ010000021.1 coordinate 11,251, forward strand.
CTTTTCCGATGCCCTCGCTGTCCTGGCACCGGTATCCAGGTCATTCTTTGAATCCACGGTCATGCTGTACCGTTTCCCCTCGAAGGAAATCAGGGCCTCCCGCGGGTTCAATTCCAGCAGACGGGCACCGCCAAACGAATCGCCAATCTGCACCGTGGAACTTTCCAGCTTCCGGGTCCCGTCATCCTTGAACCGGAAAATGGCACGCTGATAATCGCCAATGAAAACGATGCCGTCCAGGATGGGAATGTCCTTGGGTAACTGTTCTTCCACCGGGCCATCCGCTTCAGTGCTGTTTTCTGTTGCACCGCGTGCGGGATCAAACAGGTTGGACTGAATAATCTGGTCAGCAGACTGGGCCACCAGTTCCACAGTCAGCAAAACCATGAGCAACATCATCAGGGAACGTTTCATTTCAGCCTCCTTACCTGGCCAGTCCCATGACCGTAATCGTCGCATTGTAGCCGCGATAATGTTTCAACGACAGGTCGGTTGCCGCGATCAGCTCCGGCCTGTTCTGAATTGCTTCCAACAAATGAACGATGTCACCGTATTCACCCCGGACCGTTATCCGGGCGGACACCCTTCGATAGCCGTACTCGGCTTCAACGGATCTTTCTTTATAGGAGTTGGTCACCTGCAAACCCTGTTCGCGGGCAAGGTTGGTTACCAGTTCTTCCAATGCCACCTGGGCCATTTCTTCCGATGCCCCCGCGATGGCTTCCCGGTTTCCTCTCTCAATCTGTTGTTTGAACCGTTGGATCTGCTGATCCAGGTCCTTTGCTTCTCCCAGCCGCTGAACCAGGGTTTTCAGATCCTGCACCAGCGTTTCCTTCCGGCCCATGAGTTCGGTTCGGCTGTCATAGAACGGAAACACCACCAGGTTCAGGATAATTACCAGCACAACCACCAGCAGACCCATGCGGATCGCCCGCTTTTCCGACCGTTTCAGTTCAATCTTAATCATGGATCTTCCCCCGAACCAGGAAGGCGGTGTAGCCATCAGAACCCTGTTTGCTGGATCCCTGCTTTTCCACTTCGCTGAACATCTTCGATTCGTTCAGGTTGCGGATCAGCTGGAACATGTCCTTTGATTTACCATTGAAGTCCAGCTGGCCGCTGGATCTTATGGTAATGGACGTGGCGTAGGAATCGGACGGGGAAATCCGGCTCAACTCATCCAGCACATTCATGATGCGGGTCTTCTGCTTTGTCACCCTGTTGTAGAACTGCGCTTTATCCCGTAATTCGTCCCGTTCATCCATCTTTTTGCGTAATGCCATGGCTTCCTCGCGCTTACCGTCATACGTTTCCTCGAGCGAATTGACTTCGCTTCTCAAGGCCAGGTAATCACGGACCTCCAGGACCCCATGACCCAGCAGGACCAGGATGACCACTGCGCCTGCAATATACCGCCAGAGCTTCCGGTGAACCTTCCGTTCCCGAACCGGCAACAGATTCACCATGGGCATCTGCCGACTGGAAGTCAACCGCGACAGGGCTTCGGGAAGGTCTGCCGCCGGGGCGGTGGTTGTCTGTACCGGAAGCGCTTCTGCAAGTTCGTCAAGATCACCGAACAATCGGACCGGAACCCGCTCATCCGACCGTTGGGCCGACAGGAACCGTTGAATCGCCACCGCCGGGTTTCGATCCTGCCGGGTTTTCAGGAAGGCAACCGGAAATGCGTCTTTCAGGTAGACACCCACGATCAGATCGTCCTCCCGGAACAGGCACAGACCTTCCTTAATACCGGATGACAGGGCATGCATCACGTATAAATTCTGCCGGGGAACAATCCCGCTCAGCTCCGATGTTTTCTCTGCAACGGCTTCCCGGATCTGGTTGTACCGGTCTTCACGAATAATCGAGGCCAGTATCTTCAACCGGCCCTTTTCCTTGATATAACCAAAATCCACCTGGGTGCCTTCCGCCACCGGCTCCCGTTCCATCACAAAGGACCGGACCATATCCGACAGGTTGTCCTCCACCTGTGCAGGGAGCACCAGGGACATCAGCACCACATCCCCCGTGGCAACCGTGACATAGGTGTCCGGCCTCGCGTCACCTTCATCTTCACCGTGAAAGGTCAACGTACCGCGCTTCACAACAAACCGCTGGTCCGTTTCATCCTGTATCAGGCGAAATGCTTTGGGCACCAGGTTCAATATGTCCATTCACGTCTCTCCAGCCATTTAATGGTGCGACCATTCAACTGAAACACTTCCTCCAGCGCAATGGTCTGACGACCGCGATTCAGTGTGGCGCGTAGCGTTATTATATCGGCCGTTTTTTCGGTTGTAAAATACTGGGTGGCCAGCTGGAATGCTTCCGGCCCCAGGAACGGGTTCACATCGTGGATAGTCTGGAACGGTTTTTCCCGGCGTGCTTCCAGGAGCGCGTCCATTTCATCATCCGTTGCCCCGGTCATCGCCTGGATCACCAGTCGGGATGCACTGTTGAGATCCAGCCTGGTGCCGCCCTTCCGGACCGTGAAGAATTCCGTCAATGCCGGGTACCGTTCACTGCCGAATACCATTTCATCATCAATTCCCTTGATCAACAGCAATTCACGTAAGTCACCCATCTTGTCGTTGTGCGGATAGTATGGAAACGGCTGGTCCCGGTAATAGTCGTCCTCGGCACCACCGGGATGCAGGAGCGCGTCCTTGTCCGTCCAGTCCATGATGGACGAAACGATTTCCAGGGCTTCCGCGTCCGTTTTTCCATACGTCATGAATATCTCCTTCCACACGTCCTGACGCACGGTATGAATGGAAAGTTTGCCGGCATCCGACAGCTTCTGAACACGGACGGTCTCGCCATTGATCGTATAGTCAAACCGGATGGGGTTCTGTTCTTCCGGTGGCACATCCCGGCGGGCGGGCAATGTCAGGATATCAAACAGGGCCCGCTGAATGCCGCCTTCCAGTACCAGAGAGCCGGAAGTGCGTCCGTTGATGTAGGCACTGTTCCGAATGAACACCTTGGTCCGGATAGACAGCATGGCCGCAATCACGGCCAGCACCGCCACAATCCACACCACCAGCAGCAGAATAGATCCCCGTTCAGAACCGCGTCCGCGCACCGTCGTCCTCCTGTTGCCGCAACGGATGGGATACAATCATCTCCCGACCGTCCGCCCACCGGACCGTAAACCGGATATCCCGGATTTTCTCGGCCCGCTGCACCTTGTCCTTTACATCATATTCCGTCACCCATTCACCGGGATCATTGCGTTTGGTACTGTTGACCACCAGGTAACTGATCTCCAGTTCCTTCACGTCCTCGGCAATCACCCGGTCCCGGGATTCCGGATCCGGGATACCGATCCGGTCCCAGAAGAACGGCGTTTCGGTCAACTTCAGTTCCCCTTCGGACAGGCTCAATTCGGTCACCACCGGGAAATAGGGGAACAGCATAGTTTCATAACTGATAAACCGGACATAGGCCGGCCCCGCTTCAAAATACAGGCCCGGTTCGGTCTTGGAATCATAGTCCAGGTATCCTTCCAGCTTGGTGGACAGCAGCACATACAGGTTACCGGTCCGAAACGCCTCATTCATCCGCAACTCCGCCTTCCGCCAGTTGGACACGGTTGTGGACAACATGCTGAACAGGGTTACGGCGATGATGCCGGTGATGGCCAATGCCACCAGCAGCTCCATCAGTGTGAACCCGTTACGGCAGGGCCTGTTCGGGCAGGACATGATAGGTCACCTGTCGAAATACTTCCTGGTCACCGGCCTTCTGGATCACCACGGCCGTCACCTGTTTCAATGCAATGCCCGGCACCACCGGGTAACCTTCATTCTTGAGAAAAGCGGGATCTTCCAGGGTGTACCGGAACCGGAACATGTCATTCTCATATTCAAACTCGGACTCCAGGGAATCTGGATATTCCCGCATGGCCTGGTGATAGTAGAACTTGACAGCATCACCGTAGGCCAGTCCGTTCCCGGACCGTCCAATGGCATACAGGGATTGGGACATGTAGCGGAGGATGACAACGGACGTCACAGACAGGATCGCCACCGCCACCACCACTTCAATCAGGCTGAATCCGCGCTCACGGCTCATGGGTTTCGGTCACCTTTCCATCGAACAGGTCAATATTGATGTCCATTTCCGGAAAACGAACGCCCACAGTTACCAGCCGGTAGGGCGCGATGGCCACTTTCTCAGCCGGTTCCCCGTTGAGCAGCAGGGTTTTCACTGCCGGCTCACCGGCAAACGGCAGCAATTTTCGCTTGCCGCATACCAGTGCCCCGGTTTCTTCATCCACTTCAATGGTCTGTGCCTTACCGTCGATCCGCGCATGCACCAACGCCCGCTTGAAAAACAGGATCACCGACTGGCGGTCCTGCTGATATTTCATGGAATCCATGCCCCGGCGAACCGCCGGATAGGCAATGGCCCCCATTACTGCAATGATCAGCACCACCACCAGCAGCTCCATCAGCGTGAAGCCGGTGTCTTTATTCCCAGGAGACAATGTCCGCTGTTTCGCCTTCGCCGCCTTCCTGGCCGTCTGCTCCGTAGCAGATGATGTCATAGTCCCGTCCTTCTTCCCCCGGACAGCGGTATACATACGCATTCCCCCAGGGATCCTTGGGAATAGCCTTCTTCAAATACGGTCCCTTCCAGTTGTTGATTTCTTCCGGCTTGTTGTTGAGCACGTCCATGCCTTCTTCCGTGGTAGGAAACCGGCCGGTGTCAATGTAAAACATATCCAGGGCGTTTTCAAAAATTCCCATCTGGTTCTTGGCCGCAGTTGCCCGGGACTCCCCGACCCGTCGGAAAATCCGTGGTCCCACCGTCGCTGCCAGAATACCGATAATGATGACAACCACCATCAATTCAATCAGGGTGAAACCCTTTTGCCGCTTATTGTCCATTCAAACCTCCCCGGTAATACCGAAAAATGTGAATACAATCAGATTCAACCCCTAGAACGGGGCTTCGTTCAACGAGAACATGGCCAGCATCATGGACGCCACGATCAACCCCACCACCAGGCCCATGACCAGAATCAATGCCGGCTCAAAAATGGAGAGAAACGCTTTCACCGATTTCCGGATGGCTTCCCGGTAAATCTGTCCCACCTTGAGGAACATTTCCCCCAGCTTACCGCTCTCCTCCCCCACCTTGACCAGATGCACCGCCAGTGGCGGGAATACCCCGGTCTTCATCATGGGACCGGACACACCGTCCCCCTTCCGGGCACCGGCCACCACGGGCCCCATGGCTTCCCGGTACACGGTGTTGTTCATCAGATCCTTGATAATGTTCAAGGTCTGGATCAACGGAACGGCACTGGTGATCAGGATGCCTGCAGTTGCCGCCATCCGCCCGGTTTCCTGCTCCTCAATCAGCTTCTTGACCAGGGGTAGTCTCAACAGAATCCGGTCCTTTTTGGCACGGCCATCCGGGGTATTGACCCAGTATCGATAACCGAAAATCATGGCTACAATTATCAATATAATCAAATATTTATAGTCCAGAATGAAATTACTGATCCCCAGCATCGCCTGTGTGGGACCCGGCAACTCCTGGTCCAGTGTTTCAAAGATCTCTTCAAACTTGGGAATCACCACGGTGACCATCAGGACAATGGTGCCGATCCCCACCAGCATCAGCAGGATGGGATAGACCATGGAGGAAATCACGAAGCTCTTCAGTTCTTCCCGCTCCCGGAGATATTCCAGCAGTTGCTCCATGACCCGGTCTACCACGCCGGCCGCTTCCCCGGCCTTGATCATGCTCACATACAAATTGTTGAAAAAATGGGGATGTTTGGCCATGCTGTCCGCCAGCGATGCCCCGCCGTTGATGTCTTTCAACAGGGTTTCCGCCACCGACTTCACGTTGTCCTGCTCACTGAGTTCCACCATCAGGGACAGGGAGCGGTCCAGCGGCAGGCCGGATCGCAACAGTACAGCCAGTTTTTCGGTGAACATCAGCACATCGCCGGCCTTGACCTTTTTTCGTCCCTTGAACAGGGAACGGATATTCAGTTCCCGCAGCCCGCTGCGAACGGCCTGGCTGGCGTCCACCACTTCAAACGGAATCATACCAGTGGAACGAACCCGACGCTTCACCTCGTCGGCGGAAGCCGCATCCATCTCCCCGCTCTGGATATCGCCGGTACGGGTGGTTGCCTTATAGTAAAACCGTGCCATCTTATTCTTCCTGGGTTACCCGGAGCACTTCTTCCGGTGTGGTGGTACCTTCCATAACCTTCAGGAAGCCGTCTTCCCGCAGGAACCGCATCCCCTGTTTCCGGGCCGCGGCACGGAGCTTGGGCGCGTCCGGCTTGGCCAGGATCAGGTCACGGACTTCATCGTCCACCCGGAGCAGTTCATAGATTCCCTTCCGGCCCACGTATCCGGTGAAGCCGCAGGCCTTGCAGCCGTCTGCCCGGATCGCGGAAGGCACCGGTTCACCCTTTTTCAACTGCACACCGAAGTCCTTCAAGGTCTCGGCCGGCAATTCAATGGGTGTCTTGCAATCGGGACAGGCTACCCGGACCAGCCGCTGGGCCAGCACACCGATCACGGTGGAGGCAATCAGGTAGTCTTCCACCCCCATGTCCAGCAGGCGGGTAATGGCCCCGCAGGCATCGTTGGTGTGGAGAGTGGACAGCACCAGGTGACCGGTCAGCGAAGCCTGGATGGCAATTTCCGCCGTCTCCCGGTCACGGATTTCCCCCACCAGGATAATGTCCGGGTCCTGCCGGAGAATGGTCCGGAGTCCGGACGCAAAGGTCAACCCCACCTGGGTATTCACGTGAATCTGGTTCACCCCTTCCAACTGGTACTCCACCGGGTCTTCCACCGTGATGATCTTCTTGTCCGGGCTGTTGAGCTTGTTCAGCACCGCGTACAGGGTGGTCGTCTTCCCGCTGCCGGTGGGACCGGTCACCAGAAGGATCCCATGGGGCCGGGTGATCAGCTTCTGGTAGGTCTTAAATGTGTCTTTCGGAAAACCGAGCTTGGACAGGTCAAACAACTGGATACTGCCCTTGTCCAGGATACGCATGACAACCGACTCCCCGTGCAGGGTCGGAACGGTGGACACACGCAAATCGATTTCCTTACCCAGGATGCGCAGGTTGATGCGACCGTCCTGTGGCACCCGCTTTTCCGCAATATCCAGCTTGGACATGATCTTGATACGGGAAATCACCGCAGGGGCAATATTCCGGGAGGGGGTTTCCACCTCGTGGAGTACACCGTCAATCCGATACCGGATTTTCAACGATTTTTCAAAGGGTTCCACGTGAACGTCACTGGCCTTCATCTCCACTGCCCGGGAAATCATCTGGTTCACCAGCCGGATCACCGGTGCTTCGGATGCCAGGTCCTTCAGTTGTTCAATGTTGTCTTCGTCAATATCACCGAATACGTCATCCAGCCCCTGGATCACCGCATCCTTGTTTTCTTCTTCATAGACCCGCACCAGTGCATCCATAATCTCAGACTCGACACCCAGGATTGGTTTTACCTGGTTGCCGGTGAGGGTCTCCACTGCATCAATGGTTTCGAAATTGAACGGATCGTCCATGACCAGCACCAGGGTGCCGTCTTCATTTCCCAGCGGAATCATTTTCTGCCTGCGCAGAAAATCCAGCTGAAACGACGTGTCCGGTTCAATCTCCTCGGGCCACTGGTCCCCCTGCATGGCGGATATTCCGGTCTGTTCCACCAGGGCGCCGACCAGATCCTTGTCGGTGATATATCCCAGAGACAGCAGGATCTTTCCCAGCTTCTGGCCATTCTCCTTCTGGAGAATCAGCGCCCGGTCCACATCCCGCCGATCCACTTTTTCTTTTTCAATCAGAATTTCACCCAGTTTTTTCATAGCACCTTCCAAGACGAACTCCATCCGAAAAATGTTCTGTGAACCGCGTTTTTCATAATAGCAGGAAACAGGGGGACGGTGAACGGCAATCCCCAAATGGGCGACGGATACAACAAACGGGAACCGGGGCGTAGCCCCGGCCCCCGCCGTTGGGGTGAGGGAGGTGATATTCGTTCGTCAAACGCCTGTCAGGTTTCCATGCGCCAGGATCCCCATGCCCGGCCAGTCCCGGGGGACATGCCAGGATTTCGGCCATCCGATGAATTCTTCAGGCCGGAAACGGAGATCCAGCAGGCGCAGTGCCAGCAGGCGGTCGGACGCAATTTCGAGCCGGCTGCCCGGTATCCCGGTATCTTCCAGCTCATACAGAACAATGGAAACCCCGTGGGGTCCGTTACCATTGGGCAGACAATCAAACGGAATGCACAGACGGGCATACTGCTCATCAATCAGCTTCACGGACAGCAAGCGCCGTTCCTGAATCGCCTGATGAATGATGTGTGCGTGTCTTTCTTCCAGCGTCATATCTGCTCCAACATGGGATACCGGTACCGCTGCGGGTGACCGGAAATTCCGGTAATTGTTCAAGATACCCGTCGAATTGCGCCGTATGTCAAATATACGGACAATTACACAGCAGAACAATCTGAATAATCAACGATTTTCGCGAAAACCGGCACAAGAAGGAGGACCCTAAGTCTTTTTCTGTCAATGCCTTAGAAAAATCAACGAATTGGGACACTGAAAAATCAACGATCCGGGACTTCCGCGATGCACACACGCAGCAGCCCTTGCGTCTTGACAGCCCCGTTGGCACTGATACCATGGGACGATCTGCGGATCGTCTTACCCGATCAATCCCGGTAACCGGAGACACCATGACAACCGTATCCAGTCACATTCGCACCACCGGCCGCCTGGCATTCCCTATTGTTGTGGGACAGGTGGGACACATGATGATGGGCATCGTGGACAGCGTCATGGTGGGACACATCGGAGCAGAGCCATTGGCCGCCGCTTCCCTGTCCAACGGGTTGTTTTTCCTGATCCTGGTCATGGGGCTCGGGGTGACGCAGGCCATCACGCCACTGACGGCGATGGAGAAGGGCGCCGGCCAGCCGGCCCGCTGCGGCGTGGTACTGCGACAGGGGCTGCTGGCCACGCTGGCAATGGCACTGATCCTGGCCGGTGTGGTGATCGGCGGCGCAAAGCTGGTACCCCACCTGGGGCAACCGGAGCTGGTGGTCGCCAACGCGGTACCCTACCTGAGCATCCTGGGCTGGTCTGTATTTCCCATGATGATTTTCCAGGCTTATCGCCAATACACCGAGGGACTCTCCGTGATGAAACCGGCCATGACCATCAACCTGCTGGCCAACCTGGCCAATGCCTTCTTCAACTGGATGTTCATTTTCGGAAACCTGGGTGCCCCGGAAATGGGACTGGCCGGCGCCGGCGTCGCAACGTTCCTGACCCGCTCCATGATGGCTGTCTCATTGATTGCCTACGTGAACCTGGCCCCCCGATTCAAACAATTTGATCCGTCCCTGCGGTTCCGAACCCTGGACTGGTTCCTGATGAAACGAATCGTCCAACTGGGACTGGCCAGCGGGTTTCAGTATACTTTTGAAGTCAGTGCGTTCGCGGGTGCAGCCGTCATCATCGGCTGGATGGGCGCCAACGAACTGGCTGCCCACCAGATTGCCCTGAACCTGGCGGCCCTGACCTACATGTTCACCATCGGCGTTTCCACCGCCGGTTCTGTACGGGTGGGGGAGGCTGTGGGGGCCAACCGGATTGACGAGGCCCGGAAAGCGGGATTCAGTGCGGTCATCCTTGCTGCCGCGATCATGGGATCATTTGCGGTCATTTTCATTCTGACGCGCCACCTGCTGCCCTGGCTGTATATTGATGATCCAGACGTCCATCGCCTGGCCGCAGGACTCCTGCTGATCGCGGCCATGTTCCAGGTATCCGATGGTATCCAGGGGGTGGGACTGGGCATTCTTCGGGGAATGGCCGACACCCGGATACCCACCGGCATCACCCTGATTGCATACTGGATCGTCGGCCTGCCCGCCGGCTACCTGATGGGGTTCAGCGGGGGTATGGGTGCAAACGGGGTCTGGTTTGGCCTGCTGATCGCGCTGACCACGTCCGGGGCCCTGCTCCTGTTCCGTTTCCATTGGTTGACCCAGCCTGGCCGGTCTGGTATTCACCGGCAAAATATAGGATAATGCCGAGACAATTTAATGACAGATGGAGTGTGTCATGGATTATACAACCAGCCGTAAAGAGTTTGAACGCGCCCGGAAACGGATTCCCGGTGGTGTAAACAGCCCGGTACGGGCATTCCGCGCCGTTGGCGGCGAACCGGTTTTCATCACGTCCGCTTCCGAACAATATGTCTTTGATGTGGACGGCAACCGCTACCTGGATTTCATCGGCACCTGGGGTCCCGCCATCCTCGGTCACGGCCATCCGGAAGTGCTGGCCCATGTCCGCGAACAGATGGGGAACGGGTTCAGCTTCGGCATGCCCACGCCCATGGAAACAGACCTGGCGGAACAGGTCCATGAACTGCTGCCCTACATCGAAAAAGTCCGGTTTGTCAGCTCGGGAACCGAGGCCACCATGACCGCCATCCGGTTGGCCCGGGGCTATTCCGGAAAGGAAAAGATCATCAAGTTCAACGGCTGCTACCACGGACACCATGATGCACTGCTGGTAAAAGCGGGCAGTGGTGGTGCAACATTGGGTGTACCGGACAGCCCCGGCGTCACCGCCGGCACCACCAAGAACACCATTATCTGTGAATACAACGACCTGGACGGTGTCCGGGAGGCCCTGGCCGCCGGTAACGTGGCAGCTGTGATCGTGGAACCGGTAGCCGGCAACATGGGCGTCATCAGCCCGGAACCGGGATTTCTGGAAGGACTCCGCGAACTGACAACCCGCCACGAAGCGCTGCTGATATTTGACGAAGTCATGACCGGGTTCCGGATTCATGAGCAGGGCGCGGTGGGCCGGTTCAACATCACCCCGGACCTGGCCACGTTCGGCAAAGTGATCGGCGGCGGCATGCCGGTGGGCGCCATCGGCGGATCAGCGGACATCATGGACTGGCTATCTCCCATCGGACCGGTATACCAGGCAGGTACCCTGTCGGGCAACCCGGTGGCCATGGCCTGCGGTATGAAAACCCTGGAGATTTACCAGCGGGACAACGTACTGGACGTCATCCGGGAGCGGGCAGAACACTTGAATGCACGGCTTGCAACGATCTGTGACGGTCGTGACGATGTCTGCTATGCCAGCGAAACCGCCATGTTCACCGTATTTTTCACGGGGAAGAAACCCACCTGCTTTGCAGAAGTGGCTGCCTGCGATATGGACCGGTTCGGCCGGTTCTTCCGGTTCATGCTGGACAACGGCGTACTGCTGCCCCCGTCCCAGTATGAAGCCAATTTCATCTCCGCGAAGCACACCAACGCAGACATGGACCGGTATGCCGATCTGCTGGAAACGTTCCTGAAACAGAGCTGAGGAATTGAATCATGGCCTATCCATTTACTGAAATTGAACAACGCTGGCAATCCCGGTGGGAAGACCAGAAGCCACATAAAGTCAATCGCGACAGCAGCAGACCCAAGTTCTACTGCCTGGAAATGTTGCCTTATCCCTCCGGGCGCATCCACATGGGACACGTGCGCAACTACAGCATCGGGGACGTGGTTTCCCGGTACCTGGCCATGAACGGATACAATGTCATGCATCCCATGGGGTGGGACGCCATGGGCATGCCGGCGGAAAACGCGGCCATCAAGAGCGGCCGTCACCCCCGGGAACACACCCATGAACACATCGCCATGATGCGTGCCCAGCTGAAAAACCTGGGATTTTCCTACGACTGGGACCGGGAAATCGCCAGTTGTGACCCGGAGTATTATCACTGGAACCAGTGGATTTTCCTGAAAATGATGGAGAAAGGACTGGTGTACCGCAGCCTCCGTGACGTCAACTGGTGTCCGTCCTGCCAGACCGTACTGGCCAACGAGCAGGCCGAAGGGGGCACCTGCTGGCGCTGCGATAATGAGGTTGAACAGAAGGAACTGGAACAGTGGTTTGTCCGCATCACGGACTATGCCCAGGAACTGCTGGACGATTTGGACAGGCTGGACAACTGGCCGGACAATGTGAAAACCATGCAACGCCACTGGATCGGTCGCAGCGAGGGGACGTTTGTCACCTTTGACCTGCCCGAAATCGCGGAACAGCTGGACGTGTTTACCACCCGGGTGGACACGATATATGGCGCCACGTTTGTCTGCCTGGCCGCCAACCATCCCCTGGTGGACAAAATCCGGAAAGTTTCCCCCCACGGGGACAAGCTGGACGAATTCGCAAAGCACATGAACCGGTTGTCCCGGGAAGAACGCCTGGCCTCCACCGAAAAGCTGGGCCAGTTTACCGGGATCTATGCAACCAACCCGTTCAACGGGGAGAAGATACCGGTCTGGGTCGCCAACTTTGTCCTGATGGAATATGGCACCGGCGCCGTCATGTCGGTACCGGCCCATGACCAGCGGGATTTTGAATTTGCCACCAAGTACAACCTGCCCATCAAACCCGTCATCGTACCGGAGAAGGGCAAACCGTATGAAACGGCACTGGAAGCGGCAGTGGAAGCGTATGGATACACCATTGACTCCGGCGAATTCAGTGGCCTGCCCTCCGATGATGCGAAACAGACCATGAACCAATATGCTGAAAAGAATAATTTCGGCCGGGGCGCGGTCACCTTCAAACTGAAGGACTGGGGGATTTCCCGTCAACGGTACTGGGGAACACCCATTCCGATTATCTACTGCGATGATTGCGGGGCGGTACCGGTGCCGGAATCCGATCTGCCCGTTCTGCTGCCGGATGACGTTGAATTTTCCGGTGAAGGGGGCTCACCCATCCTGACCTCCCCCACCTTCCTGCAAGCGGACTGCCCGTCCTGCGGCAAGCCCGGACGCCGGGAAACCGATACCATGGACACCTTCGTGGACTCCTCCTGGTATTATTACCGCTATTTGAGCCCGGACAACCGGGAACTGCCGTTTGACCCCGAAGACGCCGCCTACTGGGGCCCGGTGGACCTCTACATCGGGGGCATTGAGCATGCCACCATGCACCTGATCTATACCCGGTTCTACACCAAGCTGCTGCGGGACCTGGGCCTGCTGACCATTGATGAACCGGTCAAGAAACTGATCACCCAGGGCATGGTCATCAAGGACGGACGGAAAATGTCCAAGTCACTGGGCAACGTGGTGGATCCGGACGATATGATCAAGAGCTATGGCGCGGACGCGGTCCGGGTGTTCATGCTCTTCGCGGCACCGCCGGAAAAAGAAATTGAATGGAAAGACCAGGGGGCGGAAGGCGCATTGCGCTTCCTGAACCGGGTCTGGCATTTCGGCGAAGAACACAAGGAAACCATCCGGCAGGCAGACACCTTTGATCCGGCAGCCCTGCAAGGGGAACCGGGTGCACTGTACCGTAAACTGCATCAGACCATCCGGAAAGTATCCGAAGACATTGAAAAACGGCTCCACCTGAATACCGCCATCGCCTCGCTGATGGAACTGTTCAACCAGCTGAGCAGTCTGAAACCGGAAAACGATTTAGCAGCTGCGGTAGCGGGCGAAACCTATCGGCAGCTGGTTCGGATGCTGGCACCCTTCGCCCCCCACATGGTAGCGGAACTGGGTGAACAGATGGACTTCGATGTCCACACCTGGCCCGAACTGAATGCGGCATATGCAAAGGCGGAAACCATCACGCTGGTGGTGCAGGTCAACGGCAAGGTCCGCGACAAGCTGGAAGTGGACGCGGACATTGAACAGTCCGAGGCCCTGGCGACCGCCCATGCCAGTGAAAAGGTGCAGGAGGCGCTGGAGGGCAAGTCCCTGGTCAAGGAGATTTATATTCCGGGCCGCCTGGTCAATCTCGTGGTAAAGTAGCACCATGAAATATTCAATCGGATTGCTGCTGGTTCTGGTGATAACCGGCTGTGGATACCGGGTTGTCCCGGCCCCGGACACTTCCGTTTTCCTGCTCCCGGTGGACAACCGGACGGCACGGGTCGCCCTGGGTCCCCTGCTGGACCAGGAACTGGCGAAACGGCTGGTTGCCGACCGGTGGAAACTTGCGGGGGTTGAGTCACCGGAGACCATTGTGATCGACATTCAACTGACCGACCGGAAGTCCCGCACGCTGCAAAGCGGCTCGGACAACCGGGCCACCGTCACCCGGGACACCATTGTCCTGACCGCAACTGTCCGCGGTGCCATCCAACCGATCCACCGCTCAATCCAACTGCCATTACTCTACCGCCTGTCCGAAACCACCGATACCCAGGTGGACGACCGGAACCGGGAAGAACAGGAACTGGCAGAACGCATGGCACTCCAGGTGGCCGCATGGCTTCAGGATCCCTCTATCTCCTGACCGGAACCGAAACCTTCCTCCGGCGGCGTCGCCTGGCCCAACTGGTGGAAGAACGGCTGCCTGAAGGACTGGGCGATTTCAATTATGTCCGGATTGACGGCAAGGAAACGTCGCTGGTGGACATTCTCTCCACCTGGGAAGAACGGGGCTTCGGCGGCGATCGGGTAATCCACGTGGACAATGCGGATAAGATCCGGATGAAAAAGGACGACAAGGTGTCGGAACTGTTCCTGAAACGGGCCAAAACCGGCGTTCCCCATGCCCTGATGATCCTGGAAGCCGAATCTGTTGACCGTCGAAAGTCCTTCTACAAGAAGCTCTCCGCACTGGCGGTTTCCGAGGAATTCAAACCGCTGCGGGACTACCAGGTGCCCGGCTTCATCGCCGGGGAGCTGTCCGCAAAAGGCTACGTCATCGACCCGGACGCCGCCGAGTTCATGGCCATGTTCACCTCATCCGAACTGATGGTCATTTCATCCGAACTGGAAAAACTGATTCTCTACATGGGCCCGGACCAGACCCGGATTACCCTGGACAGCGTCCGGGGATTGTTGATGCCCTCCCGGCAATATACCCTGTTTGACATGCAGGATGCATTGGTGGATGGCAAGAAAGACCTGGCCATCCGGGCCGTACACGGGCTACTGGAAGAAGGCACCTCCCCCGTCGCGATCTGGCGGTTCATCAACAACATGATGGAACGGGCCTGGCGACTGGTCAACGCCGACTCCAAAGCAGAAATCAATCGGATTTCCCGCTCTTCTTTCTATATTTCACGGTTACAGCAGCTGGCCGGACGGCTGCGGGGAAACAAGCTGGAACGGGCCGTGGTGGATTGCCGCAAACTGTCCATTGCGGCACGGCAGGGCTCATTGACCCCAGGCTTCTACCTGGAACAGTTGATCAATACGCTCTTTCAGCGTATGCGCTGACGGGTGTGAAACCGCTTTTTTCTTGTGTTTATTTTGCACTCTGTCTATAATCGGACATAACGACGAAAGTAGAGGTTGTCCATGCCGTTACCAGATTTTGTCATGTATGACGAAGAATATCAGAAGATCAAGGGAATTACCGAACGATTAAAAGACGATGCGACCGCCAAGATTGTATTCCTGGTGGACAAAAACGGTCAGCAGATTGCAGGCTGCGGTGACCTGAGCAGCATCGACACCACCTCGCTGGCTTCACTGACCGCCGGCAACGTAGCCGCAACGGATGGGTTGGCCAAGCTGATCGGGGAAAAGGAATTCAGTATCCTGTTCCACGAAGGAGAGAAGGACAACCTGCACATTTCGCTGGTTGGCAAGCGGGGTATCCTGGTGGTCATTTTTGACAACCGCTCCACCCTGGGCCTGGTTCGACTGCGCGTTCGCAAAGCATCCGAAGACCTGGACAAGGTTTTCGACGTTATTGATGAGAAAGCCAAGAAGCAGTATGAAGGGGAATCAGAATACGAATCGCCTTTCGCCGAGATTACGGAAGACGATATCGATAAACTTTTCGGTGACAGCTGATCATGGCATTCATCAATCATTCCGCGAAAGAAATCAATTGCAAGCTGGTCTATTACGGGCCCGGTCTGTGCGGGAAGACCACCAACCTGCAGCACATCTACAACAAGACAAACCCCGAGTTGAAAGGTAAGATGATCAGCCTGGCCACCGAAACCGACCGGACCCTGTATTTTGACTTTCTCCCGCTGAACCTGGGTTCCATCCGCGGGTTCAAGGTTCGTTTTCAACTGTATACCGTACCGGGACAGGTTTTTTACAATGCCAGCCGGAAGCTGATCCTCAAGGGTGCAGACGGTGTCGTGTTCGTGGCAGACTCCCAGGCCGCCCGCTTTGAAGCCAACCTGGAATCCCTGTTGAACCTTCGGGAAAACCTGGAAGAAAACAACCTGAAATTGGAAACACTGCCCTACGTCCTGCAGTTGAACAAGCGGGACCTGCCGGACATCACACCGGTGGGTGACATGGTTCAATCGCTCCGGTTCAAGGGAGAGCCCCACTTCGAAGCAATCGCCACCCAGGGAGACGGTGTATTCGAAACCCTCAAGGCATGCGCAAAGCAGGTCCTGGGCAAACTCAGCCGCTGACCCGGCGGGGGGAAGCCGGCAATTCCAACTGAAATCACCTGCAGCGAAACGTGGAGGTAGTTGTGTCCCCGCGAAACCAGACCATTATCGGCACTTCCGGACATATCGACCACGGTAAAACCACGCTGATACAACGGATCACCGGCATCAATACCGACCGGTGGGAAGAAGAGCAGCGGCGCGGCATCACCATTGACATCGGCTTCGCCCACCTGCAGCACGATGATGTCACCCTGAGCTTTATTGATGTTCCCGGACACAAGGATTTTGTCACCAACATGCTGGCCGGTATCCACTCGGTGGATTTCGGCATCCTGGTCATTGCCGCAGATGAGTCGGTGATGCCCCAGACCCGGGAGCATCTGGCCATTCTGACGCTGCTGGGTATCCGTCCCATCATTCCCGTCATGACCAAGATTGACCTGGCTGACAATGACCTGCGGGAACTGACCGAACTGGAGATCCGGGAACTGTTCGCGGAGATGGAACTGCCAGAACCGGACATTGTCCCTGCAGTCAGCGGGACCACCGGCGAGGGGGTCACCGAGTTGCTGGACACCCTGTGTGCCATTGCGCGGGATGTGCGGAACTTTGAAGATCGTCGGCCGGCGTTTCTTCACGTGGACCGGAGTTTCACCATGCGGGGACACGGCACGGTCATTACCGGCACCCTGATGTCCGGTAACCTGAAAACCGGTGATCGGATTACGTTGTATCCTTCGCAACGGACCTCTCCCATCAAGAAAATCAACAACCATGGAAAAGAAACAACAGCCGTCGCCGCACGAAAACGGGTGGCGTTGAACCTGCCCCAGGTGGACCGGGAACAGGCCGAACGGGGGATGATCGCCACAACAGCGTCATTGGATCTGACCAGCCGCTTCGCGGATGCGGCCATCCGCTTCCCGTTTGAAAACCACCCGATAGACGACCTGACCCGTGTCCGGATCAGCATCGGCAGTGAAGACGTGGTGGCCCGGATCAAACTGGTGGAAAGCAACCAGCTGGAGACACCGGGGGAAGCCCTCTGCCAATTGCGGTTTGAACGGGAAATTGCCTGTTTCAACCAGCAGCCGTTTGTCATCCGCAGTTATTCACCGGTCCGCACCATCGGCGGTGGCACCATCCTGGATCCGCGCCCCCGGAAACGCCGGGGCTATGGCGGCGACCTGGCAATCCTGCAACGCAAAACCGAAACGGACGACGCGGCCTGCATCCTGGCCATCCTGGACGAGGAACGTTCGGTGGACCTGGCGGACGCCCAGGGACGCCTGTTCCTTTCTGAACCGGTATTCGGTCAACTGGTCGACAAACTGACGAAAAACGGACAGGCCATTCTGCTGGAGCGACAGAAACAGTTGCTCCACCCGGATGATGCCCAGCAATCGGAAGAACGTGTACTGGAAACCATTGCCGCGTTCCATCACAGCCATCACCGGAAAGCGGGCATGCCCGCTTCCGCCTTGAAAGGCATTCCAGACCCGGTGTTGAAAGCCATGGAATCCGACGGACGGATCATCCGTGAAGGTAAGATCGTCCGACTGCCCGATTTCCAGTCCAGCTACACGCCGGCAGAAGAAACGGCGTTTCAGCAGCTGGTGAACCGCCTGAAACAGGAAGACCGGACGCCCACGTTGCTCACCGCGCTGGAGCGTGAACTTCAAGACCCGGAGCTGTTGAAAGATTTCATTGACCGGGGGGTAGCGGAAGGCCTGCTGATCCGGATATCCACCGACGTCTACATGCACGCAGCATGCTGGCAGTCATTTCTCGAAGAATTCCGTTCATTTGCCGCAGAAGCTGGCCAGTTTGAAATCCAGGACATCAAGGGACGGTTCCCCCTGTCCCGGAAATATCTGATTCCCATCATGGAATACCTGGACGGGGCCGGTATCACCGCCAAGAGCGGAAACACCCGAAAACTCATTCAATAGGATCGTTCGATCGTCGCTGCATCACCAACGCATGCTCCCCATTTCGATAATAACGCAGCCGTTTGCCGATCACCCGGAAACCCAGTTTTTCGTAAAGTCCGATAGCCGGCCCGTTGTTTTCCCGAACCTCCAGAAACCAGTCCCGGATTACGGGCCGGGACTGCATCAGGTGGGTAACCAGCCGTACGCCGATACCCCGTCGTCGCCAATCCGGATGTACCGCTACGTTCAGAATATGGCATTCATCCAGAATTTCCTGGTGACACAGGTATCCCACCAGGCTCCCCGCTTCACGGGCCAACAGGATCCCTTCCTGCTCATTGACCGCAAACATGGCAGCGGTCCAGGGGTCTTCCGGAAAACAGGCCCCTTCCAGCACCAGCAGTTCATCCAGGAGTCCGGACGTCAGGTTGTCAGCTTTGTGCAGGTCGATTGAGTTCGGCATCCGACTTTCGAATATAGAGCGGCTGGTCATCCGGCTGTTCCCCACCGGCCGGGGCAATAATCTCATTCGCCAGGACATCGGCCAGGCAGACCGGCGCTTCCAGGAATTCAGCTGACGGAAACTGCGCCCGCAGCACATCCTGGTACGGCCCCAGGGCACTGCCAGTCATTGACAGGACCGCTGTATCCACTTGATGCGCCGCCAGGTAGTCCGCGACATGGGCGGGATCCAGAACAGTATAGGGTGCAACCGCATGGGAATCCCGGAACACCCCCAGGTAGACCTGCTTCTTCCGGGCATCAACCAGGCTGAGCCGGGTGCCCCCCGGTTCGCTTTCCGCCGAGCGGTTCAACAGGTACAGTGAGGTGTAACCGGTTAACCGCACAGACGGATTGGCCTCGGACAACCCGTAGGCTACCGCGGTACCGATCCGCAAACCGGTAAAGGAACCCGGGCCCCGGACAAATGCGACGCCGCTCAGCTCCGAAGGCTTCCGCCCGGCCTGCTCCAACAGCAGCGAAATACTGGGCAATAATGTTTCATTGTGGCCGTATACCTTGCTGAGACGGATGGAACCGATCTTCCGGTCATCGGCAACCAACGCCACACACCCGGTGGGACCACTTGTATCAAAACAGATCGTCAACATAACAGGGGCAGTATAGCAGAACTGGTCTGCGATTCGCCCCGTTTGTTACATGCCCGGCCCACTGGTGGCAAGTCTGCATCAAATTGCGGTTAAAGTGGGGTATACTCGTTTCTTGTGGAGGCAACCATGGATCATGCAGATGTCCTCATCATCGGTTCCGGCGTAGCCGGTCTGTGCGCTGCCGAGTATGCGGCCCGGGAAAATCTGAACGTTCTGCTGGTTACCAAGGAGCCGGAACCGGCCGACACCAACACCTATTATGCCCAGGGTGGCATCATCGGCCAATGCAGCGGGGACTCCCCCGAACTGCTGGCGGCGGATATTTTCAATGCCGGCGCAGGGATCTGCAACCCGGAAGCGGTGCACAAACTGGCACAGGAAGGCCCCGGCCTGGTCCATGATTTTCTCCTGGAAACCGTGGGGGTTCCCTTCTCCATGAATGGTAACCACGTGGATTGCACAGCGGAAGGTGCCCATTCCGTCCGCCGGATTTACCATTGCGCGGACTATACCGGCAAAGCCATCCAGACAACGCTCCTGGAAAGACTGGAACGCTATCCCAACGTCACCATCCGGAAGAACCATACCGCCATTGACCTGATCACCAATACCCACCACTCCACCGACCCGGTGGAACAATACCGGGAAGATGTGTGTTTCGGCGCATACCTGCTGGACAACACGTCCGGTATCATCGAAACGGCATTTGCCGGGAACACCATCCTGGCCACCGGCGGACTGGGTATGGTGTTTCTCCATACCAGCAACCCGAAGGGCGCAACCGGGGACGGCATCGCCATGGCCTATCGGGCCGGGGTCCCCATTATCAACGCGGAATATGTCCAGTTCCATCCGACCACCCTCTACCTGCCCAACCGGGACGAACGGTTCCTGATTTCCGAATCCGTTCGGGGAGAAGGGGCGCGACTGGTGGACCGGCAGGGCCGTCCGTTCATGAAGGATTGTCATCCCGAGGGAGACCTGGCCGCCCGTGATATCGTTGCCCGATGCATTTACAACAAAATGCTGACAGATGATGTCAGTTGTGTTTACCTGGACCTGTCCACCCTGCCGGCATCCCTGGATATGGCTGAACGGTTTCCCCAGATCACCGAAACCTGCAGGAAACTGGGTATCGACGTATCCCGGGAACCCATCCCGGTGGTCCCCGCAGCGCATTATTATTGCGGCGGGATCCGGACCGATGCCAACGGCCGGACCAAACTTCCCGGACTCCACGCCATCGGCGAATGTTCCTGTACCGGCATTCACGGGGCCAACCGACTGGCCTCCACCTCTCTCCTGGAAGGGGTGCTGTTCGGTCGGGAAGCCGCCCGGGACATCGCGGCCAACCGGCTTCGCCCGCCCCGGGACCGCCTGAAAACCATCCCGGACTGGCAAATGGCCGGCGACTCTGTGGCAGACCCCATTCTGCTGGCCAATGACATCCGCTACCTGCAGACAACCATGTGGAATTATGCCGGGGTATTGCGAAACGGCAGCCGGCTGGAACGGGCGGGGAAAGACCTGGCCCAGCTGGCCGGTTCCATCGAGACATTTTATCGGTCCAACAAACCCACCCGGACATTGATCGAACTGCGCAACATGGTCACCGTGTCCCGGCTGATTGTTGCCGCTGCCAGGCGCAACCGAACCAGCATCGGCTGCCATATCCGGGAAGACAACTGATTCCGTCATTTATTTGACACAACATGGGCACCTTTTGCCCAAAACCACCCTGTTGACCCCCGCTATTTCCGGCATACCCCTTGCAGATAAGATCAGATGTTATGAAACAGTTTCATAAGGAGGGGTCATGAGAACGGAAAAAGGGTTTTCCCTGATTGAGGTACTGATTGCTTCCACGGTATTTGCCATCGGCCTGTTGGCGCTGGTGGGTGCCCAGCTGGTTTCAATCCGGTCCAATCAGGGGAATTATAATTTCACTGCCGCCACCAACCTGGTGGAACAGCAG